>NZ_JBFTSG010000036.1:0-151744 GCF_056399885.1 Cupriavidus sp. 01L45 | reverse complement strand
ACCCATGGCAAGTTGCCTTTATCGCGGACTACACGCTTTCCAAGCGGACTGATGTCTACCTGACCACGGCATATTCAAAGAATGCGGGTCTGGGACTGGATTCCCCGATGATTGGCTTTGCTAACAGCCTTTCCCTTGGCAATAGCTACACGCTAGCCAGCGGTCAAAGCAATATGCTCGGTGTCGCCGCGGGTATTCGCCACAAGTTCTAAAGACAGTCCAACGGTATGTGACAAGGGCTTACTTGCGCAGTGGTGCGGGCAGTCCTGCGGAATGCTCGCGTGCATGCGCTTCTCTCACATGCTCTTTGTGCTGCCTCCGCGGCACTATTTTTGGTGCGCCCGGCGGGGCGCACTTGCTTGAGGGGCACTGTCACGTTACCAAAGCGGTTACGCAAGATGGTGGGAGAATGCGGGAAGAAAATGGAGGCTTCTGTGACTGGAAAAATGCGAAAAGGCTAAGTAACTTTCGTAGGCGCGGCGCCGATGGAGTTCGTAGAGACGGATCTGGAAGGCGAAGCCGCTACCTCCATTGACTCGTCAACCGAAGAGATGCGTGCGGTCGCAGCTGCCGTTAACAAAATATTCGCATCTTAGAGATATTGCTCCAAGTTTCACTTCCTGGCCAAGCAGCTGGAGAATGCGAGCGGTGGTCTTCTTGTCCGGGTGGGCCTGCACGCGGAAGTTGACGAATACGGTGCCGCCTTCCTGGAAGTCGAAAGAGAGCTTGTTGACCTTGGCCTCGTTGAGCACGTTGTCGTCGCCGTGCTTCTCGTTGCGGGTGTTGATGTGGTTGATCCGAACCATTTCGGTGTCGAGCGGTGGTGGCGGTTTGGGATTTGGGCAGCGCGCGCGGACATGACCTCGTCCGGGTAGGCCTCGACGCCCTCGATGCGCATGGCGTCCTTCTGGGCCTTGGCCAGCTGGTTGAGCGCGGATTGGTTGACCTCCAGCAGGTGCTGGTGCTCGGGGTGCGCGGCCACGAAGCGGATCAGCGCCATCTTGTCGGTGCAGCGCGCTTTCCAGTTCTTGCGGGTGGACAGGCCTGACACCTTCGGCGCGGCCGATGGGATGGGCAACCGATGGGCAACCGCCCGGCCGACGTGGTGACGGTCTTCGAGGCGCAGCAAGGGCAGGGCCACGCCGATCGCGCCGGTGGCCTGGGCTACCTGACCGAGCTGGCTCACCGCACGCCCAGCGCCGCGAATATCGCCCGCTACGCCGAGATCGTCCGCGACCGCGCACTGCTGCGCGAGCTGCTGGCCGAGTTCTGCGATTCGGTCGACGCGCGCGCCCGCGGCTCCGGCGAGATGGCGATTCCCACCGGGCTCAATTCCCTGGATACGGCGCTCAACGGCGGGCTGCGCCAAGGCAATCTGGTCATCGTGGCCGGCCGCCCGTCGATGGGCAAGACCGCGCTGACGACCGACATCGGGCTGAACATGAGCGCAACGTCATCTGGGCGCGGTATGCCTACCAGCTCGAGCGCGCCGCTGGTGTGCGCGGCTTGGCCGGGTACTACCAGAGCCTGATTGGCGTGGGAAACGACATGGCCTTGCTGGCGCTGGTCTGGCGCAGGTACGCCGGGCGGGAGAGGGCGGATCAGGATTTCTCGTTCCGGCAGATCGCGGCCGAGTGCGGCGGGAGCAAGAGCACGTACGAGCGGGCGAATAAGGTACTGGTCGCCCACCTGGCCGCGTTGGAGAAGCGGGCGGACGAGACGCTGACCACCAGTTTCCGTGCCCACGGCGTGATCGAGGGCGATTCCTTACAAGCAGCTTGAGTTTCTGGGACAGTAGGCCTAATATCTGCCCACACTCGCAGCAGTTGTCCCCAGAGCCCGCCTTGAGCGGGCTTTCGCGTCTCCGGCCTACGGAAAGGAGTCGAGATGACGAAAGGAAGGGCGTACCGCCGCGCGCAAGTCGCACGGCTGAAGGTGTATCGGCGCAACTACCTCTGCGGGCTGCGCAACGAACGAGAGATCGGCCGCGCCGTGTGGACGCCGACGCTGTGCAGCTGCTGGATGTGTGGCAACCCGCGCCGGCATATGGGTGAGCGGACCGTCCAAKAGCGCCGGTTTATGCAGGCGCGTGTGGAAGAAGAATGACGCAAGCCCGCATGGTTCGCCCAGCGGGCTTTTTGGCATTCTGGGGATGGTGACCAAGAGGCGCGGGGCTGTAGCGGCAGTTCTGGAGGCGCGCTGAAAGTCGAAAGGCAAACGGACAGGCGATATCGCTAGCCGAGAGAGGTCCGGTTCGGGTTCGAATCCCGCCTTGGTCACCATCCTCAGCATAACCATAGGCCCACCCGGTGTGTCAGCTTAAGTGATTCGCTGGACGATTCGGCCCTTTTACTTTACTGCGTGAAATCCAGCGAATTACTTTACTTTGTCCCTCATAAATTATTATTTCCTTCTCGTGAGTGCACTTCAGTGATGGATATATCGCTCCCGCATCGCCAGGAACACTTTGGCCTTCCTGCTAGACGAGTGCCAAGTTTGTCCGGTATGTTCTCTCACGTTGCGGAGAGTTAGGGTTAGACCCTTTCGGAGGAGTGCTGCAATAGTCTTGCGGCACTTATCTTCTTCTTTCGCAGCGGCAATATTGGCTTCTGCGACAGAAAATGCTGCGTTGGCGAGCTTTAGGGCTGGTATCAGGTCGGGAACGGCCATTTCAAGTGTTTTGGGGTCGTGATGGAGCTTTCGTGCCAAGTCTCGCAAGCTTCGGACGCCGCCCGCTGCAATCGATTTCTGCACCTCGTTTCGGATGCGTTTAGGATTGACGGCGTCATATTTCCCTGTGCGATGTAAGCTCGGGGCATTGCAAGACCGATACTCAACTTTGCCAAGAGCCATCTGTGCAAGTGACAGTTGATTGCACAGGCAGAATCGAACAAGCCCGGGAAGCGAAGTCCGGGTACCCGCTTGCCGGAACATTCGATGAACTCCACTAACGTGGACATTGCAGGCCTCTGCGCTGCGGCGAAGCCAATGTTCTCCTAGAACCGAAGGCATCGATTCGTTGCAAAGCTGCAAGGCGTCAGCTGGCAGCTGTATCCCCGAAGTCCCAATCGCGATTAGCTCTCCAACGAGTTCGGCTACGGCTACCTCTTCGTCGGTAGCCTCTATCGAACGGGAATTGTCGCAAAGACAAAAAATACGCCCGCATATCCAACAGTTTTCGGGAAGTACCCTGCGCAGAGCCTGATAGGGGGACTTTTCCGGCGACCCGCATCTGCGCGTACGATGCCTTGTGCGATGAATTGGACAAGCAGTTACGACATCAATATGCCACAAAATTGGTATCCAAGGTTCTTCGCTATGAAGAGAAAAATCTTGCAAACATTCTCGGCAATATCGAGCGCATTTCGTGTGTAGGCGGTGTGCTGATAAAAAACCAGATGTAAAATTTAGGGTTCCAAATTGTAAATCGTTTCTGCCTGTCGCCTTATTCAGAGCAGTTGACCATGCGTCCGATGTGCATCCGATACTAACCATCGCGGATACTGCCCGCCCTGACCACGAGGTGTTTAGCATCGTTTCATTTCGGCCGCCCATTAGGGGCACCAGCACGCTCCTATTAAGAGTTCGTACGGGAACGCGGTGGGCATTTGCCAACCGAAAATCGTAGCTCACTAACGATTCCGCTTGGCTTGTCCCGAATCCTATCGGCGCAAGATTGTAAAGGGGGTGCATCTGAGAATCTCAATTGGCTAGCTTCTCTCCGATTTCCTCTATTCCATTATTTGTCGAGAAATGATTCTTGATGGCATACTTGCGCCTGAGTTCCCTCTCCCCATTTAATATCTGTTCACGCATCTCTTCCTCAAGACTTTCTGCCTTCAACGCTTTCCCGAACATATTAGGCGTCCAGATTTCGCCTTTGCTGCGAAGCTGATAGCCTAAGAAGTTCGTAAGAACAACAGATAATTGTCCGACCCCCCCCATGGACGCAGTTGCCAATTCAACGGCCGCCGCCGGAAAATCTGGGATGCGCTCGCAAGGCCAATTCGACGCGAACTTCTCTATGACGGCAGAAAATTCTCTCATTTCTGATTTTTTCTTAGGGTCATAGCGGAAAAATGGCACCACTTCGGTGCGCCGAATCTGGATTGCATATTGCGCCGCGAGTTTTTGCAATTCATAACTGCCGATAAAAATGAGCTTTACGTCTATTTGCTCGGCAAAAGACTTTACGGTGTCCATGACCGCGAGATTGTCGAAGCGGAGAAAATAGTAAGCCTCATCGAAGATGATTACTTTTACTCCTCTTCGCTTAACCATCTCAGCTATGGCTTCCCGAAGAGGGCCAAGGGTGAGTCGCTTATTATTCGAAAATCTCAGAATGTCATCACGATATACCGCCTCTCGCACACTTTCAGCCGGGACAGCAGTGCCTTGTTTCAAAATCGCACTGTACAAATTCTTCCAGGCAAAAGCATGTTCATTATTGGTTTCAACCGGAACATACATAAAGGGAATTTTTGTGCCATTATCATTTTTCCACAAATCGGTGAAAGCATCCGCTAACGCATTTTTGGCGAGGCTTGTCTTTCCTGCGCCGGTCATCCCGATTAAAAATATGAATCTGGTATCTTCTCCGCGTTGAACATACTCCAGTAGGTCTTGAAGAGCGATTGTGAGATTTTGGTGTGAAATGGTTAGATTATCGAACCATTTCTCGCGCTTTGACGCGCCCGCAGAGAGTATCCCAGCAAGCTCTGAGTGTACAAATTCTGGGTTCCGCGTAAACATGGTTTCTCCTTTTGCGTAGTTTCGTACCGTTACTGACTAAACGAGCCATTTCACTGTCCGACCAATTTTCTTCGCCTCAGGGATGCTTGCTAAAATTAATTCCGGCGTGTTCCGTAGACGTGGTGGGCTGGAATATGGCCGTTAGGATTAATCGAAGGCTAATACCGTCTCGCCGGCAATGAAAGTAATCTGAGACAGCATATTTTGTCGAGATGCGTCGTCTGGCATGGTGGCTCCTTATACATAACCGCGAAATGCGCGGAGTGTGGATTCATCGAACAGGGGAGGGGGTACACTAAGGTCCCGTTCCTCGCCCGCCATTTCGGGGGCCTCAACATCCGAAGCGAATGTCTCCTCTTTAGGTTCCGTTTCAGCGTCCGCTTTCGGCCCCCATCGCAATTCGCCGAAAGGCGAATTGATGTTGTCTGCAGTGGTCTGCTCTAGGAACTTTGCGGCCTTAGAGTTCGCGATGGACATTCCGAGCTTCTTAGCCAAGTAGCCCATCTCGGCTTGTTTGATTGTCATGCGCTCATCAAACGGGCCGGGTATAAATAGCTTCGCCTTGTCAGCGAGAACTTTCCTGGAACCGATAGCTTTCTTGGAAAGCTGATTTTTTGCTCGGGCGGACTCTCTGTACGCTTGTTGGACTTGGCGATTGGTCCTGCCGCGATATGGCTCAAGGTTGCGAATGATGGCGCATTGCCACCCGTCCAGGCACACATATATTACGTTCGCGTCCCATGGTTCTACACGAACTTCCAGATGCCTTCCCTTTTCGAGCTCCCTAAATTTCTCGTGCCAGTAGAATTGCCCGTAAATGAATATTCCCCGTCGGTTGTCCACCGACTGGAACCACTTTTTCGCATGCGGACACGTAAGTAACATTAGGTTTTCATCAAAGCGTACGAGAGTATGTTCGCGCCGGCCGCTCTGCTCGTATAGCCGCTCCTCCTTCTCCTTCGGGCTCATCCCGAGGGCGGGATGGACACGGTCGGCATACTTTAGAAAGTACTCATCTAACATTGCGTACAGCGCCGGCAGCGTCCAGACGCGACGGTCGAATGGGTAGACTGCCCGGGACACCATTCTAGGGTCGAGCATATTGGTGGTATTGCCCCGAAGCTGTTGAATCACCTCCTCTTGGGTGGCGCCTAGCGCGCGTTCAACGACCGCCCCACCACGAGGTTGACTAGGCGGCCGATAGCGGAGCTCGATACCGTAGAGATAGCAAAACCATATAAGCTCGCTAGAATGGAATTCTTTGCCGTTGTCTACGACGATAACTGTTGGAAGGCGTTTGTGCCGGCGCACGTAGTCCCGCAGCACCATAAGAACGGAAGCGGCGCTTGGTGGGTTATACGAAAGCCAAAATGCCACCCGGTTGCGAGTCGCGCCGTCCACGGCAAGCGTTATGTTTGGCTTGCCTAGGTCCACTCCTTCAAGGTCCGTTGTGGCAAGCGGTATGGTGGTGTGGTCGATGTAGCAGACTTCGTGGGGCCTTGTACCATGGACCGGGAAGGGTTGGGTGAAAAACAAATCAAGAGGGTTTTTTTGATACGCCGCTTTCTCCCCCTCCCGGAGGAGAATATCTTCTACATGCTTACAATTTTTACAGAAGGTTTGATACGACCTGGTCGAAAGAATGTCGGCTGTTGTTTTTATGTAATGTTCTATTAGTCCCATGTAAATTGCATAAGCCCCTCGTTTTGTCATGCGCTCCGGGGAGTTGTAGCATTTCATCGCTTCGATAAAGAATTTATTTTCTACTTCATTCGTAAGATGAGAGCTGTGGTTTCCTCGGTTTGGGATATGGTCCATCAAGGCTATTAACCGGTCGAGCTGGTTTGTCATGCCCCGAACTTTGAGGGCAAAGCTTTGAAGCGAGCTTCTGGAAAATGCCTTTCGGTCCCAACTCTCGAGAGCTTTAAGCCGATTTTCGGCTCGCGCCCATTGAGCTGAGCTAAAATCATGTAGCATCTTTTTTGCGTCAGGCGGGAGTCCTGGAGCATCTGTGGAAATCTGATTAAGGTCGTTTAGGGCTGAAACGGACTTCAAATCCAGCGCCGAAATGTATCCGTCTTTATCTCGCACATGCAGTTGACGTTCTCCGCACATCAAAACTGTGAGTTCAACGTTGTCGTATCGAATGACAGTTCCGGGCCGAAGGCGCATTACACCTGGCAAGGGCAGGACCGGTTGAAGCTCCTTCTGACGAGCTGCTCGTACGGCAGCTGACGTAGCGGCGTCACGGCAAATGATTAAATCAGACGGGACGTCGAGCCGCTCTACGTGGAGGTTTACATCAACATACCCCCCCGCAATGGCAGAAATCACCTGGTCCGCCGTAAATCGGTGTTCGTCTAGGAGCTCCGTGTAGGAGACATATTTCCGCTCCTGCAGGAGGTCGGTAATTTGCAGCAGCGTTTCGCCGGGAATCTCCGGAGCATCTTCTCTCAGATAGTCCTTGAGAAACCGTGCATTATTCAGGAGTTGAATATTCATGGACGAATTTTGTATTATTTTGTATGGCACCCCCATTCGCGCAAATACCCGCTCGGCGGGAAGAAAGTGAAACGTCCCGAAATCGTCCCTGAAATATGAGTCGGGGTGGCTTAGTGTTTGGGCATACAGCCGGCCATCGTCCCTCACCTCGTCGACGTAAACAGACATTTTTGTTACGACAAGAAAGTCCGGATGATAAGGTCCGGTCCCATGGCGCTTGCCATTTTTATCGAGGTAGTCAACCTGGATTTCTTTAGGCTGCGCGAAGTAAGCGATAACGCTTTCGTCGTTTTCGTACTCCATCGCTTTTGCCAATTCGCCAGCCATGCTCTCCACTAGAATATGATGTCCCATCTTCTTACTTGGGTATCGAGACATCACGTTTCCATAGTGATTCTTCACGGTACGTGAAGGTCCGTTGTTGATAACGTGGTGAACATATCGCCGTCCTTCTTCAGGTATATTCATCTGGCAAAGGATATTCTCCACGTGTTCACTCAGGTTTGCTTGCTTCATTCCAATGCTCCTTTTGGTGTTGGTGATTAGCACTTCTGATGCACAAAAAATGATGGCAATAACTCACCTTCTTCAAGAAAGATGACTCTTTAAGTTCACAGGCAAAAGCGGGGCATCTCAAGATAATCTCCTTCTTGAGTTGCGAAAAATAGCTCCCCGTCGAGAAATTCGATTTCCTCGAAAGGTGGTGCCGGCTGGGGCTTGCTGCGGGGCGACGTTCTTACCGACCCGTCCTAAGCGGCAGAGGGCTAGTTGGATGCGTGGTAGGGTTTTCTATGCTCCATGATTACAGCCTCCATGGTTCAGTCGAGTTTATGCCTGCCGTGAAATTGTGCAAGCAGATTTTTGAGAAACTATCTGGTGATGTGGAGGGTTTTCCCTGTGCTCTCACATAGAATGTGTATTCGGCCAATAGGCATTAACTTGATATATTGAAAGTTAACTACTTAATAATCGCACAATACTATCTACGCGGTTTCTACGTGCCACCTCCTGCGAAAGGCGACTTTCGCCGTCGCTGCCGAGATGCCATGTTTCGGGTCGACCACGAGGATGCGCTTCGCTCCTTGCGGTTGAGGTGCCGGGAGCATGCGCATCCAATCGGTCGGATGAGCAATCTGAAGGAACAGAGTCCTGGCGCTCTCAATCGACGCTGGCCTGCTGTCAAGGGAGCCAGCGAACCACCGCGCCGATGGTCCAAGACACTGCAGGAGGGTGCGCTGCTTAAGCTTGGCTCCCCACTCGCATTCGTTGATGAGGACTACGTCGTCGTAGTCCTCAAGAACTTCGGCCAGATGCGGAGACCATCGGAAGAATCCAGCGTCCAGGATGCTGTTTGCCGTTGTGCCTCGATGCTGAGCGGGCACGCCTTTACACGACGGGTGGAGGACTCCGTCGCACACAAAGAACAGAATCCTCATCGCAGCTGCTCCTCGCTGTACCGAAGACTCCCCCTTTCGTCGCTGGGACCGGAGATTGTGTTCGTGTTGCGAAGCAGAGTACGTAGCGCTTGAATAGCGTTTTCCAGGTCCTTCTGGCCTTCGACGATGACGCTGGATTCACAAAGAATTGGTAGAACCTGTCCCCAATCTGTATCGAGCAGAACCGGGTGGGATGGGCGACGTCGCTGGAGGTCGACGCGCAGCCATTCACGCCTGGCGGTCACGACTGGGTGGTGGTATCGATGGAATCTGTTGCCAGGGAGGGTCGCCCCAATGACGCTTGCACGTGTCGTCGCTGGCAGGCAGGAGAGGGCCTCCCTGTATCCTGCCTCAAAGACATACCAACTATGCAAGACGATTGCGGTTGAAGGGGATGCTAGGAGAAGCTCTTCGAACAGTGCTACGTTGCTCGCCAGGATGCTAGGAGATTCTGGGCTTCGCTTGGCGGTAGCGTGCTGAGGGTGCAGGATTCCCTCGGGATTGAGATAGAGAGTGGTCACGACGAGCCTCGCTCAAGGAGGCGCACAGTCTCGCATCGGGGTCCGCGTGTCTGCGGACCAGATACAATGCATGTGCTGCACTGTTCTTGAGATGCCTGGCTCTGCCGGAGGAGGGCTCTAGTTCTGCTTGGACGAGCAGGCTTTTCCCTGTTTATTGCTATACGGTTAACAGGGCAACAACATCAGCGAGGGCCGCTTGAGTCATGTTGATACAGCGTGGACGCGACTAGCGTCACGTACCGCCCGCGGCTTGCTGGTGCGGAAAGGGGTTTCGTACGAGCAACTGGTCGAATGCCTGGCGGCCGTCGACCTGGTGGAGTCCGTCCGTGCCGTCGAGGGTAAGGTCCAGCGCGGCTCATTTCGTTGCTGCTTCTTTTTCCAGCTCCTGCTTGCAGTAGAGGCGGACCTCCCGGATGGATTGACACTGTCGAAGCGCCAAGAATCATGGGAGGAGGCGTGTACCAGGACTTTCCTTCGCGAGCTGGACTCCCACGGCTTGACATACGCCGTCCTGACCAAACGGTTGCAGAAGCTGGGCTTAGAGGTGAGCACGACGCAACTCGAGCAGCAAGTCTCATCGGGCAGTTTTCCATTCACGCTCCTCCTCCAACTTTCCGCCGTAGCGCCTGTCACTTTGCTTCAGCGGTTCGTCGACCAGACCGACATCGAAAAGGCTGCGCAGCTGCACGTTCATGGTGGCTAAAGTCTTGGTATGTGTAAAACCATACCGAAAGACTAGGACAAAAAACGTAGAATGCAAGGAAGCGCTAGGTCTTTTCGATGGTGTCCCTACGGGTAGGGACACCTTGCCGTCATTGGTGTGATGCAGAGGAGGGCGGCCCAACCTTGAAACTGCTGCCGCACGGACTACACTCGATTTACACACGCGCTGTCGCCTACAAGCAGAACTACTTCCTGGCAGCGCTCAATTCCCCTATCCGCGGTTGCTAGCTGCCAGACGCTGATGCGTTCGAACTTCCAAACGGTTGTTTGTCTCGGCACACTGTCGACTTAGGCATCATCAAAGCTATCCGGCGCCGCGGTTCTCCCGTTGGGGGGCGCCATGCCTTTTTGGTCGGTTGCATCAGTGAACGAGGAGCCGGAGATTGGGCTTCGCCGTTGGCGTGTCATTGCGACTGAACGAGGTGAGCACCATTTCGTTGGCCAATCCATCGCAAGCGGCTCAGGTCGCGTGAGCTCTGCAATCACGTCTTTCGACATACAGACCCGGACCGGACAGACTCAGAGTGGACGTCGCTACACCCTAATTGGGCAGCCCGGATACGACCCGGATGGCATGCATACCTGGGCTATCTGGGCTCTCGCGAACAACGTTACGCAACAGACAAACGTGAGCTCGCAGTATCTCGCACCTGAGGATGCGGATGATGGCACGCCCACGACATAGCAGCGGGTGGGTGGGTTCGCTTGAGTGGAGTTCTCGGTTGAGCATCAAAGGAGATTCAACATGGCGAAAGTCTTCGCCCTCCTGGCTGCCAAGACAGACGAAATTCGCGTCACACATTGGCGCCTATTACAGACTTACCATCCGCGTTGGCACGTCTTCGGGCGATTCGGAGCTGGTGGCGGATTCTGGATAACTCCACCCCTCGTCTTTCAGGATGTCCGGAGGCTGGTGGCCGAAGCAGCGAATGGCAAGCGATACCGATTGATTGGCGAGCCAGGAATGGCCTCAATGGCTGCCTCTTTCGTGGAGTGTTGCGCGACCTTCGACGCGCGGCTCGCATGCACGGTCGACGTAACCGCGGATTTTCTGGACCTGCGCCGAAGGATGGTAGGCGAGGGCAGCGACGGCTCTCAGGGAGAAGGGGGAAGGTGAGAGAGGATACGGCACACCCTGCCAGCGCTTTCTCAGGAAATGCATCTCTCGCATACTAGAGTTGTGACAGGCCTCGCACACGGGGTCTGTCTACCCGGGTGGCTAAGCTGAGTGGCATGTGCGCATCGCTTGAAGACCTAGCGTGGCTTGCCGTGCGCCCTGACGGGCACAAAGACTTAGCGGCAGACATTCTGCTAGGTCTCTATGAGGGACTTCACCGCCGATGGAATCGACCGTCTTAAGCGCGAAGCCAGTAATCCGCCTCCTCGCTCAGGCACATCGAAGCTCTATATATGGCTCTACAACGATTCGCACGTTCCAAGGACAAGGTTTGGCCGAACTCGGCCAAATTGCATCCAATCGCTGAGGCTCTCGCGCGCTGGCATCCTGGATTGGTCCTTGGCTGCCAGTGTGGTCTTTCCTGTGAGAGGCCTTCTCGCGGACCGAGTTTCTCCCTCTCTCGCAGGATAGTCAGGGCATTCCGCACGCGGGACAATGAAGTAGCGGCGTTGTCAGCCGCACGATAAATCAAAGAAGAAAGGGGGAGGGATGGACGTTATATCTGCTCGTGCGCCAGTTTTGGGGCGCGCTGGTCGCAAGGCGGTGTTCCGTGTGGGTGTTGGATTTGTCTTTGCGCTAATAGCCGGCTCGGCAAATGCCCACGGCGGAGGGTTGGACGCCAACGGTTGCCACCACAACCGCAAGACCGGGGAGTACCACTGCCATCGGGGGCCCGGCTCGGCCGGATTGACTTCTACTGCAAATGCGACGGCGCCATCTGGCAGACCGGCATCTGCATCAGCGTTTGTGTCAAATCGTGGCGTGGCGGCGGAGCCCACTTGCTATACGGGGCCGCGCGGTGGCACCTACACAATTACAGCGAGCGGCCGCAAAAACTACGGCGGCTGTTGAGCCTAGCGGGTCTGAGCGACCAAGGCTCGCTAGGGCGTATCCGCTTATCCTATGATGACTTCTTGTCACTACCTCTTTTGGTCGTAGAGCAAAAGAGGTAGTATTTAAAAAATTTGCCAAATCTATCGGCTTGGATATCGAGGGTAGGCATGGGGGGCAGGGACTATGTGGCATGACGTAGAGGCTGAAGTTGACCTCTTGAACTTCGACCTTGTCGCGAGCGTAGCAACACAGCTTATCCGCGATTCTGGCGGTCATCCGCTGACGATTGGGATATCCGGCGGTTGGGGCGTGGGCAAGTCCTCGCTGGTGAAGATGGTCGGCAAAAAGCTGCAAAGTAGCAACGCTGACCAAGGCAAGTACGTCTTCCTTGAGTTCAACGCCTGGCTCTACCAAGGTTTTGACGACGCAAGACAGGCTCTTCTCCAAGCGGTCTCTGATAAGCTGCTGGAGCTTGCAGAAAACGACAAGAACCTATTGGGAAAGGCTTGGGACTTTGCCAAGCGCGTACGGTGGCTCAAGCTTGGGCGCATCGCAGTGCCTACTGTGATTGGCATGACCATGGGAACTGCCGCCGGGCCATTGGGCACTATCCTCGGCGCGGTCGGCGGCCTTGTAAAGGGCGCCAGCCATGCCTTCTCAGCGGACAAGCTGAGCGAAGTTAAGAATGCGTACAACGAGCTCAAACCTGAGCTGGAGGGGCTCTTGGCAGAGAAGGAAACGGAGTCTCTTCCCAAGGAAATTGAAGGGCTACGTAGGGCGTTCGCCGACCTGCTCAAAGACCTGGACGTAACTTTGGTAGTTCTCGTCGACGACTTGGACCGATGCCTTCCCAATACGGCCATTTCGACGCTTGAAGCTGTTCGACTGTTACTGCTCGTCCCTAGGACAGCCTTTGTCATCGCCGCCGACGAGGACATGATTCGGAGCGCCGTACGCGCTCACTTTGGTCAGGCGGACATTAGTGACGACTTGGTTACAAGCTACTTCGATAAGCTCATCCAGGTACCATTGCGTGTGCCCCGGTTGGGTGTGAACGAGGTTAAGTCGTACGTCATGCTTCTATTCGCGGACCTGGCTGCACGTCGCGGGGACATCTCACACGCTACATTGGCGGAGGCCCAAAGCCATATCTTGGCTGCCCTGAAAAAGTCATGGGACGGCGGCGTAACGCGAGAGGTTCTAACCACGGCATTCGGAAAGGAAGCGGACAAAGTCGGAAAGGAAATCGACGTTGCAGAGCAGCTCGCGCCGATTCTGGTCACCGCTGAGCAAATTGCGGGAAATCCCCGCCTCATCAAGCGTTTCCTAAACAACTTGATGATTCGAGAGTCGCTGGCAAGGGCGCAAGGGATGTCGGTTGGCTTGGAGGAACTGGTAAAAGTGCAGCTCTTCGAACGATGTGCATCTACTGCTGCCTTCGACCATCTGGTAAAAGCCATCTCGGCTAGCGACGAGGGCAAGCCTACCTTCCTCACCGCACTTGAGACCAGCGCGTCCAAGGGTGAGCCGTACGTGCCGCCCGTTGCAAGTTGGGGCGGCACGTTTTACGAGCAGTGGGTGAGGTTGGCTCCACCACTAGCGGATGTTCCATTGACTCCCTATCTCTATCTCAGTCGAGACCGGACGCTTGCTCTCGCTTCATATGACGAACTATCACCCGCCGCGCGCAGACAGTTCGACGCCATGCTTAAGGTGACCCAAGTGTTTCCTGGCGTGGTTGCGCAAATTAGAGACTTGGGTGAGGCAGATGCCGAGCGAATCCTTGTCCGACTCATCAGAAAGGCGCGGGCCGACCAGTGGTCCCCTGCATCCGTGACCCGCTGCTTCAATGTGACGGACGCCTTCGAGGGACTTGGAGTGAAGCTGGCGTTCGCACTGTCGGAAATTCCAAGCGCTCAGCGGCCAGCGCCAATCGGCCCCTTGTTGGCCAGGAGCGCCTGGGCGCAATCCCTTATCGCTGAATGGCTGGAAGACGATGAGACTCCAAAGCAGCTGAAGACCGTATTGCGCAAGCGAAGCGGAGGTACACAATAGTGGGAACTTCCACATCAAGCTCCGGACCTCGCAGCGGAGTAAGCCTTTCTCCGTCGTGGCTCGAGGAATTGAGTGTTGTCGCGCCGAAAGTTGGGGGCGAGGCCCCCGAACCAGAGCAAGGTGACGCGCAGCCTCAACCTGAGGAAGACGAGGTAGCCCAGCCTCGACGCTACGCTGATGCGAAGCGCGACATCGGCAAGTTCGTTCGCACCGGCGAAACGTCGTACCTGTCTCGAGGAATCGGTCACTATTCCCGCAGCGGAATGGGAGGCGCAAGGAAGCTTTCCTCACGGATGCGAGCTTCCGCGAACGCTGGTTCAGCACTGGTATCTTTCATCAAGGACATTCGAGAGGGTACCGACCCGGCCATTGCGAGCTGGGTGCAGAATCTGCTCGCGTCGAATCCGTCCTCCGATGAGGTGGCTGATGCGATTGTGCAGGCGCTGTCAGGGCCCGGTGGAAGTGTCGACGAGGAGTCGATGCGTGACTCTATGGCCCTCGCCATTTCCGAACTACTGGTGCTCCAGCCGGATGTCGAGTTGCTCAACATGAAGGATGCCGACACCTGGACTCTGCTTCAGCTGTTCCTCGGCAACGAAGTGTGCAACCGGCTTTCGTTCGACATCGGACAGTTCTTCGAGAGCGCCAAACTGGACCCTGAACTTGGTGTCCTACGAGAGATGGAGATGCGCGACTTTGTGAAGAACGAAGTCGGTGTGCAACTGGAAGCGCTTCGGGCAAACAGCCCAAATCCGACAAAGGCCCAGCTCGACGCGCTGGTAAATGAGGCACTTCGTATGACGTTCGAAGCCTACGAGGGGACGCTATGAACCGAGTGATATGTGTACCACCGGAGTTGATTCCTCAATACCTGTCGCCAGGGGTGGACTACATCTCGATGTATCGAAGTGCTGGTCGTCAGGGCGTAAGTTCAGTGGGCACGAGCATTCAACGCAAGGTCCAGCGTTCGGGAATACTTCCTGATGTGCGGACTTGGGACTTCTCGACCTTTGCGCTTGCGGTATCTGCAGCGGACCTCGCTGTCGCTCGTGCCACGAGCGCTGATGGATGGACTAGGGTAATCGACCTCACGGTTGCTCTCGTCGACCCGGAGCCGTTCAGGCAGATAGTGCGAAAGCTGCAGGTCATGCTGAGATTCCTGACCGGCGACTTCTGGCATTTGACCTTCATCGAAGGTGCAGATGCTCCGCCGTTTTCCCTGGCACCCAAGGTGTTCGAAGCGGATTGCGTCTCGTTGCTTTCAGGAGGCGTCGATAGCCTCGTCGGCGCGATTGATGCAACAAATATGGGCTGGAAGCCGCTTTTCGTCTCTCAGATTGCGAAAGGGGATGCGCGAACGCAACGGCGGTACGCACTACGACTTGGTGCCCGCGAACGGTATCTGCAATGGAATCACAATATCAAACTCGTCCACCCTACAGAGCGCTCCACGCGCGGTAGGTCCATCGTCTTTTTCGCGTTTGCTGCTATCGCAGCGTCCGCAATAAGCGGTGTGGACCGGGTGAATGTGTTCGTTCCTGAAAATGGGTTCATTAGTCTGAACATTCCGCTGAATCCTGGTCGAGCCGGGAGCCTTAGCACAAAGACAACCCATCCCGTATTTATGGAAAGGTTGCAAGAGGTCTGGACGGAGCTCGGTCTTAGAGGGCGACTAATGCGACCATACTCGTTCAAGACGAAGGGCGAAATCATTTGCGAATGCCGTGATGTGGACCTGCTCATGGAGTTGGTCGGTGATTCGACCAGTTGCGGTCGCTACGGCTACTACAAGTACACTCATTGCGGCCGATGTGTCCCGTGCTTGGTTAGAAGGTCATCCTTCCTTCGGGCGGGAGTGGAGGACCCCACCGAACGCTACCACTTTCCCACCCTCCGACTTGCGGGCCGCGAAAATGGCGCGAATGACATTGGGGCGGTTGCCGCCGCCGTGCTTCGATACCGGGAGCACGGCGTTCGGCGGCTCACGTCTGGCCAGTTGGCCTTTGCTAATAGCGCGGACCGGGCTGAGTACGAGGGGGTAGTGGCTCGAGGGATTGAGGAACTGGGCCAACTTCTTGAACATGCGGAAGTCTTCTAGCCGGTTGCCTCCCACCTTCCCGCATTAGCGCCGCTGGTCGCGTTCCGCCGCCCGCGAGCACTGTGACCAGTCCTTGGCGTCGCTCGACCACGCCCGCTTTTTTCGCGGAGCTTGAGGCATGTGCTTAGCAAGGACATGCTTAGCCGTGCACTGAATTACGCCGACGAATTAGACTCGCGTTGCATCAACTACTTCGTCAAGGGCCATCATTTTGGCCATCCCGATAGCCTGTACTTTCTTGGCTGTACTTTTTTGCGCATGCGCACGGCGGTCACTGCTTGGGTGAGGTCGATTTCGGGCTCTGCTTCGTGCAAAGACCGGAGGCCGGACCTGGGTTCGCGTTCCTCGATTAAGCCTAAGGGCTTCTCAAGGACACTGTCCGGCAATGTCGTGATGACGTCATATTCGGAAAGGGACTGGGCCCACTCATCACGCTTCTTGATAAGCATCCAGTGGTCTTGCTTGTCTTCGCGCTTGGAGATGCGCACCAGCTCCCATGCGCCGGCGAGTTTTTCCCCGTGCAGCCGGAAAACTAGCTTTCCGGCCTCCATCCCCTCGCGCGGGTCGTCGACAGGTTCCCAGGTGCCGTGGTCCCACACAATGACTGTTCCGGCACCGTACTGCTTTGGGGGAATATTGCCTTGGAAACTCGCATACTCAATTGGATGGTCTTCGACATGGATGGCCATCCGTYTCTCCTGAGGGTCGTAACACGGCCCCTTAGGGACGGCCCAGCTCAGTAGAAGGCCATCGAGCTCGAGTCGAAAGTCGTAGTGCAGCTGCGCGGACCAGTGCTTTTGCACAACGAACGACAAGTGTTGGCCTGCGGCTGAAGGACCGCTGCTCTGCAGTGCAGGCTCAGACGTGACATTGAAGTCACGTTTCTTCCGGTACTTGGACAGCGGCAGGGGCGTCCGTTCAGAGTTGGCGGCCATGGCCTAGTCTACGGCGAGTTCAGTCGCCAAGCCAAGCCAAGACAGCCCATCGCATGGCTCCGCTATGAACCGGTACGGTCTACCTTTGAGCACCAATTTGGTCAGCTTCATTTAAGCTCGCGATTCGCGCTCGATGCACACGCGAGCAGCAATGGACTTATGATGGTGAGGCGCTGGCTCGAAGGGGTGTTGTGGTGGTTACGCTCGAGACAAGTCGATGACAACGCCCTTGATATGTGGCCACTCCTCCGACGGTATCCGGTCACTCATCAATGTCGCAAAATGTTGGGCGTCCCGAGGCTTCACGCGCTCAGGCGTTGCTCTAGGAGAGTGTCCAAACCATAAGACGATGTAGATGCCCATTCCGCCTGCATCCGGATGGACCGAGTAGTAGCGCCCCAGCTGTTCTCGCCACGCTGTCCAGACCGTCTCATGATTCTCCTTCTTGATTTCGACTGGGACCATGATGCGTGAACTCTTGGCGAACAGTACCCCTTGCATGTCAGCGCGCCGCTCACCGGCAGCGTGCGCCTCCTTCGATGCTTCAACGTTTTGATGAGCCAAGCGTTCGCGCAGAAGGGTTAAGAGCATGTCGCGGCATTCGTTCTCCGACTTTGGCTTCTCATCGCCATTGTGGTCTTTCGTCCAGAACAGCCGCAGTAGGTTCGTATCGTCGTGACGGATGTGCTCTGCACAAATGGTCAACTGGTCGACCATTAGCGCTGCCAAATCTTGCGGGTTTGCGGGTGCACGATTGGCCAGGGTATTCGCGGCTGCGAGCGCGTCTGTCGGCTTGAAAAAAGCCATTCGAGCAAAGCGCTGCTGGGCGTAGTAGCAACCATCCAGATGGACACGCCAACTTTCTAACGACGGTAGTGCCTTTAGGCGCCGGAGCTCTGTTCCCGCCTGCGGAGAAGCGTCTTCGGCGAGCCATTTCGTCAGTCGATGGACTGATATCTCCTCTTTCGTGCTCGTGGGTGTGGATTCGGTCTATTTCGAAATGATTCACCGCTGCGCTGGGAGCGAGAATCTCCACCAGTCTCGCAAGTACCCTAGGAGTGAAGCGCCGACTTTCGTCGGCTGTACCGTACTGTTGGATGATGGCGTCAGTGAGCGCGGCCACATCTACGGATGAACTCAAAAAGAGCTCATCTAGCTGAGGACCGAACACGTCAGGAAATGCTCGGAGGCCGGCTACAAGGTAAGCGAGCCGTTGGCGCTCGTCGATTCCATCATTGCCCACATTCGCAGATGCCACGCCTAACAAGGTCTTCGTGTCATGGATTCCCGCCGCAGGGAGGAGAACCGTGTTCAAAAAGCGAACTTGCCCAGGCGACGCATGGTCTGGAAGTAGCGAGAAGAGTTCTGGCAACAGAACTCGCGCCAGATTGACTGGGCCTGTAGGCTCGCGTAGGTCACGTAACGCGGAAAGTTGTGGACCCTCCACATCGCCAAGCCGGGCCGCAGCATGGCGAAGAACGAGCGGAGCGACAAGCTCTGGCAGCGCGTTAGCGACGGCTAGGTACCACGTCGGTGATTTTTCTGTTGACGCTACGAGCACGAATGCTACTAGCGTTCGAATCAGACCATGGTCCCAGCGTTGCCAGGCATTAGGGTCGGACTGGCTCTCAAGCTCTGCAGCTAGCAAGCAAGGCTTCTGCAAATAGAAGTGTCTCTTCTCGTCGATGTCAAGCGAGGAAATTTCGTCCGCGGTTGGCAAGTCATATCTGGTAAGAATTCTTCGGATTCCACCGATGGCGCGCTGCGCGCTGGTCTCATCGATTACTAGATAGTCCTGGAGGCGTTCAACGGGACTCTTTCCGTTGATGTTGCTGAAACGATTCTGGTATGCCAAAACCAACTGGTGGGAGAGAGAGGGCGGTGCCTTGCCGGCATAGACATCTTCCAGGTGAGGGGCAAGCGACCGCTGACGTTCCTCTCGTTGTTCAAGGCGTTTTTGGGTCGCCTCCAACTTTCTCGCGAACTCAGTCTTGTAATGGGTATCGAGCGCCCATGAGCACGCGTCAGATTGCCACTGTTGAGCATTGGGCCACCGTGCTGAATTTGCCGATACCCATTCCGCGATGTCATCAATGGTGATATCGAACGGCGTAGGTGGCGAGATTGCGTACATGGCAGCTTGTCTAAAGCAGTACTGTGCCAGTTCAGCGCTCGGTGTGATGCTCGCCAATGAGAGCATCCATTTGTACCAATCCTTCGGTAAGTCGACCCTCCCCAACCGATGCTCAGGTATCCAAAAACTCAGCTTCCCTTGTTCATCCGGATGAACCTGCGAGTAGCCGAAAGCCAAAATGGCTTTGATGAGTGATGGCCTTGCTGAAAGCCACGCCCGAATGTCGTCTACGCTACCTCCGTGGCCGCGATGAAATCCGTACTCATCGACAGTTACTCTGAGCCAAGAATAAATCTGCTCCGGTGTAGAGTCATCGCCGCACTCGAGCAGTGCGCGCGCGAGGAGTTGCGCAGCGATTTCTCTCATGTCCTCTAGGTCATCATCTCGCTGACCATCTGCTGCCGCCTCTAAGTTCTTAATTGATGACGCGAAGTGCTCCGCTAGCGCGGGCAAGGCGGACCCGGGCGTTGCGTTAAGGAACTTACTCTTCCAGAAGTACTTAAAGTCGCCGAAGAGGGAGTCCAACTTGGGCTTTCGAAGATATGCCACCACTTGGTTGGGGGGCAACAGCGTCGGATACAGGTGAGTTAGCAACGCTCCAATGAGCTCATCTTCGTCGTCTTCTACTTGACCGCTGTCGATTTCGCGCAGAAGGTGTTTTGCGGCATTTCCTTCGGAGTCGTCATTGACAAGCAACGCATCCAACGCCGCCTTCCGGATTCGAGGCCAGTACGTCGTGTCCCGAACAATGTCCATTAGTGCAGGTGTTAGTGCGGACATGGGGCTTCCATACTGAATGGCATCCAGAATGCAATCGAGCACGGCCTGATGTGCAGGGTCACGTGAAGCATCACCCAACCGGTCCGCAAATACTTGGACCATATCTGAAGTACCGAGAGCGCCAAAAGGCTGAGCAGACCAATTTTCGTTCCTGAACCAGCGGTATTGCGCCGCTTCTCGATGAAGCGCGTCCAGGAGCGCTACCTTCTCGCTTGCAGAGAACGGCCGGACATCCCCGTAGAGGACGAGTCCAAGTGGGTCACGCTCGATGAGGAGCAGGCGCTCAGTCTTGCAGTGAAGGCAGAGCCAGGCGTAAAGACCCCGCATAGCATCGACAACCCTCCCATCGTTCCCGCAAATAAGCGCCAGTACGCGTGAAATCGGCAGGCCCTCACGTTGTACAAGTCGAGCAATGGCCTTCGCTCCCAAGTACTCTGCCACCGTTCGATGGCGCGGAACTCGATTGAACCCTGCAGCTCCGAAGAGCGGAGTAGACAGGGTGGCGTGGATTTCGTCAATGTTCAGCCCTAAGGCTGCGGCAACTGTTGGAACGGAGACCGATGATTCCCCCGGCAATGCTTCGTCGATGGCAATGCTCGACGCGCTGGAAATGACGAGCAATGCGGAAAGTAGACCCGCTTGATGTAAAGTTCCCTCCAAGGAGAAATTCTTGCCCCTCTGGCCGCGTTGATGCACTAGATTGTGCTCTAGAGCTAGTTGTCGGCAGGCGAGTTCGTACGTTTCCTCTTTGCTTGCTGGCCATCTGTCACTTCCAACGGCTCTGACAACTAGGTCAAGTAGCAGAGGGTTGCCAAAGAGGGGTGCAACTCCAAGTTGCTCCGACTTGGCAAGAAATTCATCCGCTTCCGGCAGGCGAGAGGGCACCCAGGATTCGACCAGCTGTCGGACTTTAGCATCGGATAGAGGTTCTAAATATAGCTCTACGACCTCGTTGTTTGGGGACACAAATTTTAGCTCTGAAGCACCCTCAGAGAACCACTCAGCCTCTCGGCACGAAAGCCGAAACCGAGGGCGACCAAGCTCGACCAGCTTCTTCCGTATGGCGTCGAATGCTGCCAAGAAACTTCCCGAGGACACTTGACCCTCGTCCAATGCGTCGATAAACAGGGTCCCTCCAGCCCATCCATCGGGAGGCCCAACAGCAATCAAATTCCTGGCTGTTACGAAATGGCAGTCATCTGCGCCTTCCGCTTCGCGTAGAAACGCCGTCGATTTGCCGGAGCCCGGCTCACCAAGAAGCACGTAGGCGTCTACATCCGCCCAGTCTGCCAATAGTCTGGTGTCTCGCGCGCCATTCGCCAGAGTCTTGGTCCCGCGCCGGGGTAGGTAGCTCAAGTTTGTCATTGGCTTTCGGCAGGAGGTTGTTTAGCTGTTGGAGATTCGAGCTGCACAATAGTCGAAGTACTTCTGCTGTGCCCACTCTGTCCTGTTGCCCACAACATATAGTCGTCGCTTGGCGCGAGTCGCAGCGACGTTCAATAGGTTTGGCTTCTCTGCAGCCCAGGCTTTAGCGCCAGGTCTCTTTGGATTGCCACCGAGAACGAGGACCACGACATCTGCTTCTTTTCCTTGGACGGTGTGAATCGTTCCGACCTTGATGCCTTCCAGTGAATGCCTCCGCACCAGCTGCCGCAATCCGTCGACAACCGTTCTGAAGGGTGAAATCAGGAAGATATCCGCATCATGGCCGCTACTTCTGATGCCGTATACGAGAGACAGTACAGCTTCTCCTTCTGAGGGTATCCAGTGCTTGTCTGCGTCATGCGATACGACATCGTGCCACGCCGTTGGCGGCAAGCCGACGTCCTTTCGCGCCTGAGTACCGAACACCATCAGTCCGTCATAGGCAATCCTATTGGCGACATCAAACATCTCGCGGTCGCAGCGCCGATGGACGCGGAGCGGTGAGCCGACCCACAGCTGCTCATTCGCTTGGGCCACGGTGGTGCCAAATGGTGTTGCGCGGTCGGCGAGCATCTGCGCGGACGTGCGTCCGGGCAGCCAGGTTTCCGACACGCCATAGTGCAAGCGCAAAGCGTGCTGAACCGTGTACGGGATTGAGACGACTGGTTCCAGTTGCAGCGGGTCCCCGACGACGACTACCCGGCGGGAACGCCAGATTGCGCCAGCAGCAGCCTGTGGGACCGCTTGACCGGCTTCGTCGATGAGCAGCCAGCCGATGTTCTCTTTGCCGATGTGCGAGAACAAGCGCGCGAATGACGCAAAGGTGCTGGAGACAACCGGCACTACCAGGAACAGCGTCTGCCAGGCTGCCAAAGTCGCTTCCTTGGGGGCCGTCTGTGGTGCGCTGCCGTCCAGGATGTCAGCGAGGCCGTGGAGATTTTTCCGAACAGTGTCAGCGTTCGCCGTGATAAAGGCTTTGTGCAAGTTCAGGGCAGCCAGGAAGACCCTGGCACGTGCGTGATTCCAAGCCTCGGTGGCCCAAGGCGCGGAGAGCTCTCTCGCTTCTTCTGCAGCGGCCCATGCCTCATCGTCAGGGAAGTGCTGCTTAAGGGCGGCTCTATCCTCCTGAATGTCTGCCGTCAGACGCCCAATGACTGCTTCCCTGTCTTTGCGCTCCTGGGCCAGCGTTTGGAGCAGTCTGCGAGCTTCAACCTCTTCAAGCTTCGTTGCTGCTGCTTCGTTCTGTGCTTGAAGGAGGCGGTTTTCGGAGTCGGAGGCAATCTTTTGGAGACCACGTTCCATCGCTCGCCATGCCCGGTAGGTTTTACCTAGGGAACTGACAATTTCCCATATTCCTGGGCGGTTCGCCTGATGCAGCTTGTGTGAAGCGCGGTGGCCTTCCGTTTGAAGAGCTTGAGCTGCAGCTGCGGACAAGGCCGCCTGATGGCGCCGAACGTAAGAGGGCAGGCTGTCCATCAGGGCGACGGATTCATTGTCGATACGAACGATTTCGGCACGCTCGGAACGAAGCGATTTGATGTGGCGAAACACCTCCGCGAGCTTTGAGCGCTCGGCTTTTTCCTGCACCAGAGCCTGTTCGAACTCTTTAACTGCCGCGCGCCAATCGACGGGCGTTGCCGCTGCTGCAGTTAGCCACGCTTGGAATCCCGTCTTCTTCACCCTGAGGTCGTTCTCGGGCGGAATCGCGGCTTCGAACGGGAGTTCTTGACCGTGCCAGAAGTTCGAGAGGAACTCGCCCCTGTTGCTCTTGTTGCCGAGCTTCGCGGCAAGCAAGCCCCATGCAGGTTGTTGGATAGCTTGAGTTCCAAAGCGAGGGAAGTAGTCGACTTGGTCAAGCCAGCTCGCGTCCACGGCTTTTGCGCCCGGAATTTCAAGCGTAATGTTCTCGACGGCCCCATTATTCGACGAAGCTGCGACGATTTCGAAGCCCGTCAACGTGCTCGACGGAACAGAAATTGAGCGGTTCCATTTTCCACTCTTCCACCCGGTGCGGCCACCGAATCCCTCCGACGGCGAAGACAGATTTGCCAGAGCTTTGGCCCGAGCGACGACAACACCAGCCACTATGTCGCGCAGCATCGTCGTCTTGCCCGTGCCCGGCGGGCCATTCACCCCAAACAACCCGCCTTTGGGAGACAGCGATTTCCAAATGGAATTGACAGCGAATTGCTGACTGTACACAAGGGGATGGTGCCCCTCGCTAGGCCAGCGCCCGGTGGGAAATCTGTCCGGGGCAAGGGTTTCGAATACGTCGTCCAGACTCTTCCGAATATCGGTCCTGCGGATGCGCTTCTCAGATTCGTCAGTGGTTAGATAGTCGCGCAGAGCCATTCCACTGTCGCCGGATTTCAGCGCGTCAGCAACGCGGTCAAGGTCGTCGACAAAAAAGCTGTTCAGGAAGTCGGCATCGTCGGATTCATGTGACTTTTTCGCCGCAAGTTGATAGCTTTGAGCTCGAATTACGGTCCGCTGAGAGATGATGGCTTGGAGCCCCAACGAATCCGTCAACCACTGCGCTAGGGCGAATAGGTCACTTGCATCCACTGGGCGACCAACTTCCTCTTCACGTTCCCCGAAAGTCCCTCTCGCGGGGTCATCCGGCATGATGCCAAGTTGCTTTCGCGTATGTTGCTCAAATTTCGACTGAAATCGCGAAACACCTTCGAGCCAATCCTTTGCTTCCGGACCGACTGTCACGGTTCGTCCCAGCGCCCACGCGCAATTGGACAGCACCAGCGTGTCAAAGAGGGGGCGGCCATCATCAGAGACGGAGATGGAGAACATTGCCGTTTCACCATCTGAACGTTCATCTACAGCCTCCGGGTCTTTGCCGCAGGCCGCTTCGAGAATCGTTCTAACCGTATCGAGAGGGTAGACACTGACAAAAAGCCGATGCCGCCACACCTTGTTGTAGCCAAGCTTGCGGCCGCGGAGCCGATGCGCGGGTTCCCAGGGAAGCGTGCCATCTTCCTGAGTAATATCGAACGACGGAAAGGTCTTGTCGTTAGGCTCCGCCGCAGGGATGCTCTGGGGGGAGAACAGTTCGACGGCCCGCCAATACTTCAGGACGGATATCTGTTGGAGCGACTCGGACATTTCGACAATCTTATTGAATTTCGACAGATTCCGAATTCTGCAATATACAGACCGGGGTCGTCTATTTTCCTAAGGAGGGGTATTGACACGGCGGGCTCGGAATAGGACGATATTAGTTCGAGTGGCTGGTTGCTTGCCAATTTCGGTCTGGGTGGAGTATAAGCATCTAGCTGTTGTTCCAGAGATATCGCCCCAAGGAGAAACATGGCAACTTACAAGCAACTGATGGCGCAGAAAGAAGCTCTCGATGCCCAGCTTGCAGAGGTACGTGCAAATGAAGTGGCAGGTGTCATCGAGCAAATTCGCAATCGGATGGTTGAGTACAATCTTTCTCTTGAGGATATTCAAGGGAAGCGGCGTCGTGGTCGGCCCGCTGGCAGCACGTCCGGAAAGGCTGCTGAGGCAAAGGAGCCGTTGCCGCCGAAATATCGTGACCCGAAGACCGGAAAGACCTGGTCTGGTCGCGGCCGAGCCCCTGCCTGGCTCGGTAAGAATCMGAATCGATTCCTCATCGCTGAAGAATAATAGCCGTCGAGACATCTAAATAACGACTTGTGAAGTCTCGGCCTTGGGACTGCCGCCCCAGTTAGACGTTTCTCGTGCTTCGACACGGGATGCCACTGTTCTGTAGCAGCAATGCCGGCGGCCGCTTTTCGAGGCTGGACCATGGATGGGTCGAACCAATACTGCCAGACTTCAATGACAAAAGTTGTGCACTTCAGAAATGACGAGTGCGGGTACATGAGTTGGCTGGCCGGCAATCCAGATGGACTTGTGCTCAACATTCGACATCCCGCACATCAGTTCACGCCAAAGTTGCATCGCGCTACTTGCGGGACAATAACGAGTACGAAGAACGCGCCATATACGTCCGGCCAATACACCAAACTCTGTTCGCACCGATACGACCAGATTTCCCACCAGTTTCTTGAGGAGACCAAGGGAATTCGCGTTGACATCTCGCCGTGCGGGATGTGTAAGCCGGACGTGGAAGCACTGGAATTTGATGAAGCAGCTGGATTCTATGCCGAACTAGACGGCCTGGTCAGTAGAGCACTGCAGGACGACGCTTCACGTCGCCGTGCTCGTCTGGAGAAAGCTGAGCCAAAGCCGGCGGAGAAGTTCGTTCTAACGCGAGTGTTCGACCGCAACCCTGACGTAATTGCCGAAGTACTCTACCGAGCTGCCGGTACGTGCGAATCCTGCAATTCCAAGGCTCCTTTCAGCCGGAGGTCGACAGGTGAACCTTATCTCGAAGTTCACCATGTTGTGCCTTTGGCCAAAGGAGGCGACGACACAGTCTCGAACGCGATAGCAGTCTGCCCAAACTGCCATCGAGAGCAACATTACGGCTGACCGTGCCGATGCGGTCCTGATTCGAACAGCGGTGCCTTGTACTAGGTGTGAACCCTCGAATCCCCAGATGTGACCAAACGACGCTCCACCCAATCCAGCTCATCCGGTGTCAGCCACATCTTGTAAGGCACCACAGCTCGCACTCGTTCGAGCATCGCGGAAGACGTGGGGCCGTTGCCTGACCCGCGGGTTGCGACGATGGCTCGGAGATGGCAGACCGGTGCCTCACAGGTTTGCCACCGCTCATATCGCTCGGCACCCGTCTCCCCGGTGTCATACGTCCCGTCAGGAAGCTTGCGAGCGCATAACTTAGGCGGTGTGCCGGGGAGTACCGCTGGAAAATATCGATGGGGGAAGTCTTTTGGGGACTTGCTTCTGCTGTTCCATGTCACGCTCCAAAGCTCGTGCGAGCAAGAGACCATTGGCGCGCTGAGGGACCGGTGAAGGGTCGAGCCGATGCCAAGGGAAAGAGCTGCTGCTCAAAGCTGGGTTGGAGGTTTGCTGCCGAGGTGTAGTTCTACTTCTAGTGGCAGCCGGTGGCGCGCTGGGAGGCACACTGCAATATTAGTCGGTGGGGAAGCCGAGGAGGGAAAGGCGAGGTTAGTGGCGGCGGGCTCCGGGGTTGGGGAGTTATTCCGGATTTCTCGCCAGGAGTTGGGTTGTGTATGTAGCATTTTTGGGAAAAATGCTTATTTCATGCTATACCATCAAGGTCGGTTTCCGGCTGTGTGGCGTGGAGTGTCGCAGGATTATCGATTTGCGAGGCCGATTCGCACTCCTGGTTTGTGGGTAATAAGGCGCGGGATTTTGCGGGGTGCGAGAAATCCAACGAACTAGTTTATTTTGCACAAGAAATCCAGCGTTATAC
This sequence comes from Cupriavidus sp. 01L45, assembly GCF_056399885.1. Lineage (NCBI taxonomy): Bacteria > Pseudomonadati > Pseudomonadota > Betaproteobacteria > Burkholderiales > Burkholderiaceae > Cupriavidus > Cupriavidus sp. 01L45. The sequence goes on along the minus strand of NZ_JBFTSG010000036.1, from coordinate 125,031 downwards.
ATGGCCAAGCACAGCATCGCAATAGATGACCTGGTTGCCGCTGGATGCTTCGCCGCAACGACTCCGATTTCCAGCCAGAAGGTCCGCCCGGTTCGCTTCAGAGACGCCGCGGGCCATAGCAGGGATGGCCACGGTGACTTACCCGAATGGCTTCAGCGCGCGGTCTATGCTGGCCAGACCACGGACCATTTCAGGGTTTCGTGAGCGCGGAAGTATGGCTAGCAGCCACCATAGTTCTTACGGTCGCTAGCAGTAATTGTGTACGTGCTACCTGACAAAATTACAGCCCGATTTCGACTCCTGGGTCTACGATTTCAAAAAACTGTCGGATTTGGTCAAGGCAAGGGGAGATATTTTCGTCACGGAAGAGCATGCTGTACCTGGTCAGTCCCAAAAACAGCTCTACCTCAAGCCGAGGTAGCCTTCCGCATGCAGCGCAGTGCGAGCCAGGTCCGCATTCCGGGCAAGCGAGCACTGCCCCTTACCGACAGGCATTGTGCTGCTCGCCAGCGGGTTCGTTTGGAGGTCCATTACTAGCGCTCCTCAGGCGCTTTCCATGAGCGAAATCGCTCAAGGGCGTCTGCACTGCCAATAAGCTCTCGAGCGCGCCTTAGTCGCTCGAGCATCTCGTTTTTCTTCTCTTCGCTCAAGTCTCGCAATCTCTGTTTGGCATCAAGGAAGAACTCTGCCAATCGCCTCGACTCGGCCCAGCTTTCAATGATTTGGAGGAGCTCATCCTTACTGTCCTTCAACGCCTTCGCCGCTCGCTTTTCCTCTTCTTCTCGGCCCCATTGCTCACGTTGAGCCTCCCAGCGCTGATGCTCAAGCTCAGCCAGCCGCTCGCCCTCCGCAGCTAACCTAGCGACCTCGGAAGACGATTGCCTCAGCTCCTTCACGATGACTGGAATGAGAGCAGTAATGTCACGGCCCGGCTTCTCCCGCCACTGCCTACTCCACTCCGCACGCCAATATGGAGAGTAGGCCTGCAAGCAAAGGCGGCCGGTTGGCAAATCTTGTTTGCTGGTCCATCCATGGTCAGAAACGTAACGTCCCCGCTTCGGAGGAACGTACTCACTGAGTCGCACGTATTCACCGTTGACGTACCTCACCTCGACCTCTTCGGACATCTCAATAATTGTGAGTCCGATGGCCACTGTACCGATGTAGACAACCGTGCAGCGTCCTGGTGACCATCGGTCACGACGACTATGGTCCTTCCGAGGTACTTCCCGCTCATCGAAGTCCCTTCGCGTGAGACGCTCTCCATGGGGCGCGATGACAACGCGATAGCCCTCGTCCTCCAAGGCGAGGAACACTTCATTTGCAAACGAAAGAGCCTTATCAAGGCCTGTCTTAGTGGCGACTATGTCGACAAGCAACCTCTTTCTTGGCTTGAGGTATCCCACGCCATAAGCCGTTCTGGCTTCTTCGAAGATTGCTTTGGCTCCGGTTATTAGGGCATGGTCGGTGTTAGTCCGCTTGATGCGCGTGGCCCGCCTGTTAGGCCTGTCCGAAGGCGGCTTCGGAAGTGGGAGCTTCGTTTCCCACTGAGCGTCGCCACGAGCCCACGCGAGTTCGTCCCCGGGACGAGCATCGGGCAGTCTTGGCTTAGCAGGGGCCTTCCCAACGGCCAACTTTGCCCAATATCCGCGCGCTGGGCGTGGCACGTTGAGCAGTGTGCATACCCTGGCCATGTAGCTAGATGACACTCCGAAACTAGCAGCTACTTTCAGCATCGGTTCAGCCCAGACGAGTTGGTAGAGCGATTCGCGGCTCATAACACCGGGAACTGCATCTGAACCTGTGTCATGGGAGCCGTCGGGAATATTGTGTTCATCCATGATTGAGACGCGCGTGGATTATCGGATGAGCGCACTAAACATGGCCTGGCCGCATGAGGAGGCCAAAAGCGAATCGACTGGGCGAAGCATGCTCCTCAGCGGCTGAAGGGGAGCATCGAAGCAATTCTGGGCCAACGCTGCATGCTGTCGGGACCGCAGGCAGCGCTCTCTTGCGCTATCTCCGGCCGGTCAAAAAGTCCTGCCAGTGCCGCAAAGTATAAACTGGGTCGTTGGTCAGGTTATGCTTTATTGCCCGATATGGAAAATCGTGCTTTCCCATGCACTGGTAGTAGTTTGCAAGGTTCTGCTCAGGGCGGCCCCTAACGTGGACAAAAAGCCGGCTCGACTGGCCGGCTTTGACATCAGGCTTGCAGGGGCAATGGGCCGCTGAACCATCTGCGACTTGTCAGGTCGCTCTGAGTTTTCTGGATTTCACTCAAACGAGAAACGCGCTGAAGTGCGCTACCTGGCTATTGGGTACAAGTAACGGTACAAAGCACGCTCCGTTGCTTGCAAGCCAATAAGCGCGATGCCGGCCGCCCATATCGCCGCCGAAATCAGCGCCATCCTTGAGGACGAGCGTTATGCCGGGCGCACCATTGGAGTGGTCTCCCTTCTTGGGATGGAACAGGCCAAGTTTATCGACGCGATGGTGCGGGAGCGTTGTTCCGCTTCCGAATTACTGCGGCGCGAATTTGATTGCGGAGACGCGCGTACCTTCCAAGGTAGCGAGCGCGACATCATGTTCCTGTCGATGGTGGCCGACCCCGAACGTTGCCACCCGCTCTCGGGCAATGCCTACAACCAACGCTTCAACGTGGCTGCCAGCCGCGCCCGCGACCTCATGTATCTGGTCCGCTCTGTGACGGCGGAGCAAATCTCGGACAAGGACATCCGGATGACTTTGCTCGAGCACTTCAGCACGCCTAAGGTCGTCCACGAAGTGGATGACCAGGAGGGCCTCATCAAGCTGTGCGAATCCGGATTCGAACGCGAGGTGTTCACGATGCTCTTGCAGCGTGGCTATCGCGTCATCCCCCAGGTTAAGAGCGGCGCGTACCGACTGGACATGGTGGTCGAGGGCGCCAACGACGCGCGCCTGGCTATCGAATGCGACGGCGACGCTTACCATGGCCCAGAACGCTGGGCCAGCGATATGAATCGACAGCGTATTCTCGAGCGCGCGGGCTGGACATTCTGGCGTTGCTTCGCTTCGACCTGGTGCTTGCGTAAGGAGGAGGTGTTCGCGGAGCTAGTTGAGCGGCTGACAGCGATGGGCATTGAGCCCATTGGTGCCATGGCTGTACCGTCCCGTTTGGTCGAATCTCGTACGTGGGTGCTCTCAGTCGCAACCCCTGACGCTATTGCTGGAGTCGTCGACGCTGCCATTGTGGCCGCCAAGCAGAAGGAAGCCGCCGTGGAGCAGCCACAATGAAGGAAAAATGCGAGAGGTGTGGTTGCTCGCCCCGTGCACCACGCCGTCGCTGCTCCCAGTGCGGCAAGCGTGTTTGCGTGAGCAACTGCTGGTCTAGGAGCAGCAAGACTTGCACGTCGTGCGCGCCCGACCGCGACACAACAGATTCAGAGAGAAGCGGGCTACGCTGCAAAGTCTGCAAGACGTCGCTCAAGCCGGCTGATAGCAGGTGTCCTAAATGCTTCTGGCTGGTGATTTGAGCACAAGGACGTGAATAACAAGAATAGGGGATAGGGTGTCATGGCAGTAAGATTTCGAAAATCTATCAAGCTTGCCTCGGGTATTCGAATGAGCTGGAGCGGGTCCGCATTGGCTGGACCCTCGGTCCGCGTGGCACGTCGGTTCGCATCAGTAGCCGCGGGACTCGCTTGAACACCAGCTTTGCTGGCTTCTCTACGAGCCAACTGATTAGCCGGCTGAAGCGCACGACATGGAGGCTCCCGAGCGAACCACTGGCGGCCATGAGTGCGCCGCGTTTAGTGCCAAAAAGCGACGCATGAGGTATATTTGAAGGCGACAAGCAGGCGCCATCCGCGGAGCTGCCATGCTTCGGTGGGATGTGACCCGAAAGCGTGGTGGAGGGAAAATGGCAAAACTGATAAGGCGACCCACCATGGCACAAGACAATCCTTACGAAGAAGTCATCGTAGAGAGCCACTGCCCGGCGAGCACTAGAAGTCTTCATGGGTCAGTGCATGTTCGACCAGTGCCCGGTGGGAAATACTCTACCGAACTGCACGTGGAATGTTCGAAACGCTTGGTCCGCGACTACCCAGTTGGCACCAGGTTTCGTCTCACTGCGAAGCTCACCGACCGTGAAGGTGGTGGCCAGTTTTTGTACAGCTATCACGGATGGAGATTCGATGTTTTGACTTAGCGGTCTATCGCATGAGTCCGTACTGCTTTCCTGGTCTACGGCGTACGTCAAAGCGTTGCTGCCAATGGGGGCCAAGACTTGGCGAAAGCCTTAAGGTCCGAGATGGATTACTAATAGCATTTGCCGCCTCTGCCTCGTTGCATGCTGAGATAGCGAAAAAGTCATAGAAGTTTAGTGAGTCAAGCAAATGATGAGCATCCGAATTCAGCACGGTATGCTCGCGAAACGTGTTGTCCTATCGCAGGCGTTCAAGGGGACTGGCTAGATGAAGGTGCGACTTGCCGCGGTGTTTTCGGTCAAAATAAAAATTGAGAAAAGCTGGATTCGTCAGCTGGCTTGGCCGGAACAGGAGCTTGACGCAGAGGTTGTTCGATTCGTGACCGACCGAGCGGAAGGCTTCGAAGTTACGTCCGGCGTCCTGCCGATGCCGGTTCGAATCCTCAAGAGAGTTCCTCTTCAAATACCTGCACCAGCGGAAGCAGCTATATTGAAATGTGCGAACGCTGCCATCGTGGATGAGGCACTGGACGCGTCGGCAGGGACTTGGTTACAGCATCCGTCATTGCACGCCGATGACCGGCCCTTGGACAACGCGGCCGCGAAAGACGCTATCGCTTCCTGGTGCGACGGATTTTCGTATGTTAAGGAGGACCGGGCGACGGGTGTCATCGGTTTCCGCCCGCCACAAGCGGGGGCCTTGCATGCGGTGCACGCGCACTGGACGGTCAGCAGCGAAGTCGCATCTATAGTCTTGCCCACTGGCACTGGAAAAACCGAGACTATGCTAGGAGTTCTGACATCGGCTTGCTGCGAGCGGGTAATCGTCGTTGTGCCAACGGACGCTCTGCGCACCCAGATTGCGAACAAATTCTTGACGCTTGGCCTGCTCAAAGCGCCCGGAAGTACAATCCTCGCCGAAAGCGCACGCTATCCAGTCGTCGGTGTCCTTGAGCACAAATTCGAAACTGCTGATGCCTTGACGGCTTTTTTCGAGCCTTGCAATGTGGTCGTCACTACCAGCCACATTGCGGGGCAATTTCCGACCCACTTGCAGGAGCGCATATCCGAGCTATGTACACATCTTTTCATTGATGAAGCCCACCATGCAGAAGCGCCGACGTGGAAACGCTTCAAAGCCCACTTCGGCCAGCGCCGGGTTCTTCAGTTTACGGCCACGCCTTTTCGCGACGACGACCAACTCATTGATGGGAAGATAGTCTACCGTTATCCGTTGAGGCAGGCACAGACGGACGGATACTTCCAGCCGATTACATTCCGGTCAGTTTTCGAGTTTAACGAGAACAAGGCAGACATAGCGATTGCTAGAGCCACAATCCAAGAGCTGGACAGCGATAAAACTGGCCTACATGTTGCGATGGCTCGCGCTTGCGATATCCCACGTGCAAAACGAATTTTCGAAATCTATGAGGAAATCGGCCGGTATAACCCGATATTGCTTCACAGCCAACTCAAAGTGGTGGAGCGAAGGGAGGCCCTCGAGAAGTTGATGTCTGGGAAATCGAGGCTCGTGGTGTGCGTCGATATGCTCGGCGAGGGATTTGATATGCCGGAGCTGAAAATTGCAGCTTTCCATGACGTTCGGAAAAGCCTTCCGGTAACGCTCCAGCTTGCAGGCAGGTTCACCCGCACCAGACCGGACCTGGGAAGTCCGACATTCATCGCCAATGTCGCCAACATTGATGTCCGGCATGAGCTCGAGAAGCTCTATAGCCAAGACCCGGATTGGAACGAACTGCTCCAAGAACTCAGCGATACCCAGATAGACAAGCAAATCGAGGCTCGGAGCTTCCTGGATGGCTTTGAACCGTTTGAGGGCGAAATTCCGCTGCAGGAAATCAGGCCGGCTACCAGCATGGTGGTCTACCGTACTCGTTGTAGCGCATGGAAGCCTGGAAACTTTCGAAGAGGGCTGCAGGGCCTAGCTCCCTCGGACAAGGTCCGAGATACGCTGAACGTCAAAGAGAACATTCTCGTTGTCGTGATTGGCACCAGCAAGTCGGTCCCGTGGACTGACATTGAGGCGGTGCGGGACTGGGAGTGGGAGTTGCTAGTTGCAATATGGGATAAGGAAAAGGAACTTCTCTACATCCATGGCTCCTCCAAGAGTAGCGAGTATCGAACGATGGCCAAGGTCCTGTGTGGCGACGATGTGGAGCTTATTCAGGACCCTGTGCTCTACCGATGCTTCCATGGCGTCAAGCGCCTACTACTTACGAATCTGGGAATGAATGAGCAATTTGGCAGGCAGATTCGCTACATTGCTCGCATGGGTGCAGACGTTGCCGCTCGTCTGTCAGAGGCCTCGAAGAAAACCGCACGTCGTGCAGTTATCTCCGGAGTTGGTTATGAAAATGGAGCTATCGCAACCATCGGCGCAGCAAAGCGTGGTCGAGTGTGGTCTTTCCAACGCTTACGCCTAGACTCTTTTGCGCGTTGGTGTAAGCACGTCGGTTCGAAAGTCATTGACGAAACTATCGACCCGGAAGCAGTACTAAAGGGAACACTCGTCCCAAAACTCGTGAAGGTGCGTCCAGCCATAATGCCCATCGCTGTCGACTGGCCAGACTGCATCTATCAGGAGTTGGAGAGCGCGTATTCGATAAGGCTCGGCGACGCTCAGACGACCGAGTTTTGGAACCTCGGTATCGAATTGGTTAGTCCCGCCGAGGCTGGCGACATCATGTTCCGGGTATTCAGCGACTCCGCTGAAGTGGTGCTGCGGCTGGAATTGGTACCGGTCGACGACGACACGGTCTCGACCTATCGCTTTGTGTCAGTAGAGGCCGCTGGCACGTTGACGAAACGCCAGCACACTTGGCCGCTTTCCGAGTTCTTCGATGAGAACCCTCCAGTCGTTACCTTCGCCGACGGTTCGTACCTGGAAGGTAATCTCCTTGTGGCGTTGCCGGACATCTATGCACCTTACGACCGGGACCGAATTACCGTATGGGATTGGTCTAACGTCAATATAAAGAAGGAGGCGCAGGGCGTGACTCGGGAAAAGGATTCCATCCAATTTAAGGTTATCGAAAACCTCAAGATGGCAGGCGGGTATGACGTCATTTACGATGATGACGGCTCCGGTGAGTCTGCGGACGTCGTTACCATCAAGGTGACAGAAGAAGAGGCAGGCGCGACCATCGCTGTGGACTTCTACCACTGCAAGTATTCGCAGGAAAGTACCGCCGGCGCGCGCGTTGGCGACCTGTACGAAGTTTGTGGTCAGGCGCAGAAAAGCATAAGCTGGCTTCTGAACCAGTTACGGAAAACCGACCTCTTCGTTCATCTGCTCCGGCGGGACCCCAAGATTCGTGAAGGCAAAGAGCTGTCACGGTACCAGACCGGTGACCGCGACATCCTTCAGGCCATCCGAAATCGTAGCCGAATGGCGGCCATCAAGTTGCGAGTGTTCATCGTTCAGCCGGGGCTGTCCCGCGCGAAAGCGTCTCCAGAACAGCTATCTCTGCTGAGCGTGACAGAGAACTTCCTTCTTGAGACTCACAACGTTCCGTTCGGTGTGATTGCGAGCGCGTGACCCGATATATCAAGCTGAGCCAGGCAGAAAGAGGCGACAAACTGTGGACCTCCTGCTTTGACCAAGGATGAAGCTTGGTGAGCGGCAACAGACGGAATAACAAGCACGCGACCGACGGACGGAGCGCAGTCGTTCATCGGTTCAGTAATAATCTAAGTGAGTCGTCGTACCTAACAACGAAGCAAGCCGTGGCTTCCCAGGTAGCGCTCCGCCATGCTCGACGGTGCGGGTAACCTGGCACCCGCAGTTCCGGCCGGACGAAGATGGAGGGCTGTACGAAGACATTCCCGCCGTCATTTATCTAGGTGGGGGCTTTGAAGCGGTATCGGCAAGTGTGAACGATGCGGCGTGGGAATCGCTAGCGCGGGCTATGTTGTCGCCGCTCTTTGAGACTCCTGTGCATTTCCTCGTGCGCGCCTTCTCAAGCGATGGAATCGACGAATTCATCGCTCATATGCTGACTATCGAGGCAGCTCTTGGGCTTAGGAGCGATTACGGGAAGGAAAAGCAGGTTTTGCCCAAGCTTAACGGTCCGAAACGAATCGAGTGCCGCATAAGCGCATTGCTGAATTCTCCTGCGGATGGCGCGTTGTACGACTGGTTGTTCGACCTCCGTAGTGTATTTTTACATGGGCGGCAGATGACAGCGATTGGCGCGGAGTATCGACTGCAAGCCGGGTCCTTGGCTCGCAGGGTCGCAAGAGCAGTGCTGGAACGCGCGGTAGCCGGTGGGGAGCTTGCAAAGAGCTGTGAGGACTTTGCCACCAACCTGTTGGTGCAAGGGGGGGGCAAAGTTGCAAGGCAAGAAAAAGGGGTAGAGAGAGGGAGGCCGACGCCCCGAAACAGCGAGAACTCGCCGATTTCGGGGGCCTTCCATGCTACGCGCCTAGGTCAGAGTCGTGAGACCGTGACAAACGCCACAGCTACGACGGCCGGCAGCACGAATGCAACCAGCGGACTCACGCCGGCAGTGCTCAGGACCGCAAAGGCACCCAAGATTGCCGACATGGCTTGACCCAAGCCGTCCGGAGCTGTTGTTTTTGGTTGAGCCATGTGCCCTCCCTATTCAACATTGCCATCAGTCTCATGAAGAGGCGGGAATGGCGACCCAGACTTTGCTGTCTATTCTTCATTTCAGCAGCGGAACGGCGACAGCAACCCGACTGCTCGGTTGTCGAGCATCGTAGCCAAGCTACGATGCCCAAGCGTTCGGGAAAAAAGAGTGCGCGATTCTATCACATCCTGGCTGCGAAGTGACGCGGTCAATGACCCTGCCGCCTCTGTCAGCTCCGGTCCCAAGGCCACGGTTTCATTCCTTCCGCATGGCGGTTCGCCCCTCCAACGCAAATTGTATAGACATTTGGTGATGTATAAGCCAAAAACCACAAGATATAGTGTTCTGATGCTTTAATCTCCGTGATATAGTAGGAAATTGGCACTCTGGGGGGTAAGAGTGCTAGTCATTTTCATGGCGCGCGGGTGTAGTCAGCGGTCCCTTTGTTTTGGCTATGGGGTTGTGAGATGAATACAGCGAAATCGCGTTTCCAAGTTCTCGCGCTGTCCGGCGGCGGGTACCGAGGGCTGTTTACGGCTCGTATCCTGGCCGAGATTGAACAGCAAATCGGTGCGCCCGTCGGCTCGCGGTTCGACCTCATCGCCGGCACGTCTATCGGTGGCATCCTGGCGCTAGCGGTTGCTCTCGAGATTCCTGCGCAACGGATGGTGAAGCTGTTCGAAAAACACGGCGCAGAAATTTTTCGTAGGCGCTTTTCCGGCCGTGGCCTTTTTCGGTCCCAGTACAGCAGCCAACCACTGTTCAAGTACCTGTTGGGAGAGGAGGTGTTTGGTGAGCGACTCGTCGGCGAATGCCTGCACCCCGTCATTGTTCCTTCCATCAACTACACGCGCGGCCTGCCGGTAGTCTTCAAAACGCCTCATCACCCCGACTTCAAGACTGACCATCGTCATCGAGTGGTCGACGTCGCGATGGCAACTAGCGCGGCGCCAATAGTTTTCCCCCGCTACGTGTTCAACAACTGCCAGTACGTCGACGGCGGCCTGTTTGCGAATGCGCCAGGGCTGCTTGGTGTTCACGAAGCTTTCAAATTTTTGGGCGCCTCACGGGCTGAAGGGGATGTCGGCGTACTGTCAATTGGGACGATGTCGTCGAAATTCACAGTCAATCCGAAGCGGAATCGCGCTGGCGGAACCATCGATTGGGGTGGCTGGTGGCCGGTCAATGCACCCAAGCGACTTTTTGGCCTTGGGATTTCGGCGCAGGAAGCGATGAGCGACCACATGCTGCGCCACCAGTTTCCCAATGGGAACTACGTCCATATTGATGACGTACTCACCGACGAACGGTCGCAAGCCGTGGCGTTGGATAAAGCAGATGCTGCCGCCCGCGAGGTCCTGCTCGGGTCTGCGGCCGAGGCTGCCAAGGATTTCGTCGGCAGCGCGGCGTTTGGCAATTTCATGGACCACAATGCGCCCGTGCCGACCTACTACTACGGGCCACGTGTTAACAACCTGAAGGTGGCGTGATGCTGAAGCTGACTCGACTGTTTTACTCGACCGTCGCTAACGGGACCTTCGGGGATAATATCGAGGTTGAACCGGAGCAACGCCAGGTCTTGGTTGATTGCAAGAACAAGATTCGCGAGTACCTACGGCCCGCCATCGAAGAGGCGAGCACTGAAGTACTCGGGATGGAGCATAAGGTAACGCCAAGATTCCGGACACAGGGGTCCTGGGCGTACGGGACGTGTGTTCATCCTTGTACGCTGCCGCCGCAAGAAATGGACTGGGATTTTGGAGTCTACTTGCCCATCACTCTCTGGGAAGAGAATGGCCCGCCGGCACGGATGGCCAAAGCATATTTCCAGCTTGTGGAGGCCCTGTTGACTGACCTCTGCAAGCGGGAGGGTTGGATTCTCGATAAGTCGAGAGACAACTGTAGTCGTGTCAAGGTCGCGAACTGGGCGCACATTGATGTCCCGTTGTACGCCGCTTCGGAAGACGAGTTCGTCAAGGTCCGCGAAACGCAAATTTTCGATTCCCTGAGAAAGGCGGCGGACTCCAAAGGTATGGCCATGGACGCACGTGACAAGTCGGAGAGCGAAGCCCTTGGTGACCTCATCGGCCAGTCCTGGGATGACATGGAAGGTTTAGTCCTCGCGAAGCGTTCAGGGGAGTGGGTGCCTTCAGACCCGGCAGACGTTTCAAAGTGGTTCAAGGACTGTATCGAGGAGCATGGTGAGCAATTGCGCCGTGTCTGTCGGTTCTTGAAGGCGTGGCGTGATTTCCGCTGGAAGACCGGTGGCCCGACGTCCGTATCCATCATGATTGCGGTAGCGCAGAGCTTCGTCCCTGTCCGCGGTCGCGATGACTTGGCGATTGAACAGGGTGCTAGGGCCCTGGCGAAGGCACTGAAGCTCGATATTCGCGAGCGCGGCATTGACGGCGGCAAAGATGACTTCAATCGATTGGAGGAATCGGAGCGCGTCGAGGCATCGTCGTGTGCTTATGCCCTTGCTGAAGCGATACGGCAAGCTCGCGAGTCGAGTCTTCCGTACGTATCCCACGCAATCTCGTTGTTGCAGGCGCAATTGGGCTCACGCCTTCCAAACAAGCCAGAATGGGTCGAGCCGGATTCGTCCGGCGACGATATTCGCCGCGTTCCCGCATCAACGGTGTCCAAGCCCGTTGTCGGCGCACAAAGCGCAGGCTAATTCGGATGAGCGAGAGCGCCTACGGTCGCGCCTTGCAAGTGTTGTCAGCGGCCGGCCTCAAATTGGTAAAGGCGCGAGGGAGAGTTCGGGCCTTTGAGGGGCCGCTCAAGACCGCGTCACGGGACGTCTTGGTTCGGATGGAGATTGAGGATTGGAATTTCCTCCGCTATCCGCGCATCACTTTGCTGGAGCGTCCTCAAGGGGCAGCCAAGGTAATGGAGCACGTCGATGCGCTTGGCGGCCTGTGCTATTTCTCTCCTGGGTCGGTAATTCTTGACCGCTTCGAGCCGGATGTGGCGATTCTGCAGTGTCTGACTGCGGCGAGGACGGTCCTGAATCGCATCGCCAGCGGCACAACTCGGAGTGCGGACATTGCCAATGAATTCGGTGCCTACTGGATGGGTGGACAGCGTCCGCCCGCCTATCCGGTAATGGTGGGCGAACTCGAGCCTGATGCAACCTCAGCATCGTACTTCTTGATGGAGCAAGACGGCGGCGACCGCAAAGGCCTCATAGCGCAGGACGCTATTGCTGCGGCAAGGGTGGGAGAGGGCTTTGCGGCTGAGAGGGTGGCTGAGGGAGCTCTCGCTTGCTTTCTCTTTAAAAGTAGCGAGGCGCCCGGCGTGCCTGTCGAGGGATTGCCGTCAACCATAAAGCAGTTCTTCAAATGGGTGAAGTCCTGGGATGCTGAACTGTCGAAGCAAGTTCAACAGTGTCTCGGCACTGACAAGACGTATCTGAAGCGCAAAGGCTGCGTCATTGCCTTCAACACACCGCTCGGCCGATTCGGCGTCATGTTCAAGCTGGACCTAAAGCACAGGCAGGGCTTCCAGAACTCTCCTAGGGAATATCGAAACTATCTACACCACGCTGGCGGGGAAACGGCCGTTCTAAGACTGCGCCTTGACGACATTTCCCCAGCCTACATCCACTCGAGGAACCTGGAGTTTTCAAGCTTGGCTGGCAGGCGGCTTACTCTCATTGGATGCGGTGCGATTGGAGGATATTTAGCTCAAGCACTCGTACGGCTGGGCGCGGGGACAGGGAAGAACGGGCTGCTTCGCCTTATCGACATTGGCGAGATGGAACCCGACAACCTGGGGCGTCACGCACTTGGTTTTCCGGCCTTATATCGCAACAAGGCCGAGGCCCTGCGAGATGAATTGGCGCGCCAGTTTCCGTATGTGCAAGTCGAAACCCAAACAACCAGCCCGACGTTGAACGCGAAGTTCTTTGCGACGGACCTCGTCATTGATGCCACGGGGGATGAAGCGTTGAACACCTTAGTAAATGCCGCGCATATTGAGCGCCGGCTTGGGCCAGTCCTGTACGTGCGGGTGATGGGTAACGGTGAGTGCGTCCAGGCTCTCTGGTCAGATTCCGAAAAGTACGGGTGTTTCCAATGCTTGCGCCAGGGATTCGGGCCAAACTATCGTCAGGAGCGCTATCAGGTTCTGGCTAGCCCTCCGCGCACTCGATTCAGAGGCTGTAGCGCCTATACGCCGTATGCCGTATCGACATCGATGTCGGCGGCGGCCTTGGCTGCGGATATGGTCAGCGACTGGCTCAGAGGGTCCGTTAGCCCCCGGTTCAGAACTCGCTACCTCGAGAACGCCGATGCCAAACGCATCAAGAACCAGAACATTGCACCGGCAAACAACTGTCCAGCATGCCAGAGGCACTGATTGTCCCGCATCCGCTGGTTGAAGACGCCAAGGTCTTGATTGAGGCAGATGTACTGGAGAACCTGCTGAAGTTCAGGCAACTGGCCCCGTCATCGCACGAGGCGGGCGGCATTCTGATGGGATTCAGAAGGGGTAGCCACGTACATGTGGCCGCTATATCTTCTCCGCAGCCGGGAGACCAACAGCATCGCTTCGGTTTCCATCGGCAGGCGAGAGCCCATCAGCGAATCGCCGTCCGACACTGGAATGCTCAGCAGCAGACCATGGACTATCTGGGCGAATGGCACACTCATCCCGAGATAAGACCGTCTCCGTCCTCCATCGATACGCACGAGTGGAGAAGACTTTGCGCCGGCAAGTCTGTACCGATGATATTTCTCATCGTGGGGACCGAGAACGCCTTGTGGCTCGGTGTCGGGCAGCGGAGCACGCTCAGCGGCGCAAACGCCTTTGTTAGATAGCTGCGCGACCGCCTTTCACCGATTATCTCACGAAGCCGTCTCTCATTTCGCCTTCTCATCCTTGCTGCCGCTGGCAAGCTTTACGATAGCGACAAGCGATTCCATAATTCTCGGGTCTACCTGCGATGCATCCAGCGAACTGAAGGCTGAGCTTCGGTCGATATTCCAGTGCTGGAAGACCTCCTTCAACTCCTCCCACTGTGTCTTGTCGCCAAATGCCTGCAGATAGAACTCTCCGAAGCGAATAGCGTGGATGCGGTCCGAGCTCTTTAGCGATTCAGTCGAATAGGATTTTCCGAGCGAGAACGCGTATCTCGCGCACGCTCCGAGTAGGCCAATCACCGCAAGAGTTTTCAGCGCTACGTAGATGAGGTTCTGTGTTGGCAGCTCCACTTGCTGGCCAGCCTTACTAAGACCCCACATAGCAAAGCCAATGCCGCTGACAAGAGACACGAACCCCAATCCATACCATGCGTAGCTGAGGATTCTGTCTCTAGATTCGAGTTTGCTCAACGACGAAATCGCGGTGCCGATGAATCCTGCGGCATTGCTTTGAATCTTCTCGGCGGCTCTTGTTGATTCGACCTCCTTCGCCGCTCGACGACCAATAAAGGCGGATATTGCACTCTCAATTTGTGGAACTATGGAATCTACATCTGCGTCAGGTTGGATAATGGCGTGAACATCCTGCATCGAAAGCGGCAATGGCGCGTTGTCGATAACAATAGGTATCAACAACATACGGTCCGATTCGTTAGCGTACGCTCGGGCTGCACCGACCTCCGTCAGAACATACTGGGACTTATCGGTTTTTTGAGAGAAGACAACAATGAATACATCCGATGTCTTGAGGCCATGGTCAAGCGCCGCTCTCCAGTTCACGCCTGGCGATAGCTCATCGACATCAAATGAGAGCGTATGGCCAGCGTCTTTGAGTCTGTCTGCAAGTCGCGATACAAAGGGTAAATCTTCGCGTTGATATGAGATGTAGACCTTCGCCATAATTTTAAGTTTGATTATCGTTCGTCATAAAAATTGGGCGCAGCCAGCTTCCTTGAGGGCCCAACGTCGGTCGACAAGTAGTGGCGCCTCGGCAAGTTGCACCCGTGCAATGGGCGCTGTCTAGCTTTGGTCTGGCTACGGAACAAACAGTGGCTCGAGAATGGCAACAGTAGAGTATGGATTAAGTCGAGCGAGATTGCTGCCCAGCAGAAGAGGGGCAGCAATAATGGTACCGGAGAGCTTGGCACCAGTACCAAGCCTCGGGCTGGGCGTATCTCCCTTTTGGCCATCGCTAGGCCGCGGACTCCGTTCCTTCAGCAGATACGACCCACTCTGGCAAACCCACCGAGCGAGCACTGCGCAATGCCCTCGAGGCCTTGATGCAGACAGACCCGGTCCCACGAGTGAAGCAGCGAGCAACTGCGCTGCTCGAACTCGCGCCAGCGTTCATAAGCGGCCATGCGCCAGGCAGCAGCAGGGAGCACTGACCGATGTCAATGCAACAGTTCACATTTGATGTGTTCGCCGACTACCACCAGTTCTACGTGCAGGACCGCGGCATCAACCCGGAAGCGCCGACTGACTGGACAGACGAGGACGTGGAGCGGCGAGCAAAGGTTGCCGACAACGTGGTGGTCATCTGCCCGCTCCGAAACATGACCGTTCCAGTTACCCTGGAGCTCCATGAGGCCGAGCCGGCCATCGACTAAACCGGCTACGACCATGCTGTTGGATGCTCTGTCGACCTGCCGACAGGCGAGCTCCAGGTTCACGAATGCACGGGCTCCGAAGTCCTGAGGCGAACCGTGAAGCCCGGAACCTACGCCGTACTTGCCCTCTATTCCGGCTTGGACACAATCGACGAGAGCGGCCTTGAGGGTGGTGACGCATACCGCCTCCGCCTAGTGCTTTGGCCGACGCCGTCTGCACAGCCCTTGACCGTCCTGAAAGCCTGGGTGGAATAGGATGAGCTGAACGCGCCTCGATTCGAGGGGGGCGGCTGGAGCTGCAGACTCATCGCTGTGAACAGAATCCCTTTGCGACACGGTGTGTCCGCTCAGCATGCTGCGCGAGTTCGGCCTGACAACGGGTCGCAGGGAATCTTAGTCTGCGGCGTGCGGGAATGGTAAGGCGGGTTTGGTTCCGTCGGACTCCAGTCGTTGCGCCGTCCTTGGCTCATCTTGCTAAAGCAGAGCGGGAAGTATAGCCAAAAAACGACATGCAGCTTAAATGTGCGTTTCGTGCTATACGAATAGAGTGGGGGGCTTTGGAGACACGGCGGGCACCCGCTGCGAGTGTCGCTCCGGTAGAAAATTAGCAGACCGATACGGGTTTGTATGCGATAATGCACCGCGGGTTAGGGCCGTGCATGAAATCCAACGAAGCGCTTTATCTTGTACACGAAATCCAGCGAATTGCTTTACGCGAAGGGCGGCTTGAGCACCTGACCCATCAGAAAAGTCCAGCGAACCGGTTTATCTTTGACCAGAGAGTCGGTTTAGCTGACACGGTGAAAGCCGCGTGGGCTTTTTCCATTGGAGCCAGCCATGTTCGCACCGCTCGCCTTCGGCCTTTGGTGGGGCGTCTGTGCGGAGGCATGTTGCCCTGGCTCAATGGTTTCCCGGGGCAGCCCCGTACAGCGCAAGGGACGGCGAAACGTCTCCGCTGGCGGGCCGAGAGAATAGCTTGCCCGATATGCCGGGGGGTAGGCAACCCCATCGCGGCCCCGGATGCCCAGAGCGCTACCATCGGCACGATCTACGAGGGTGGCGAGTGGGATGCTGACGGCAACGTGGTCACGCCGCCAGCGGCTGTGCCTGGGTGGCACGTGAACCTGCGCCTGGAACGCCCGCTGGCCGCCGGCGAGGCGACGGCACTGGGCAGCATTGTCGTCGCGCCGGAGCCGGGGACGCCATATCGGGTGTGGGCTTCGATACTTGTCTGTATAGACAGATTTCCTAAAATTGTGGTGCAGACGGAAGGCGCCCGCCCGTCGGGGCGGGGCCTGCCAGTATCGATAGTTATGTTTGGGGTACATAACGAGATCTGGAGGCTACTATGGACCAGCATGCGCGCACATTGGTGGTGTTCTACCCCCTAGAAACAGGGGAATGTTCCTTTGCAGAAGTCAGCGGCCAGAGTGTCATTCACTTCGGTCCATTCGAGTCCCGAGAGCTTGCCGAGAAGCTCCTCGCGGACATGTATCCCGAAACGCCGATCGTGGAACTGCCGGAGCAGTCTGCGAAACTCGATGATGATCAGATAATGATCCTCGGATACGCCACAGCACAGCAGGTAGCGTTTCAAGAAGAAACCGGCGAGTAGCCTGCCGCACAATCGACTAAGCCACCTTCGGGTGGCTTTTTCATCCGGCCATTCCTGGACACCATCGCGGTGTCCGAGCTGGGCCGTGCGCTGCTGGCGAAGTCCGACAACGGGTACAACGTGCTGGTCGGCAGCATGCCGGCGGCGCCAATCCTGTTTCACAGCTACGCCGACCACCCGCGGCGGCTGATTCAGATCCAGCATGGCGACGGGCCGGGCCCGCGCTGGGGCTGGAACGGTGACGTGAAGCGCCCCACGTTCACGCCCAGCGTGCTGGTGCGCAGCGGCCACTACGTTCCCGGGTACAAGACCGGCGGCGACTGCTGGTGCGCCTACTACGCCGAGCACCCGGACGAAGAGCGCGATTTCGAGTGTGGCGTGTGCCACAGCTTTGTGATCGACGGCAGCATCCAGTTCCTGGGCGACTGCACGCATGCGCTGGCCGGCCAGACGGTGCCGCTGGCCGAGTTTCCGGAGGGCTGGGGATGCTGATGCCGACGATTCCATGGCGCGCTGCAGGATTGGCGGTGGTCGCTGAAACGCTGTTCGCCGCCGGCTGGACGGCGAACGGCTGGCGGAAGGACGCTGAACTGTCCGAGCTCACTGCCGCACGCTCCCAGGCGGATCTGGCAACCACGGATCAAGCGCTGCAGGATCTGCGCGCCGCCGGCGCCAGCATCCGCCAAAAGGCCGACGAGCTCGCCGGCATCCAATCGACTCTTGGCGCCAAGCTCGACGCCATCCGCAAGGATATGAAGAATGCGAGGCCCTTGCCTGTGGATTGCCGCCCTGACGATTTCCGGGTGCGCAAGCTGTCCGACGCCGTTGAGGCAGCCAAGCAAGCCGCCGCCGCTCGATAGCGCGCTGGCGGCGCCCGTGCGTAGTACCGGATCCGCCAGCGGCGGCCGACTATGACACCTGGCAGGACTGGGTTATGCGGGACTTGCTAGGTGCGCTGGGGGAGTGTGCAGCTTGGCATCGCAAGTTGGTCGAAGCGTGGCCCATGTAGGCCGCCGTTCAGCGCCTCTTGGCGACGGTGTCCAGAAAATTACGCCCGTGGTTGGTGAGACGAACTTGGCTACGGCCGTGTTTCGGTCGTTCCAGTCGTACGAGCTGCCGATGCACGAGGCTCTTGAGGTCGGCAGGGTCCAATTCGAGATTCCCGTCTGCACTTTCGAGAAGCATCAAGGCGGCGATTTCATGAGGACTGAGCATCTTCGTCTCCTGCGAAGGGGATAGGATTGTTGAAGGTCATGCAGCGGGCGGCTGCGCCGTTGAAAAGCTAACTCTCCATCTCCGTGTCCAACCTCGCAACGCAGGATACATTTCCTTACTGCGTATGACAAAGGGAAGTGAAGTCCCCGGTTCCTGCGCGCCTTGGAAGTGGCGTTAGCGCGATTCATCTTCTCAAATCGTAATGCCTGTGTCTGGATGTAACGTAGCCGGACCGACGCGGAACTCCGTCCTCTTGTTGCTTGTCCTTTTTGTATAGTGCGCGCGTGCCGCGATGTGGCATCGCCATGCACTATGACCCGCCGACCCGCAGAAGCACCAGCAGGAGACATTTAATGAAATCAATCCAAAAGATGTGGCTTGCTAGCGTTGTTGGGTTGCTTGCTGCTTCGGGCAATGCAGCTGCCAGGGGGGATGTGGGCAGAATACTGGCTGCAACGGATGGTGCGCCACCCATGAACAGTGCGCCTGGCACGCCTGGGCTTCCCGAGGCACCAAGCAATCGCACCGTGCCAAAGGATAACTCCACCGCAATGGGGAAATCTGCACCGTCTGCGGAGTCCTCGACGAAACTCAGCGACAGTGCCATCACGATGAAAGTGAAAGCCGAGCTTCTTGCCTCGAAGGTGCTCAGGCCCAACGGAATTCGAGTGCGAACTGAAAACGGTGTCGTGCACCTCGACGGCAAAGTGCAAAATGACTCGGAGAAGCTGACGGCCCTGAATGCAGTCCGTGCAGTGGATGGCGTGCAATCAGTGGTAGATGGCCTGCAGGTCGGGAAATAGGCTGGAGCAACTGCGCTAGTCGACGTGCTGCAGCCTGAAATCTCCGAGCAGGCGGTGGCTGACACTCGGCAGTGAAAACGCGCGGGATAGGTCCGTGATATTGCGCGCGAAAGGCGCCCCGCTGGTACCGAGGGAATGGCCGGGCGAAAGGGCTCGGGCTGGCCCCGCGCGGCCTGCGCGCAAATCTCAAAGCCGGCGCATCCCCGACTTGCTGTCATGGCGTCTCGCAATGACGAACTGCCTGTAGGACGAAATCCGGCATGAAATCAGTGCGCACCCGATAGCATGTGCGCATGGCTCGAAGGATACTGGACTACCCAGTTCGGATAAGCCCATGCTGCTCTTTGTGATCGTTACCCTCGCGGCAATTGGGGTGATCGCCATTGCGATTTCCCTTTTGAAATAGTGACGATGCGCTGCTTYAAGATGAAGTCGGAATGGCTCAGTCTAAGGCCGCGGTCGCAGATCCTCCGTAGGAGATGCTATGGCTTTCAAATACACCTTCATTGATGTAACCAACGCCACGCCCGCCGGCGCCCCCGTTCTCGTGGCTGAACTGACCGCAGACGCGCCCATGCCGCATCTCGCTCTTGGTGTGGTCATTCGCCTGCCGGACGCCGCCGGCAAGCCTTGGCTAGTGAAGGAACTGAGCCTGAGTCCGATGATCGAGATCAACGTGGTCGGCGCGGACCTGGCGGTCTTGGTCTATGTGACTGCCGGGTAAGCCTCCGGCTTTCGCGGACATCCACAAATGCGCTGCGTGGCTGTCGCGCAGCTATTCCCAGCGTCCTTGCTGGCAAGTGCCAGGTACTGCTGGACCTGACCGCATGCCAAGCAGGATGCTCCGTCGGGTACCGCGGTCAGCCTGCCGCAGCTCGGGCTCTTCGGGACCTCGCGCCCAAGCCCGGGGAACGTCTCTGGGATGCAGAACGCATCAGAGTCGAGGGAAGCGAGCCCGCAGCGGCGGCTTTACATAGGGCGGGCCACCCGGAATCGGTGGTGCTGCCCGCCTGCGTCGAAAGACAGGTACTCCGCTAGCCAGACCATTGCCCGGATCAAGGTCGGTGGCTGGCGTGACGGCGCCAGCGGTCCGATGCAGGTGGTGTCCGGCCCCATCGGCCGGCAACGTGGGTATTTCGAAGCGCCGCCAGCCAATCTCCTGGAAGCTGAAACAAGCCGATTTCTCGACTGGGTCAATGGCGCATCGAACGATCTACCTCTGCTCAAGGCAGGGCTCGGCCATTTGTGGCTCGTCACCTTGCATCCGTTTGACGACGGCAACGGCCGTATAGCCCGTGCGACCGGCGACCTGCTGCTGGCGCGCGCCGATGGCAGCCCGCAGCGTTTCTATAGCCTGTCGGCGCAGATCCGGCGGGAGCGCAAGGCCTACTACGATCTCCTGGAGCGGACCCAGAAGCGGTCGATGGATGTCACCGAGTGGCTGGCCTGGTTCCTCGATACGCTGCATCGCGCCGTCGATCAGGCGCAGGACACCCTTGATGTTGTGCTCGTCAAGACGCGATTCTGGCAGCGTTGGGCGACCACGCCACTGAACGAGCGGCAAGTGAAACTGCTCAACGGACTGCTTGATGGTTTCGAAGGCAAGCTCACCAGCTCCAAGTGGGCGGCGATCGCCAAATGCTCTCCAGACACCGCGCTGCGCGATATCACGGATCTGCTCGCACGTGGCATCCTGCGGAAATCGGATGCAGGCGGGCGCAGCACCAGCTATGAGTTGAACGACCTATCCGTGTAGGCGCGCCTCCGGGAAATGACTTGGCTCGTGGGTGGAACCGCGTCTCTATGCGGTTGGTCCGCGAGCACCAAGCGCACACTCTCGTCGCTGGCACACGCGTTGCCGCAACGCATACACCCCCAGTGGGCTTGGCTGCAGTGCCGGTATGCGCCAGTTCGTGTAGCGCGCAAGCGGCAACATAACCGATGCGTGCGCCTGCCGCGCATCGGCGAACCCCGGATGCGCTACGCGCCCAGGCAGCTCTCCCATCGCTAGGCCACGCGCCGCCCGGGCAGCAGCCCGGCGTACTCCCTCCCCAGGTACTCGGCCGTTTGTTCCAGCAGGAACGCCCGGCAGCCCTCGCTGGCCGGCATCAGCCGCTTGCTCGCCATGTGCGCGATATGCCAGACGCGCTCGATCGGCGTGCCCGCCACATCCAGCAGTGCAATCTCCTTGGTGCGCAATTCCAGTGACAGAGTGTGCAGTGACAACAGGCTGATGCCCATGCCTGCCATCACGGCTTGCTTGATCGTTTCATTGCTGCCCAGGGTGACCACTTTGGCCGGCGCGAACAGGTGGTGCTTGAACATTTGCTCGGCCACCGTACGGGTGCCGGATCCTGGCTCGCGCAGCAGGAAGGTTTCGTGGCGCAGTTCTTGCAGATCGAAGCCCCCGGCATCGCGTAGCGGATGCCGGGGCGAGGCCACGATCACGTGCGGATGCATGGCGATGGGTTCGGACACGGCGTCGAGTTCGCGCGGGGGCCGGCCCATCAGCGCGAGGTCGATCTCGTTGTCCTGCAGCAGGCGCAGCAGCGTTTCTCGGTTGCCTTCGGCAAAGCGCACGTCGACGTGCGGATAGCGCGCCGAGTAGCCGGCCAGCAGCCTGGGCGCGAAGTACTTGGCGGTACTGATCAGCCCGATGGAGATCGAGCCCTGGTCGATGCCCTTGACCGCCTGCAGGCCGTCCTCGGCGTCTTTCACCTCACCCAGGATGCGCGAGGCGTGATGCAGGAAGCGGTCGCCGGCCTCGGTCAGCGTGAGCTGGCGGCTGACGCGCTCGAACAGCGGGAGCCCGACCACGGACTCGAGTTGCTTGACCTGCATGGAGACGGCGGGCTGGGTCAGGTGCAGTTCCTCGGCCGCCCGCACGAAGCTGGCGTGCCGGGCAACGGTGACGAAGATCTGCAACTGGCGAAGGGTGAGGGAGCGGAGAAAGGACATGAGGTACGCACCACCTTGTCAGATAAGGGATCCCTTATATGCGGGCTAAGAATATCTGAATTTACCTTATGTGGATAGCTGGATATCTTTTCCCTCACACGCAGTCAATGCAGCCCATGCAGCCCATGTAGCCAATGCAGCCAACCCACGGGAAGGAAACCACCATGAACGCCCCTGAGACGATCCAAGCCACCGCCAAGCCCCGCAAGCGTTACGACGCCGGTGTGATGAAGTACAAGGAAATGGGATATTGGGATGCAGGCTACGAGCCCAAGGACACCGACCTGCTCGCGCTGTTCCGCATCACGCCGCAGGCGGGCGTGGATCCCGTCGAGGCTGCCGCCGCGGTGGCTGGCGAGTCGTCCACGGCCACGTGGACGGTGGTGTGGACCGACCGGCTCACCGCCTGCGATATGTACCGCGCCAAGGCCTACCGCGTGGATCCGGTGCCAAACAATCCCGAGCAGTTCTTCTGCTACGTGGCGTATGACTTGTCGCTGTTCGAGGAAGGCTCGATCGCCAACCTGACCGCCTCCATCATCGGCAACGTGTTCAGCTTCAAGCCGATCAAGGCGGCCCGCCTGGAAGACATGCGCTTCCCGGTGGCTTACGTGAAGACCTTTGCCGGCCCGTCCACTGGCATCATCGTCGAGCGCGAACGCCTGGATAAGTTCGGCCGCCCGCTGCTGGGCGCCACCACCAAGCCCAAGCTGGGCCTGTCGGGCCGGAACTATGGCCGCGTGGTCTACGAAGGGCTGAAGGGCGGGCTGGATTTCATGAAGGACGACGAGAACATCAACTCGCAGCCTTTCATGCACTGGCGCGACCGCTTCCTGTTCGTGATGGATGCGGTCAACAAGGCGTCCGCCGCTACCGGCGAGGTCAAGGGCAGCTACCTGAACGTCACCGCCGGCACCATGGAGGAAATGTACCGGCGCGCCGAGTTCGCCAAATCACTGGGCTCGGTGATCATCATGATTGACCTGATCGTGGGCTGGACCTGCATCCAGTCGATGAGCAACTGGTGCCGGCAGAACGACATGGTGCTGCATTTGCACCGCGCCGGGCATGGCACCTACACACGCCAGAAGAATCACGGCGTGTCCTTCCGCGTGATCGCCAAATGGCTCCGCCTGGCGGGTGTCGACCATATGCATACCGGTACCGCGGTGGGCAAGCTTGAAGGCGATCCGCTCACCGTGCAGGGCTACTACAACGTCTGCCGCGATGCCTATACCAAGACCGACCTGACGCGCGGATTGTTTTTCGACCAGGACTGGGCCTCGCTGCGCAAGGTGATGCCGGTGGCCTCGGGCGGCATCCACGCCGGGCAAATGCACCAGCTGCTCGACCTGTTCGGCGACGACGTGGTGCTGCAGTTCGGCGGCGGCACCATTGGCCACCCGCAAGGCATCCAGGCCGGCGCCACGGCCAACCGCGTGGCCCTGGAAGCCATGGTGCTGGCCCGCAACGAGGGGCGCGACATCGTCAACGAAGGGCCCGACATCCTGCGCGACGCAGCCAAATGGTGCTCGCCGCTGCGGGCAGCGCTTGATACGTGGGGCGATATCAGCTTCAACTACACGCCGACCGATACCTCGGATTTCGTGCCCACCGCGTCCGTGGCCTGAGCCCGCGCCGTACCTGACACCAACGAACAAGAGACGAGGACATCATGCGCATTACACAAGGCACCTTCTCCTTCCTGCCCGAACTCACCGACGCGCAGATCACCAGCCAGCTCGAGTACTGCCTGAACAAGGGCTGGGCGGTCGGCATCGAGTACACCGACGACCCCCATCCGCGCAATACGTACTGGGAGATGTTCGGACTGCCGATGTTCGACCTGCGCGACGCCGCCGGCATCCTGCTGGAGATCAACAACGCGCGCAAGACTTTCCCCAACCACTACATCCGCGTGATGGCCTTCGATGCGACGCATACGGTGGAATCGGTGGTGATGTCCTTCATCGTCAACCGGCCCGCTGACGAGCCGGGCTTTCGCCTGGTACGGCAGGAGGAACCGGGTCGCACGATGCGCTACTCGATCGAGGGCTATGCCGCGCAGGCTCGTCCCGAAGGTAGCCGCTACTAAGTCCGCAGCATCTCGTCGACACTCACGGAGGACACCATGTCAGCGCCGGAATCTCCCTCGCACCTGCAGCCGCCTGGCACGCTGGCGGATGTGCTCGCCAGCTCGGGAATCGCTGATTTGCTGGCACAGCTTGACCGCGAACTGATCGGGCTGGCGCCAGTGAAAGGGCGCATCCGCGATATCGCCGCGCTGCTGCTGGTGGACAAGCTGCGGGCGGCGCGCGGGTTCAGCGCCGGCGCGCCCAGCCTGCATATGTGCTTCACCGGCAATCCCGGTACCGGAAAGACCACCGTGGCCATGCGCATGGCGCAGATTCTCCATCAACTCGGCTACGTGCGCCGGGGGCATCTGGTGGCGGTCACGCGCGATGACCTTGTCGGTCAGTACATTGGCCACACCGCGCCCAAGACCAAGGAAATCCTGAAGAAAGCGATGGGCGGTGTGCTGTTCATCGACGAGGCTTACTACCTCTACCGGCCCGAGAACGAACGCGATTATGGCCAGGAAGCCATTGAGATCCTGCTGCAGGTGATGGAGAACAACCGCGACGACCTGGTGGTGATCCTGGCCGGGTACAAGGACCGCATGGACCGGTTCTTCGAATCCAACCCGGGCATGTCCTCTCGCGTCGCGCACCATATCGACTTTCCCGACTACCAGGTCGACGAACTGGGACAGATTGCGGACCTGATGCTTGGCGAGATGCAGTATCGCTTCGACGAGCAAAGCCGTGCGGTCTTTGCCGACTACCTTGCGCGCCGCATGGTGCAGCCGCATTTTGCCAACGCCCGCAGCGTGCGCAACGCGCTCGACCGCGCGCGGCTGCGGCACGCCTCCCGCCTGCTGCGGGATCCCGGCGTGGTCGCCGACGACCTCGCGCTGACCACCATCACCGCCCCCGACCTGCTTGCCAGCCGCGTGTTCGCGCCGGCAGCCCCGGCAGACCAATGAGGAGTGAGCCATGCAAGCCCTGATCTTCGATGTCGACGGTACCCTTGCCGATACCGAGTCCGCGCATCTCCAGGCCTTCAATGCGGCGTTTGCCGAAGTCGGCCTCGACTGGCGCTGGGACGTGGCGCTCTACACGCGGCTGCTCAAAGTGGCCGGCGGCAAGGAGCGGCTGCTGCATTACTGGCGCATGGCGGACCCCGAGGAAGCCCGCGGGAGCCAGGTGCGCGAGACCATCGAGGCGGTGCATGCCATCAAGACCCGTCACTATGCCGAGAGAGTCAGCGGTGGTGCGCTGCCGTTGCGCCCGGGCATTGCGCGGCTGATCGAGGAGGCCGGGCAGTCCGGCATGCCGATCGCGATCGCCACTACCACTACGCCGGCCAACCTAGATGCGCTGCTGCGCGCGCCGTTGGGCGTAGCTTGGCGCCAGCGCTTCGCCGTCATCTGCGACGCAGGCACCACCGCCGAGAAGAAACCGGCGCCGGATGTCTACCTGGCCGTGCTGGACCGGCTCGGCCTGGACTCGGCAGACTGCCTGGCGGTGGAGGATTCCGAGAATGGCTTGCGCGCCGCGCTGGCCGCGGGCATTCCCACCGTCATCACACCCACTGCCTATACCTCGCAGGACCGCTTCGACGGTGCGCTGCTGGTGCTCCCGCATCTGGGCGATCCGGAAGAACCCATGCCGCAGCACCTGCCGGGCGCGGACCACCGCTGGGCCGACCTGGCCGCTCTGCGCCGCTGGCATCGCGGCACCTTGTTCGAGGCAGCTTGATATGCATACCCATGACCATGCAAGCGGGAAAGGCACGGCGATTCGCCTGGCGCCGTCGATCCTGTCCGCAGACTTCGCGAGGCTGGGCGAGGAAGTGCGCGCGATCGAGGCGGCGGGTGCCGACCTCGTGCACTTCGACGTGATGGACAACCACTATGTGCCGAACCTGACCATCGGCCCGCTGGTTTGCGAGGCGATCCGTCCGCATGTGTCCATCCCCATCGACGTGCACCTGATGGTGGAGCCGGTCGATGCGCTGATCCCGATGTTCGCCAAGGCCGGCGCGTCGATCATCACCTTCCATCCGGAGGCTAGCCGTCATGTCGACCGCACCCTCGGACTGATTCGCGAGCATGGCTGCAAGGCGGGCCTGGTGTTCAATCCGGCCACGCCGCTGGACTACCTGGCGCATACGCTGGACAAGCTCGACATGGTGCTGCTGATGAGTGTGAACCCGGGCTTCGGCGGTCAGAAGTTCATTCCCGGCACGCTCGCCAAGCTGCGGGAGGTACGCGCGCGTATCGACCGGCACACGGACGCAGGCGGTCAGCCGGTCTGGCTCGAGATCGACGGCGGCGTGAAGCCCGACAACATCGCGGATATTGCCCGGGCGGGCGCGGATACCTTCGTTGCCGGCAGCGCGGTGTTCGGCGCGCCGGATACCGACGGTGGCTATCGCGCCATCCTGCGGCATTTGCGCGAAGCGGCGCAGACATAGCGCTGCCCAGGCACGCCAAGCAAAGACAGATAAAAAGAGGAGACCTGCCATGCCACATCAAAACCAGCCACACCGAATGACCTTGACRCAGTTCCTGATCGAGGAGCGCCGCCGCTATCCGCAGGCCAGCGGCGGCTTCAACGGCCTGATCCTCAACGTCGCCATGGCATGCAAGGAGATTGCGCGCGCCGTCGCGTTCGGCGCGCTGGGCGGCCTGCATGGCAGCGCCGACGGCGCCGTCAACGTCCAGGGCGAGACCCAGCAAAAGCTCGATGTACTGAGCAATACCACCTTCCTGCGCGTCAACGAGTGGGGTGGCTACCTGGCCGGCATGGCGTCGGAGGAAATGGCGGCCCCTTACCAGATTCCGTCGCAGTATCCGCGGGGCAAGTACCTGCTGGTGTTCGATCCGCTCGATGGCTCATCCAATATCGACGTCAACGTCTCCGTGGGCAGCATCTTCTCCGTGCTGCGCGCGCCGGAGGGCGTGGATGCGGTGTCCGAGCTGCATTTCCTGCAACCCGGCACGGCGCAGGTAGCCGCCGGCTACGCCATCTACGGGCCCACCACCATGCTGGTGCTGACCGTGGGCAACGGCGTCAACGGCTTCACGCTCGATCCCAACCTGGGCGAGTTCTTCCTCACCCACGCCAACCTCACGGTGCCCGCGGACACGCACGAGTTCGCCATCAACACCTCAAACAGCCGCTTCTGGGAGGCGCCGGTTCGGCAATACATCTCCGAGTGCGTGGCCGGCCGGACCGGGCCGCGCGGCAAGGATTTCAACATGCGCTGGATTGCCTCGATGGTCGCCGAGGCGCACCGCATCCTGATGCGCGGCGGCGTCTTCATGTACCCGCGCGACAGCAAGGACTCGGCCAAGGCCGGCCGCCTGCGCCTGCTGTACGAGGCCAATCCCATCGCCTTCCTGATGGAGCAGGCCGGCGGGCGCGCCAGCACGGGCCGGCAGCCGCTGATGTCGGTCCAGCCCAGCGCCTTGCACCAGCGCATCGGCGTGGTCTTCGGCTCGCGCAACGAGGTGGAGCGGATCGAGCGCTATCACAGCGAGCCGCCCGGCGCCGAGCTTCCCAATCCCCTGTTCAACGAACGCAGCCTGTTTCGCGTTCCCGCCTGAGGTGCCCGGACATGTCCGAACGCTATCCCATCATCGCCATTACCGGCTCCTCCGGCGCCGGCACCACCTCCGTCACCCGCACCTTCGAGAACATCTTCCGCCGCGAAGGCGTGAAATCCGTGGTGATCGAGGGCGACAGCTTCCACCGCTACAACCGCGCCGAGATGAAGGTCAGGATGACCGAGGCAGAGCAGAGCGGCAATATGAACTTCAGCCACTTCGGCCCTGGCACCAATCTCTTCGGTGAGCTGGAAAACCTGTTCCGCACCTATGCCGAGTCCGGTACCGGCATGCGGCGCCGCTATCTGCACAACGCCGACGAGGCCGCCCCCTTCCAGCAGGAGCCGGGTACCTTTACCGCCTGGGAGCCGTTGCCAGAGGACGCCGAGCTGCTCTTCTACGAGGGCCTGCACGGCGGCGTGGTGACGGACGAAGTCAATGTGGCCCGCTATCCCGACCTGCTGATCGGTGTGGTGCCGGTGATCAACCTGGAATGGATCCAGAAGCTGTGGCGCGACCAGAAGCAGCGCGGCTACTCGAGCGAGGCGGTGACCGACACCATCCTGCGGCGCATGCCTGATTACGTGAACTACATCTGCCCGCAGTTCTCGCGCACCCATGTGAATTTCCAGCGCGTGCCGTGCGTGGATACGTCCAACCCGTTCATTGCCCGGGAGATCCCCGCGCCGGACGAAAGCATGGTGGTGATCCGCTTCGCCAACCCGAAGGGGATCGACTTCCAGTACCTGCTGAGCATGGTGCACGACTCCTTCATGTCGCGGGCCAACACCATCGTGGTGCCCGGCGGCAAGATGGAACTCGCCATGCAACTGATCTTCACCCCCTTTGTGCTGCGCATGATGGAGCGCCGCAAGCGCGCCGACGAGTAAGGAGCCGGCCATGAACGCACCAGAATGTATCGATCCGGCGGCGCGCTGCGCCAACGCACTGCGCTTCCTTGCCGCCGATGCGGTGGAGCAGGCCAGGTCCGGCCACCCGGGCGCGCCCATGGGTATGGCCGAGATGGCCGAGGTGCTGTGGCGGCGCCACCTGCGCCACAATCCCGCCAACCCGGCGTGGCCCGACCGCGACCGCTTCGTGCTGTCCAACGGCCATGCCTCCATGMTGCTGTACGGGCTGTTGCATCTGAGCGGTTACGCGCTGACGATGGCGCAGTTGCGGCAGTTCCGCCAGTTGCATTCGAGCACACCGGGGCATCCGGAAGTCGGCCACACGCCGGGCATCGAGACCACTACCGGCCCGCTTGGGCAGGGACTGGCCAACGCGGTCGGCATGGCGTTGTCGGAGAAGCTGCTGGCTGCCCGCTTCAATCGCGCCGGGCATACCATCATCGACCACCACACCTATGTGTTTCTCGGCGATGGCTGCCTGATGGAAGGCATCAGCCACGAGGCGTGTTCGCTGGCCGGAACATTGAAGCTCGGCAAGCTGATCTGCCTGTACGACGACAACGGCATCTCCATCGACGGCGAGGTGTCGGGCTGGTTTGCCGACGATACGCCGCGGCGCTTCGAGGCCTACGGCTGGCATGTGATCCCGAACGTCGATGGCCACGATACCCGCGCCATCGATGCGGCCATCCGCCAGGCCAAGGCGCAAGGCGAGCGGCCCACGCTGATCTGCTGCAAGACGGTGATCGGCAAAGGTGCGCCAGCCAAGGCCGGCGGGCATGAGGTGCATGGTGCGCCGCTGGGCCCGCAAGAGATCGCCGCCATGCGCGAAGCGCTGGGCTGGGACGCCGAACCCTTCGCGGTGCCGCCAGACGTGGCCGCCGCCTGGGACGCGCGTGCGCTGGGTGCCGGGCGCGAAGCCGACTGGAACGCGCGCTTCGCCTGGTACAGCACGGCCCATCCTGAGCTGGCCGCGGAGTTCCTGCGCCGCGATCAGGGCAAGTTGCCGGAAGCGTTCGAGGCCGGGCTGATGGCCTTGCTCGAAACGCCATCGGCCCTGCACGGCAAGATCGCCACGCGCAAGGCATCGCAGCTCACGCTGGAAGCGCTGACCGCCGCCTTGCCGGAACTGCTGGGCGGCTCGGCGGACCTGACCGGCTCCAACCTGACCGACGTGAAGGCCTCGGTCTGGGTCAACCATGCCGGGCAGGGCAACTATGTCAGCTACGGCGTGCGCGAGTTCGGCATGGCGGCGGTGATGAACGGCATGGCCCTGCACGGAGGGCTGATTCCATATGGCGGCACCTTCATGGTGTTCTCCGACTACTCCCGCAACGCCATCCGCATGGCCGCGCTGATGCGGCAGCGGGTGATCCATGTGCTTACCCACGACTCGATCGGCCTGGGCGAGGATGGGCCTACCCACCAGCCCGTCGAGCATGCGGCGAGCCTGCGGCTGATCCCGAACAACCAGGTCTGGCGCCCCTGCGACGGCGTGGAAACCGCGCTCGCCTGGCTGGACGCGGTGCAGCGCGGCGACGGGCCAAGCTGCCTGCTGCTGTCGCGCCAGGCGCTGACACCGTTCGCGCGCGATGCCGGGCAACTTGCCGGCATCCGGCGCGGCGGCTATGTGCTGCAGGATGTGGAGGCGCACCAGGCGGTGCTGATCGCCACCGGTTCGGAAGTGGAGATCGCCATGCGCGCGGCCGCCCACCTGGCCGAGGAAGGGATTCGCGTGCGGGTGGTGTCGATGCCCTGCGTGGAGCGCTTCCATGCGCAGGATGCGGCCTACCGGGAAGCGGTGCTGCCGGCCGGCGTGCCGCGCGTCAGCGTGGAGGCCGGCGTCACCTGGCCCTGGCGCGCGGTGGTGGGCGAGCAGGGCGCCACCGTGGGGATCGACACCTTCGGCGCTTCGGCGCCGGCCGATGCGCTGTACCAGCACTTCGGCCTGACGCCGGCGCGGGTCGCGGATATGGCGCGCGCTCTGCTGGGGAGGCCGTGATGCGCATCGCACCGGACCTGCCTTACACCGCGGTGCTGGTCGACCTCGACGGCACCCTGGTCGATACGGCGCACGACATCGTGGAGGCCGCCAACCGCATGCTGGACGAACTGGGCCGCGCGCCATTGCCCTTTGACACCATCAGCGGTTTTATCGGCAAGGGCGTGCCCAATCTGGTGCGGCGCGTGCTGGAGACCGCGGCAAGCGGCGATCGGGATGGCGCCGATTCCGCCGAGGCGGTGTTCCACCGCCACTATGCGGAAGTCAACGGGCACCTTGGCCGCGTTTTCCCCGGCGTGCAGACCGGGCTGGCGGCCTTGCAGCAGCAGGGCTACCGGATCGCGTGCGTGACCAACAAGCCCAGGGCGCTGGCAGCGCCGCTGCTGGCCGTGACCGGGCTGGCCAGGTACCTGGAGGTCCTGGTCGGCGGCGACTCGATCGCGCGGATGAAGCCGGACCCCGAGCCGCTGCGCCATGCTTGCCGGCTGCTGCAGGCTGATGAGAGGCGCAGCGTGCTGGTTGGCGATTCGGCGGTTGACGTGGCCGCGGCGCGCGCGGCGGGCATGCCGGTCTTCCTGGTGCGGTACGGCTATGCCGGCCCCGGCGGCGTTGCCGCGCTGGGTGGCGATGCGGTGATCGATTCGCTGGAAGACGTGCCGGCGCTGCTTGCGCCCGCGCGCCGGATGCTGGCCTGAGTCGGGCAGGGAGAGCGAAGCAGACCCACGATGGATCAAACCGCGCAGAGACCAGATAACCACACGCCTACCACATCCGCCAGGACCCACACCATGCCCCCCATCGGTAAAGTACAGACCCTATCGTCCTTGCTCACCGGCAGCGACCTCACCGGCAAACGCATCTTCATCCGTGCCGACCTCAACGTCCCCCGGGACGCCGCGGGCGAGATCACCGACGACACCCGCATCCGCGCCTCCGTGCCCGCCATTGAAGCCTGCCTGCAAGCCGGCGCGTCGGTCATGGTGACTTCCCACCTGGGCCGGCCGGTGGAGGGCGAGCCCGATCCGCGCCAAAGCCTCGCGCCGGTGCGCCGCCGCCTCTCGGCGCTGCTGAGGCGCGAGGTGCCGCTGCTGGCCGGTTGGGTCAACGGCGGCTTCGATGTTCCGCCCGGCCACGTGGTGCTGCTGGAGAACTGCCGCGAGAACAAGGGCGAGAAGTCCAACTGCGAGGAACTCTCCCAGAAGATGGCCAGGCTGTGCGACATCTACGTCAACGACGCCTTCGGCACCGCCCACCGCGCCGAGGCAACTACCCACGGCATCGCCAGATACGCGCCAGTGGCCTGCGCGGGCCCGCTGCTGGCCGCCGAGATCGACGCGCTGGGCCGTGCGCTGGGCCAGCCGGCGCGCCCGCTGGTCGCCATCGTGGCGGGCTCCAAGGTTTCGACGAAGCTCACCATCCTCAAATCCCTGGCCGCCAAGGTCGACCAGCTGATCGTGGGGGGCGGGATCGCCAATACCTTCATGCTGGCGGCTGGCCTGAAGATCGGCAATTCCCTCGCCGAGGCGGGCCTGGTGGCGGAAGCCCGCGCCATCATCGGCATGATGGCCGCGCGCGGCGCGGCGGTGACCATTCCGGTGGACGTAGTGTGCGCCAAGACGTTCAGCGCCACYGCCGCCGGCACTGTGAAGCGTGCGGAAGACGTGGCGGACGACGACATGATCCTGGATCTCGGCCCGGACACGGCAGCGCAACTGGCCAGGCAGCTCATGGCTGCCGGCACCATCGTGTGGAACGGGCCGGTGGGTGTGTTCGAGTTCGACCAGTTCGGCAATGGCACGAGGGTGCTGGCCGAAGCCATTGCCACATCGAAGGCGTTCTCGATCGCCGGTGGCGGCGATACGCTCGCGGCCATCGCCAAGTACGGTATCGCGGAGCAGGTCGGCTATATCTCGACAGGTGGCGGCGCCTTCCTGGAATTCCTGGAGGGCAAGACACTGCCGGCCTTCGAGGTGCTGGAGCAGCGGGCGGCCGCCTGACGGGCGCCCATGCAATACCGAATTCACCGAATCAGCGTCAACTTACGGAGTTCCATCATGTCACTCGTATCCCTGCGCCAGTTGCTCGACCACGCGGGAGAGTTCGGCTACGGCGTGCCGGCTTTCAACGTCAATAATCTGGAGCAGATCCACGCCATCATGGAAGCCGCCGAGGAGACCGACAGCCCGGTCATCCTGCAGGCCTCGGCCGGCGCGCGAAAATATGCCGGCGAGGCCTACCTGCGCCACATGGTGCTGGCGGCGGCGGAGACACATCCGGATATTCCCATCGTGCTGCACCAGGATCACGGCTCCAGTCCGGCGGTGTGCCAGGCCTCGATCCGCTCCGGCTTCACCAGCGTGATGATGGACGGGTCGCTGCGCGAAGACATGAAGACCCCGTCGGACTACGATTACAACGTCGGCGTGACCCGCCGCGTGTGCGAGATGGCACACGCCGTAGGAGTATCGGCGCGCACCGGCGTGGATGCACTAGCGATCGCCATCGGCACCAGCCACGGCGCCTACAAGTTCTCGCGCAAGCCCACCGGCGACATTCTGGCGATGGACCGCATCCGCGCGATCCATCAGAAGATTCCCGACACCCACCTGGTGATGCATGGCTCCAGTTCGGTGCCGCAGGAGTGGCTGGAGATCATTCGCCAGTACGGCGGCGATATCAAGGAGACCTACGGCGTGCCCGTCGAGGAGATCCTGCGCGGCATCAAGACCGGCGTGCGCAAGGTGAATATCGATACCGATATCCGCCTGGCGATGACCGGCGCAATCCGCAAGTCGCTGTCCGACGACCGCAGCGAGTTCGATCCGCGCAAGGCCTTGCTGGCGGCCAAGAAGGGCGCCAAGAGCGTGGTGCGGTTGCGCTTCGAGGCGTTCGGCTGTGCGGGACAGGCCTCGAGGATCAAGCCGGTGCCGTTGGAAAAGCAGGTGCAGCGCTACCGTTAGGCGTCGGTGATACGGGCGGGGAAGCGAATGCTAAGCGTGCTGCTGCCGGCTGTGCGGGCCGTTGAATAGAGACGCCGCGATGCCGCCGGTGCCGCGAAGTCCGTCGTGACGCGTCTTGAGCAGGGCCAGGATCTGCGCGCTGCGCGTGCGCAGTCCGGCTTCCGTCTCGGCCGCCGTCCGCCCGGCGGCCGAGACGGAACAGAAGGGGTGGCCGGCGGCCACGTAGCTGCCGGGCACGGGAATGTCGTGGCACCAGCCGGTGCGCATCAGCGCGGCGGTGAGCGTGGCGTTGATCCGCGCCGGCGCTTGCGAGAAGACGACTTCAAAGCCACGCACGCCGGCCTGGCCTGCGGCCGGGCGCGCAGGTATTTCTCCACGGCAGGCTTGCAGGTGCGCGTGCATCAGGCCGAGCGGATAGGCATCGGCATAGAGCGCCATGCTGGCTGGCGGACGCGGGTTGACTTCAAGCACCATCAGGTCCGGCGCATCGAACAGGAAGTCGATGCTGTTGAGTCCAACCAGGCTGGTTTCGCGTGCGATGCAATGGATGATATCGACGAGGCGCGAGACGATGCCTGGAGGCAGTATTGCCGGCCCGGTCGCGCCGCGGAACAGGTAGGGACAGTCGTGATGCGACGCAATGCGCTGCAGGCTGATGCCAACCAGATCGACGCCGCGGCGGTGGGCGACGAATAGCGCGGACATCGGCAGGCCGGGTCTTTGCCGCTGGAAGTATGGGGTGGTGTCGGCGGTATCGGCGGCGATGGCGTGCTCGGAAGCCAAATGCCGGATGTGGTAGCCGCCGGTGCCGCCGACAACTTTACATAGCCAACCTGTCGGATCGCGCGGCATCTCCACGGTGGTTTCCGGATGCGGAATGCCGAGTGCGGCCAGCAGCCGGAAAAAGGCGCCGGGCTGCTTGACGCCGCGTACGGTGGCGGCGCTGTTGCCGAGCAGCGGCAACAGTGCATGACCGGCATCGAGCAACTCCGGCAGTTGTTCGAAGCCGCTGCCGGCGACCCAACCAGATGGGTGTTCGGTGTTGCGCATCCGGCGCAGCGCGGCGAGCATGTGTTCTCCATCGATCGCCATCGAGCCGGCAGCGCCGATGGGCTCCCAGTGGGCAGCGATGTGACGGGTGTCGGCGTCGCCGAAGAGATCCAGCGCGGCGACGCGCAGGCCGGCTTGCGCGGCGGATTCGGCCATCATGCGGGACGAGAGGGCGGCGACGATGAGGGTTCGGGTTGGCATGGTGAGTGACGGGGCGGCTTAACTTGGGTAACGATGAGGTCGGGAATGGCTAGATCCCGCACGTGATGCGGGGTCGGCGCGGTGTCGGGCACCAGGCCGGTCAGGAAGGCGGCCTTCAGTGCGCATTCCTCGAATTCCGATTCGGCCTCGCTATCGAGCACAATCCCGGCTCCGACCCCCATGCGGCCCGGTCGCACGCCGCCACGGGCAGGGCCAAGCACCAGCGTGCGGATGGCGACCGACAGGCAGAAGCTGCCGCAGGCACGCGCCGAGCCGGGAGCCGGAGCGTCGGCCCACCCTATGGCGCCGGTGTACAGGCCCCTCGGACTGGTTTCCAGCGCGGCGATCAGTTCCATGGTGTGATGCCGGGGTGCGCCGGTAATGGAGCCGCAGGGAAACAGGGCGCGCAGGAGGGCCGGCATTGACACGGCCTCGGGCAGGACCGCTTCAACGGTGGAGGTCATCTGGAACACGCTGGCGTAAGGCTCGATCGAGAACAACGCCGGCACCCTGACCGAACCGATTTGCGCCACCCGGCCCAGGTCGTTGCGCAGCAGGTCGACGATCATCAGGTTCTCGGCGCGGTTCTTGGCGTCGGAGGCCAGCATGCGGGCAATCGAGCGGTCTTCGGCCGGGGCCGCGCCGCGCCGCGCGGTGCCTTTCATCGGGCGCGCGGTGAGCCTGCCGTCTTCATGACGCAGGAACAGTTCGGGAGAGCAGGACAGGATGAAGGGCTGCTGCGCGTCGTGGGGCAGGGCGATCAGCGCCCCGTAGGCTACCGGCTGGCGGGCGCGCAGGCGGCGGTAGAGGCCAACCGGGGACCCCGAGGCCTCGAAATCGATCCGGTAGGTGTAGTTGACCTGGTAAGTCTCGCCGGCGCGCAGCGCTTCCTGGATGCGGGCGATTGCGGTATGGAAGGCGGGGCGGTCGACGCTCGGTTGTAGTGCACCGACACGGGCCGGAGAAGGCGGTGCGCCGTCCATGCTGGCCAGCCAGGCATCCACCTGCTCGCGCGAGAGCCGGGCCAGCTTGCGGAAAAGCAGGATGCGCAGGGCAGGCTCACGCGGCCCCGCCGCCGCGAGATGACCAAGCCCATGGAGTGCCATGCCCCATTCGTAGTCGCCCAGCAGCACCGCGTGGGCGCCGCCGCGCATCGCGGCATCGGCCTCCTGCCACGCCTGCGTTAGGCCGGCCGGATCCGTGCAGCGGATCTCGCGCAGGAAGCCGGTGTACAGGCGGCTGGTGGGCTGGCCCGGCGTGGCGGTGGCGTCGTCGAGCAGCGCGTAGCAATCGTCGCCCGCAGCTGGCGCGTCGGCATGGGAATGCGGCATGGCGGACTCCTTCCAGGCCGGGTCGGGAACGGCTTGCCGGGCCTTAGTCAACGATCAGCAACTCGCCGCTGCCATCCACGGCGAGATCGCCCACCAGCCGCCGTGGCCGCAGCGCGGGCAAGGTCGTGAAGGGTCCGCCCGCGCGGGCCAGGTGGCGCGCCAGCAACGTCCAGAACACATCGAAATTGCCGTCGGTGCGCACGAAGGTGGCGCGCGCCTGCGGCCTGGCGCTGAGCAGCACGATGGTGCCGCGGCGCATGCCGTAGGCCAGATGGGTCCCGACGGCACCGGCAACCGCAATGGTGCCTGCGACCATGCGCGAGGCCGTGAAGTCCCCGGTGTTGCCCGCCACCATCGCGGTGCCGCGCCGCATGCGGTCGCCGAATCGGTCGCCGGTGTTGCCGCCGATCACGAGCGTGCCGCCGCGCATGCCGTCCATGTCGCCTGGCAGCGCGGCGGCGGCGAAGTCTCCGGCGTTGCCGCCGATGACGACTTTGCCGCCGGCCAGCGCCGCCGCCGCAAACTCGCCGGCATTGCCGCTCACGCGCAGCGTGCCGTCTTGCATGCCGCAGCCGAGGTAGTCGCCCGCGTTGCCGTCGACCCGCAGCGTACCGCCGGACATCTGCCAGCCGATACGGTCGAAGCGACCCAGGTCGCCTTCAAGCGTGAGAGCGGGCTCGCCATCGCCGCCGTGGGCCTGCACGGTAAACAGTTCGCCAAGGGCGATGCGCTCGTTGCCATGCCACAAGGGCAGGCGCGCTACCGCGTCCGGTGCCATGCCGGCCAGGGCGGCTGGYGTCAGCTGGCGCAGGTCAACCCGCAGCGCCGGGGCGTTGGCGAGGCGCAGGGTCAGGCCGCTCATGCGCATTCTCCCTGGCTGGCAAGCCGGTGCAGGTGAAAGTGGAAGGGCCCCAGCTTGCCGCCGTAGTTGCCGGCGGAAACGCGCGCCAGCCCCGCGGCGGCGCCTCGCTCGGCGAGTGCCGCGATCCCGGCCCGCATGGCGGCGGCCACGTCGGCTTCCGTCAGGCCGTCGATCACGATCTCCAGCACGCAGCGCACGGTGGACCCAAGCTGGCTGCCGGCGACCAGGCCAGCCAGGCTGGGGCAGAACGCGTCGTTGGTGGAGGCATGCATGCCGGCGTATCTGGCGCCGACCTTCGAGCCGGAACGGACCACGCCACCGGGAAAGGGCATGATGATATTGGGAACCTGGCGCATTGCCGCCACCGCGGCCTCCGCCGCGGCCAGCGCGCTGTCGGTGTCGCGCGCCAGCATCAGCAGGTTGCCGCCGCCCACCGCCTTGACCACCGCCGTGGTCTCCTGGCAGACGAACTCGCCGTCCATCACCGGCACGCGCCAGTAGCGCACGCCGTCGATCATCTTGGCGATCTGCCAGCCGTCGCCGAAAAAGCGCAGGTTCTTGCCCAGCGGGATGGCCTCGCCTTCGGCCAGCCCCGCATACACCGCCGTGGTGGGGCAGGTCAACACGCACTGGCCGACGCGCCGCTCGACCTGCTTGGCCAGTTCCTTGCCCGACATCGAGAACAGCAGCACCGCCACGCCGGGCCGTCCGTCGGGCGAGTCGGCCGGCGCGATCTCGCGCTCGATGCCGGCCTCGCAGCCGCATGCGATCACCGAGGTGGCGAAGCCCGTTAGCGCGGCYGCGGCATGCCGGGCCCAGGTCAGGTTATGCGCAGTGACCAGCAAGCGGGTTGCCTTCATCGGAAAGGCTTCCGCGAAGGTGTCGTCGATGGTGAGTCCGTTGATCAGCATGCGGAGTGTCCCCAGGCGCGCGGCAAGGTCGGGAGCCTGTTCATACGGTGTCCTGCTTGTGCAGAGGGGCGCACTGCGCAGGCAGCAGGCGGCCGCCATTGCAGCAGGCGCACAGTTCGTCGCGGCCGATGGCGGCGTTGTCGAAGTGCAGGGCGAGATGGCTGTCGCTGTACTTGCGCAAGGTCTTTTCGATGCCTTTGTCATAGTCGGGCTCGACATAGTGCGTGCCACCGGCGGGGGTGGCCACGATGCGCCCCGCGCGCGCCACCAGGGCGCCGTCCTTGAACACGTACTCCGGTGCGCTGAACATGGTTTCGCGGTTGGCGTCCTCGCGGTACACCGCGATATCGGCGGCCGCCCCCGCGCCCAGGTGGCCGCGGTCGCGCAGGCCAAGCAGCCGCGCGGGGCCGGCGCGGGTCAGCACGGCAATCTCATATAGCGTCAGTTCCCGCTTGATATCCGGCAGCGCGCAGTTGGCGGCGACCTCGGGGTGCAGCTTGGCAAGCTGCTCGTCGCGGAAGGACTTGTCCATCAGCAGACGGATCAGATGCGGGTAGCTGGTGAACGGGCCGCCGTTGGGATGGTCGGTGGTCAGCGTCACCTGCCAGGGGTTCTTCACAGTCAGGAAGACTTCCAGGCCGATGGCCCATTGCAGTGCATTGACATAGCTTTGCTCGCGGTAGCGGAACGGCACCACGCCGCAGCCCGCGTCACACTCGATATCGGCGCCGATCCATTTGCGCGGGTGGGCGTGGTCGGCGTTTTTCACCTGCATCATGGTGTCGCCCGATGCGGTCACGGTCTGGCCGAAGATGATCTGGCCGACGTCGATGGAGATATTGGGGTTAGCGTTGACCGCGTCGGTGATGCGCAGCGCCGCCGAGGAGAACTTGCGCGGGCCATCCGCGCCGTAGCTGTGGAACTGGATGTGGGTCAGGTGGCCCGGCAGTCCTTCGAGCGCGGCTATGGTGGCAAGCGTCGATTCGATATTGCCCGGCACCCCGAGGTTGCTGGCGTGGATATGCAAGGGGTGGGGCACCTTGAGTTCCGTCAGGGCCTGGCTCAGCGTGCGCAGCACGTCGCGCGGGGTGATGCGGTAGTGCATGTGCTGGTCGTCCACATCCAGCTTGCGCTGGTTGAACTTGAAGGCCGAGATGCCGCCCGGGTTGACCACCTTCACGCCCAATGCCTTGCTGGCGTTGACGGTCCAGCCGACATAGTCGCGGATGTGCTGGAAGTCGGTGCCCCCGGCCAGCATGCGCAGGAACAGGTCGTCGTTGCCGAGCATGACATAGGCGCCATGATCGATGACCGGCGTGTCGCCCATCTCGAAATGCGTCTGGCGCGCGTTGGACGCCATCATGGCGGGCTCGAACGCAGCGGTATAGCCCATCTGCGCATAGCGGTAGCCGGTGGCCAGCGTGCCGGGCGTGCAAGTGCCGCAGGACGCCAGTTCCAGCGGGCCGCCGGCGGGCAGGTTGTCGCGGTGGTCCTCGGGCAGCAGCATCCGGGCCAGATTGACCTTGCCGCCGCCGATATGCGAGTGCATGTCGATGCCACCGGACATCACCACCATGCCGCCGATATCGAGCTCCGCCTCCGCCCGCGTGCCGGGAGGCTGTTCGACGATGCGGCCAGCGCGGATATAGACGTCGGCAAGCTGGCCGTCGATGCCCCGCGCGGGGTCGTACACGCGGCCTCCATGCAGGCGCAATGTGCTCATGATGCGGACTCCGTTGGCGCCGGCGCTTGTTGCAGCCGCGCCAGCATTTGCGCCGCCACTGCCGCGACCGTCGGCAGGCCGTCGTCGCGCAGCGGGATGAGCGGCAGCACGATGCCGCCATCGGTGCGGAACAGGTGGCCGGCCGAGCCGATGCCCGGGGTGGAAACCGGAATGAAGACGCCGGGGCGCCGCGCCATCGCGGCGGCCAGCGCGGGATGCCCGAGCACCACGGTGGGCACGGTGCTGGCGGGCGGTGGCAGGTCCGGCGTGAAACTGGCAACCCACAGCAAGGCATCGACCTCGCCGCCACGCAGCAGGCGCTCGGTCCGGTGGCGATGCGGATCGTGATCGAGCCCGCCGGGGTGCACGTGCGTGCGCAGGGGCAGGCCAGACAGCCAGGTGATGGCCTGGTTGACGGTGTTGCCGCCGTTGTCGCCGCCTAGCGACAGGCCGCCGGCGCGCGTGGTGCGGTTGAGCGTCTTGACCAGGTGGTGGATGCCTTCGATCAGCAGCGCGGCATGCTTGCCGCCCGCCTGCGCGCAGAGCGTGGAGGGCGTCCACACGATCACGGCATAACGCGCAGCGAGCAAGCGGGCCGAGAGATCGCGCAGCGCAGCCGTTGCGATGTTGCCGTCGGCCAGCGCACGCGGGCGGCACAGGGCGTTCAGCAACGCAAGCGTCTGGTACAGATCCTCGCCTTCGGGCAGCGCCACCTCGCTGCTGCGCACGTTCGGGAGTTGCGCGGCGGCGGGGTCGGCCGGCGTGCCAAGGAAGACCAGTTCGCGCGGGCACGGCGGTTCGCCGTCCATCAGTCCGCAGCGCCGGAAGAACTCGGGGTGCTTGTGCGAGGGCTGGGTGCCGATGCAAAGGATCAGGTCGGCATGATTGCGCACCTCGGCCAGGGTGGTCGTAAAGGCGCCTCGATCCTGCAGCGCGCGCAGGCTGGCCGTCATGGCGTCGCCATGCGCATGGTCGAGCACGGCGCCGCTGTGGTTGGCCAAGGCGTAAAGCGCGCGCGTGCCGGCTACATCGGTGGCGAGGCCGCCGAACAGCGGGCGGCGGCTCCCGCGCAGCAGGCGAGCGGCGGCGTCGAGGGCCTGGGGCAGTGTCACCGGGCGGCCATCGGCGCACGGCTCGGCTGCCGTTGTCCCCCGGCCGAAGGCAGCGAGCGCGCTTGCCGCGCGCGGGCAATTGCTGTCGGTCAGCGCCGGTGCCTGGCCGTCCGGGCCTTCCTGCGGGACGGCGAGCCCGTCGCACAGCAGCGCGCAGAAAGGACAGGTCCAGCTGGCCTGGGCGGCTGGGCGGCCACGGGGGGCGGAGGGGAGATCGGTTGCGGGTGCCATGCCCGAGTCGAGCAAAGCCTGTGCCAGCGGCTGGCCACCTGCCTGCCATGCGCCCGCCACCGCGAGCGCATGGCGCCTGGTGGGGAAAAGCCGATGCCTGGAGGATGCGCCAGGCGCGGTGGCAACGACACAACCGGTGCTCCGTACGCGGGGCAACCTGTCACGCCCGCGCGCGGCGCATGCGGCGCCAGGCCGCGCCAGCGCGGCGCGGCGGGCTGGCATGGAACGTGTTTATGCCTGCTTGCATGCTTGCTCGTCCGGACTTGAGCGTGGGCGATGTGTCCAGCCGGAAGTTACGCCGAAGCAATGCGCTTGATTGCTCCGCTCTCCCGTGAAATGGGAGAGCGGAGTCACACCTACGCCAGATTTCACGCGGCGATCAGTTGACCTGCCCGGAAGTCTGATGAACCGTAGGTTTGCTTGATGGAGCCCGCCGCGCGGATCAGGAGGAACGTCCTCCCTGGCCAGCCGGCGGGATACGGAGATCATGAATGGCCGATGCAACCAGCCAGGCGCTGGCCCCGGCATGCGCGGCGGCGGCGAGATCGGCGCCATGGCGGATGCCGCCGGCGCCGACCAGCCTGCGTCCGGCACCCGCCTGCGCGCGGACTGCCGCGAGCGTTTCCAGGTCCGGCCCCTCGAACGCGCCGACGCGGTCCAGCGCCATCACGATCAGTTGCGCCGGCCATGCGTCGCTGGCTTGCCACCATGCGGCGTTGCCCAGCGGCATGCCATGGCGCCGGTCGAGCGAAAGCACGGCGCCGGGCCAGGCGTCGAAGGGTGGCGCGCTGCCTGCCGCGGCGGGTGGCTCGGACAGGGTTTCGCTGCCGAACACCGGCACCACCCGCGCACCGGCGCCGCACAGCGCAGCCAGCGCCGCGGTGGCCTGCGCCGCGTTGGCGAAGCCAGCGTCCAGCCAGAGTTCGATTTCCGGCAAGGCCTGGCACAGCGCTCGCAGCGCATCGAGCTGGATGGCGCGCCCGGTGAGTGCGTCGAGGTCGGCGATATACAGCGTGGCACTGGCGCAATGCGCGAGCATCGCCCGCGCCATCTCCACCGGATCGCTGCCCGGATGCAGGCCGGACACGATGGGGCGGTATTGGTCGCGCTGGCCGCGCACCGCTCGGACAACGCGGCCGTCAAGAAGATCGATGACTGGGATGATGTGCATGGAGAGGGAATGATGACGCGTGTGTTCGTCTATGAATATATCAGCGCGGGCGCCATGGACACCCGCGCGGTGCCGCACCTGCTGCGCCAGGGCCGGGCCATGCGTGACGCCATGATCGCAGATCTCGCGCGCATCGGCGACGTGGCGATTACCTGCGCGGCGCTGCCCGGCGAGTTGCCGCCGGCATGCGATGGCGCGCACAGGGTGAGCTGCTGCGCGCGCATGCCCGGCGAGGACGCGGCGGATTTCGTGCGCCGCCAGGCGGCCTGCCACGATGTCAGCTGGGTCGTCGCGCCGGAATCCGAAGGCGTGCTGCTGAGCCTGAACTACATGGTGGGCGACGCGCGCTGGCTGGGTTGCGATGCCAGCGCGATCGCGCTGGCCACCAGCAAGCGCGCGACCGCGCAGCGGCTGGCCGCGCTCGGCATCGCCGCGACCCGGCCGTGGAGCGAAGGGGACGCCCCCGAGCCCGGACGCTGGGTGGTCAAGCCGGATGATGGCGCGGGATCGGTGGCGACGCACGCCTACGATGGTTTCGGCGCGGCGCATGAAGGCTGGCTGCGGCGCCTCGCGCACGGCGAGCCGGTGGTGCTGGAGCCGTGGGTGGAGGGCGAGCCGATCAGCGTCTCGCTGCTCTGCGGCCCGGGCGGGCCCGAACTGCTGAGCGTGAACCGGCAGCACATCCGCGTCGATGCGAGCGGACAGGTGCACGACGATGGCGTGGAGATCAATGCGATCGAATGCAAGGGGCAGGCGGGACGCCGGCTGGCGGACGTGGCCGAATGCGTGGTGGCCGGCATGCCGGGCTTGCGCGGCTTCGTCGGCATCGACCTGGTCTGGCATCCCCGGCGCGGCCCGGTGGTGATCGAGGTGAACCCGCGTGTGACTTGCGCCTATGCAGGCCTGTCGGCCGAGCTTGGCCGCAACCTGGCCTGCGAGATGCTGGCGGGACACCAGATCCTGGCGGAGCGGACGGTCACCATTGGAGCGTCCCATGGCCGCTGAGCAGCTTGTCTTCGGCTGGGACCTGGGCGGCGCCAATATCAAGGCAACGCGCCTGGAGGACGGCATCGCGGTCGATATCGCGCAGTGGGCCTGCCCCTTGTGGCAGGGCCTGCAACTGCTGGACGGTGTGCTGGCACAGGCGCGCGCGCGCTGGCCCGATTGCGCGCATGCCGCGCACGCGGTCACCATGACCGGCGAAATGGCCGACCTGTTCGAGAACCGGGAAGCCGGCGTGACAGCGCTGGCGGACGTCATGTGGCGCGCCTTCGGCGAGCGCGCCGTTTTCTTCGCCGGCGCGGCCGGCTGGCGCACGCGGCGGCAAGTGGCCGCGGACTGGCGGCACATCGCTTCGGCCAACTGGGTGGCGACCGCCCGCATGGCGGCTGCCCGCATCGGCCACGGCGTGCTGGTCGATGTCGGCACCACCACCAGCGACCTGATTCCCATCGTGGACGGCGAGGTGGCGGCGCAGGGCCGCGACGATGCCGGCCGGCTCGCTTCCGGCGAACTGGTGTACCAGGGCGTGGCGCGCACGCCGCTGTGCGCGCTCGCACGCCGCATCGCCTTCAAGGGCGCCAGCTATAACGTGATGAACGAACTGTTCGCCACCACCGCCGACGTGTACCGCGTCACCGGCGAACTGCGCGAAGCGCACGATCCCCACCCGAGCGCCGATGGCGGCGCCAAGACGCCGGAAGCCACGCACCAGCGCCTTGCCAGGATGATCGGGCACGATGCGCGTGACGCGCCCGCGGCGGCCTGGCTGGAAGTGGCGCGTCAATGGCGGCTGGCACAGATCGCGGAACTTGGGGACAACCTGCTGCGTGTCATCGACCGGTCCGGCCTGCCACCGGGCGCACCGGTGATCGGCGCGGGGTGCGGGCACTTCCTGGCGCGCGACCTGGCTGGCCGGCTTGGGCGCCCTTATCGGGCCTTCGAAGACCTCGCCGGTATCGCGCCGGCCCACGCGGAGTGGGCGCGCGTGTGCGCCCCCAGCGTTGCCGTGGCGGTCCTGCTGTGGCAGGCCGGGGAAGCGGCGGTCGCGACGGGGGGCGCGCAGGCATGCCGATAGCGATTTCCACGTCCGCCCCGCTGAAGCGGGAGGCCCCGTGCACGTCGTAAAGATCGGCGGCAGCCTGGGCCGCGATCCGCTCTTGCCGGACTGGCTGCGGGAGCTGGCCGCGCTCGGCGGCGGGCGCGTGGTGGTGGTGCCGGGCGGGGGCGGCTTTGCCGACGAGGTGCGCGATTACCAGGCGCAATGGGGGTTCGACGACCTGGTTGCCCACAATATGGCGGTGCTGGCCATGGTCCAGTACGGCTTGATGCTGCAGGGCCTGTGCCCGGCCCTGACGGTGGCCGCCGACGAACATGCGATCCACGCCGTGCTGCGCAATGGCGGCGTTGCCGTATGGGCGCCATACGGCCTGCTGCGCAAGGAGCGGGATGCGCTGGCGAACTGGGACGCGACTTCCGACAGCATTGCCGCGTGGCTGGCCAGCCGGCTTGGCGCGCAAAGGCTGGTGCTGGTCAAGTCGTGCCAGATCGGGGCGGGGATGACGCTGGCGCAGCATGCGCACGCCGGGGTGGTCGATGGGCACTTTTGCCATTACACGCGC
This sequence comes from Cupriavidus sp. 01L45, assembly GCF_056399885.1. Taxonomy (NCBI): domain Bacteria; kingdom Pseudomonadati; phylum Pseudomonadota; class Betaproteobacteria; order Burkholderiales; family Burkholderiaceae; genus Cupriavidus; species Cupriavidus sp. 01L45. The sequence continues at coordinate 80,343 of NZ_JBFTSG010000036.1, read as the reverse complement.
GATGCGCCGTTTGCGGTCGACCTTCTGCAGAAGGCAGACCTGCCGCGCCTGCGCGCGTTGCTGCGCGCCAGCGCGGCGGGCGGCGGGTAGGCTCAGGCCGGCTGCGGTTCCAGCGCAACCGCCGGGTGCAAGCCAGCCCGCAACGCCGCCACCTTCCGTGGATCGAGCCGCCCGGCGCGGCCACCGTCGCACAGCGCGCCACGGAAGCCGGCAAAGTCCGGCGCCAGCGTGTGCAGCCGGGGCAGATGTTCGAGCTGCAGGGAACCGGCCAGGCCAACCTTGACGCCCCGGCGCCGCGCCATCGCTGTCATGGCGGCAAGCGCCGCCATATCGACGCAATCGAACAGGCTGCCCGCCTGCTTGCCCGCCGTATCGGCCATCACCGCCGGGAACCCCATCCCGCAGGCCTCCTCAACCAGCTTCAGGTCCAGCCCGTGGTCCGCCAGGAACACCGGCACCACCTGCCACGGCAGGGTAGCCAGCCGCCGCAAGGCCGCGCGCGCATGCTCGCCGGGTGCCACGCCCACCTTGACGTAATCGACACCGCATTTGCCGATGGTGTTGGCCATCAGCATCATGACGGCATGCTCGGCCGGCGCCAGGTCGCCGATCGTCGCGCTCAGCAGGCGCCCGGGCCAGCGCGCGCGCATCGCGCCGACCACCTCCAGCACGGTTTCCGCCGGCAGCGCGCCGAGCGCGCCGGCCTTCGGCTCTTTCAGGTCGATCAGCTCGGCCCCCGCGCTGGCGGCTTGCAGGGCCTCTTCCACATTGCGTACGCTGGTCAGCAGGGATGTCATCGCGTTTTCTCCAGGGTGGGCTCGGGGGCGGCACAAGGGGCGTGCGTGCCGATACTGCCGGCATGCCAGGCCGCAATGCGGTCCAGCAGCCATTGCCATGCTTCGCGTTCCGCCGCGCCGGCGGTCTTGTCGATGGCGATCTGCAGGTAGGCCATCTCACGGGCGATCTTGTCGGCCGGCAGCAGATGTAGCCGGCTGACCAGCACGGCGCCTTCGATGACCGCTGCCTGCGCGCGGTTGAAGCCGGCAAATTCGCCATGGCGGGCTTCGTGCACGCGCTCCATGCGCAGGGCTGGCCGCGTTGCGTCGCCGTTCTCCTGCGCAAGACGCAGTTCAATGTGGCTCAGCGCACTGGCCAGCCGCACGCCGTGGATCCGTTCCGCCGGCACGGTGGGCCACTGGCGCCGGCCGGTGAGGCAGCCGGCGAAGACACGCACGTCGGTCGTCAGGTTGACCACGGCCGTACCGGTGCCGACGATGTTGTCGTAGGTGGCGGAGGGACGGAACGGCATCAGCACGATGCCGCTGCCCTGGTAGCGCACGCCCATCGGCGCGATATGCGGTGCACCGGCCACCGAGACGGTGGTGACGACGGCTTCGTGGATTACGTCGTTGCTCATGGTTGTCATGTCCTCAGGCCCGTTTTTTCATGGTGGCGCCAGGGGCGCACCATTCGGTCAGGTCCTGCTTTTCGCGTTCGTCGGCACAGCCCCAGTCCAGCGGCTGGTCCTGCACGTAGCGCTTGCCCAGGCGCCAGGCGATTTCCGCGCKGGCCAGTTCCACACCCATGTAGAAGGCATGGTTGCCGTCGGCCTCCAGCTGCAGGCGGGGAAAGAGCGCGAAAGGGTCCGCCGCCACATGGTGGCCGTCGCGGTTGTAGGCGTGGATCCCTTGCTCGGACACCTGCACGCGGAAGTTCGGGTCGCGGATCGCGCTGGCGGTTTCCGCGATTTCCTCTGGCGTGTCGGGGTAGGGCTCGCGTGCATGCAGCGTCATCATCTGGTCGGTGATGCCTTTGGGCAGGGCGTTCTGCTCGCGCGCGGCGTGCATCATCCGGCGTGCCACGTCCGCCTCGCGGATGGCGCGGCGCGCATGGCCGCTGACCTGCGTGGTCAGGATCGCCGAGGCATGCAGCTCCACCGCAATGCCCATCAGGATGGCGTTGATGCCGCCGGTGTCCGCTTCGGTCAGCTCGGTCAGGTTGCCCACGCCGAGCATGATGGGCGCGGTGGGAAAGCGCTGGCGCAGCCGCTCGTAGCGCCCGAGCGAGGCCAGCAGGCCGAACGGGATGGGGTCGAGGATGGCATCGGCTATATAGGCCCGGCCGCGCTGCGCCATGGCTTCGACCGCCGCGTACAGCGATGCCTCGTCGCCCGGCTGCTGCGGCACCAGGATCGGCGTGGAGGCGACTTCGTCCACCACCCACAGGGTGTCCAGGGTCAGGCTGAGCAGGTAGTCGGCGCCAGCCTTGCCGCCGCGCACCAGTTCTTCCGCGTTCATGGAATCCACGCTGACCAGGAAGCCGTCCGCCTTCAGCGCGCGCACGGTTTCCTCCAGGTGCGGGAACGGCGTGGCGGGCAGGCAACCAAGGTCGATCACGTCGGCGCCATCGGCCCGGTGCCGGCGCGCCCGCGCGCATACGCTTTCGACGTCGAGCTGCGGCGCGTCGACGATCTCGGCGAAGATGGCGATATCGTGCCGGGACAGGTCGACCGGTTTGGCCTTGCGGTTGAAGAACTGCGGCAGGTCCTTGAGTTCTTCCGGTCCGCGCTCGACCGGCATGCCGTAGTGCAGCGAGAGCGCGTCCAGGTCGCCGCGGCAGCGGCCGGGGACGATGATGCGGTCCGCCACCACCGGCGCGGCCACGCGGCGGCGCACCAGGTCGGCGGTCATCAGCGCGGCCACCTGCACGCCGATTTCGCGGATCTCCCAGGTAAACGGCGCAGGCTCCAGGCTGCGCAGCACGCGTTCCAGGCCTTTTTCCGCCAGGCGGCCGGTCAGGAAGACGATGTGTTCCATGTCAGTGACAGTGCCTTGAGTCGTTGATCGAGTGCGCCCCGCAGCTCGCCGATGGAGCACACCACTTCGCAATGGTCGATGCGGCGCAGGCGTTCCACGTTTTCCAGTTCGATATTGCGGGGATGCAGCTTCAGCCAGCCGTCCGGCCCTTTGGTCACCACCACCGGCTCGGTGTCGCACGCGTACACGATGCCGCGGATGCCGAGCTTGCCCGCCTGCGCGAGGATATTGGTCGGCAGCGTGTCGGAGATGCCCACGGCGCATTTGGCGACGGTGTTGCTGGTGGCCGGCGCGACGATGGCGGTGTGGTAGCGGCGCGCATAGAACATGCCGACCGGCGCCGCGCTGGCGGTCTTGTCGCGGAAAACCCGGAAGCGTGCCTTCAGGTCCTTCAACTGGATGCCGTAGATCGCCAGCACTTCCTCGGCCGCGCGCGACAGGAACAGATCCACGTCGGGCAGGGCGGCGGCCAGCGCCAGGCATTCTTCGAGGAAATGGCCGGAGCCGGTGATAGCCCAGGCGAAGCGTGGCGCGCCCTCGGTCCGGGCCAGGGCATCGGGGGCGTCGCGGTCGACGGCGGCGAATGGTTCGGCGTCCAGGTGGAGGGAGGCGGGCGGGTGGGGCAACGGGCGGCTCGCTAAGGGATCGATCTGGCTGAAATGATCGCAGGAGTCGTGCCTGCCGCCTGCGCCTTGATCCGCAAGGCCCTGGCTGCGTGTTGCGCCGCGCTGACTGCGCCGTCGGCGGGACAGGTTGTGCCGTCCGGTGCGTGTGTCCCACAGCCCGGCGCCGCGCCGCCCGCCTGCGGGGCCGCGCTGGCACGGGGGCGCCGCTCGGTGTGTCGGTGTGGCCTGCTTTTTGCGAGACCAGCGCCGGAGCGTGGTCGCCGGCCGCGCGCTAGTAGCAAGTGCATTGCAAGGAGGGCAGATGAAACGAGACGACATGATGTGGCAGGCCGAAGCGGCGGAATTCGGCGCGCTGCCGGGCGTGAAGGCGGAATCCATGGCCGCCCGCGCGGCACCGGCGGCCTCGCCCGGCCCGATGGACCTGATCTTTATCGAAGGCTTCGAAGGGCAGACGATCATCGGCATCGACGCTAGCGAGCTGGGCACGCCACAGCCGCTGCGCATCGACCTGACCGCCGGGCTGCCGCGAAGCGCCGCCTGCAGCAGCGACCGGATCGGCGACACCATCGACTACGGCAAGGTCCGCACCGCGTTGCGGGAGTTGATGGCCACGCACCGGCTGCAGTTGCTGGAAGCGTTTGCCGAGCGCGTGGCGCAATTGCTGCTGGAAGACTTTGGGGCGCACTGGGTGCGGGTCGTGGTCGTCAAACCGAAGAAGTTCGACGACGTTGGCGCGGTGGGGGTCGCGATAGAGCGGCGGCGGGACGCGTCGCAGCGCGTGCAAGATCGAGTGCCCGGCTGGCTGGGCGGCGCCGTCAGCGTCTAGGTATGTTCCGGCGTGGCGCCGGAACAGGCCGGTGCCACGCCGCTGCGCGCTAGCTGATTCCGGGCTGGCGCGGATCGATCCGCATGGCGCATATCTGCGGATCGAGGCAACCCGCGATCATCGCGCAGGCCACCGTCAGGTCGGCGCTGGTACCTGGGTTGACGCCGGCGGCTTTCAGCTCCCGGTCCCACTGCGCGAATTCCTCCGGATCGATGGACTGGCCCGCCTCGAAGCGCCCGTGGAACAGCCGCGCCCGGTTGCTCACGCGCCTTGCCGCCGGCAGCCCATGCTTGCGCGCGATATGCGAATCCGGGAAGCGCGCAAGAAAAGCGAGATAGACGGCTGTCACCGCCCGGTGCAGCCGCTCGTGCCAGGCACCGTGCCCGGCGAGGTGCCTGCGCAACACCGGCAGCCCGAGCGTGAAAAGGTCGGCGTAGCCGTTTGCATACTGGCGCGCCACGGTATCGCGCATGGTGGCCAGGTGCATGGCGGCGCGCAGGTTCACTGTGGGCCTGGTGGCCACGTCCTGCTCCGGCGCCGTGCCAAGGCCGGCCGGCATGGCGTGCGCGATCGCGCGATAGGCGGCCTCGGTATCGGCCACGGTCAGGGCCGCCAGCACCGCCTCGATCCGCTCGCCAAGCGTTCTGGCATCGCGCGGAGGCCCGGCTTCCATGGCGGTGGCAAGCGGCGCGCATAACAGCAGKATGCCAAGATTGGTATTGCACCTGGCAACCGCCTGCGTTTGCGCGACTGCCTGTTCGATGCGTTCGCCGACCCTGAGCGCGCCGTCGGTCAGCGGTGCCACCGCCGCCGCCGCGCTGTCCAGGAAGAGCCCGGCGCTCATGCCGTGCCCCGGCGCATCCATGCTGACATTGCCCGGCTTCGCCACCGCTACGTCAAGCGTGCATGCCCACAGGAAGGCCGCGGCCGCATTGCCGGCCACGCGGTTGTCCGGCGCCGCCCTCACGCCACGGCTCCGTGGCGCGCCGCGGGCAGCTTGCGCGCCAGCAGGTCGTCGACGAGCAGGCCGGCGATATCGACTTCCGTAACCGATTGCAGTCCATGCCAGGCTGCCACGCCATTGACCTCAATGACCATGGCACCATCCGTGGCTTCCCCTTCTCCGGTGGGAACGAGATCCACGCCCGCGTAGTCGAGGCCAAGCGCCTCGGTGGCGCGCACAGCGAGCGCGGCCAGCGCCGGCGTGATCTCGGCATGCTCGCAGCGGGCGCCCTGCGCCACATTGTGGATCCAGCCCTGGCTGACGCGGCGCATGGCGGCCACCGCCCGTCCACCGATCACCAGCACGCGCCAGTCGAAGCCGGGCTTGCCCGGCGCGGCCGGAGCGGGCACGAAACGCTGCAGATAGGCCACCTKCCGGTACGCCACCAGCGCGGGCAGGGGCACGGGCGCATGGCCCGCGTCCACCGTGCCGATGCGCTGCAGCCCCTTGCCCTGTGAGCCGAACAGTGGCTTGAGCACCAGCGCGCGCCCGGCGGCGCTCTCGCRCATCACCGTGCGCTGCGCCTGCGGCGCGGATTCGCTCACCCAGGTCGCGGGTGTGGGAATGCCGGCCAGATGCAGCAGGAAGCTGGTCATGCCCTTGTCCACGCTGCGCTCGATAGCGCGCGCGTCGTTATACACGGGCACGCCCAGCTCGCGCAGCGCGTGCAGGATGCCCAGCCGCAGCGTGACCTGCTCGAAGCTGCCGGAGGCGAGGCCGCGCACGATCACGGCGTCGGGCAAGCCGCGCCCATAGCCCGGGATCACCAGCCCGTGCCAGGCCCAGGTGGTGTCGATCCGGCAATCGGCCAGGTTCACGCAGCGGCCTTCGCAGGCGCGTGCGCGCAGCGCCTGCTTCAGCCTGGCGGTATGCCAGCCGGTTTCGTCGGTCATGATGGCGACGCGCAGCGGCCCGCGCGAAGGGGAGGCGGCCATCTCAGGCCTCCACCAGCCATTGCGCGCGCAGCAGCGCCATGTTCAGTCCGCCCGAGTGCCAGGTCCGTCCGGACGCGAGATTGCTGACCCATGCTTCGGCGGGGGCGAACAGGGCCGGGTCGATGCGGTAGAAGTCGTAGCCGTATTCCCTGAACACGTCGGCGAAGGGGCGCCCATAGTCACGCGACCTGGCCGACGGGAGATCCAGCGCAAGCGCCCGGGCGGCATCGTCGTCGGCATCGACCGTCAGGTGCACGCTGCCGCCATACAGGATGGCGTCGTTGGTGCGGCCCATCGCGTCGCCGGCATCGGCGCCCGGTGGCGGCAGTGGCGCGACACCGCTGCCGCCGACGATGCGATCCAGCGGGAAGCCGAGCACGTGCGCCTTATGCAGCGCCACCTCCAGCACGCGCCCCACCACCTGCGTGGTGCCCGCCAGGCTTGCCGTCGGCGTCAGGATCACGGTCAGTTGCCCGGGCTGCAGCCCGCAGTCCCGCAGGATCTTCCGGATGACGATCTCCGGCGGCGCGCGGTCGACTTCGAGCACCAGGCAGGCGCCGCCGTCACCGGCGTGGAGCTTGTCGCGATAGCCGAGTTCCTCGAACAGCGTTTCCTTGCCGGCGAGCGCGCGCGCGGGGCCGGAGCCCAGCGCGAAGAATGTCTTGCCGCCGGTTTCCTCCTGGCTGGCGCTCAGGCTCCAGCCGGCGTACTGGCTGGCCAGGCAGGCCAGCACCGGCTGGCCGCTGCTGGCCTCGATGTGCGTGGGCCAGCCTTCGCCGCCGTGCCGCAGCCGCACCTGGCCCAGCCCGCCCATGCAGATCGCGGCGATGGCCAGGCCAGCCTCGACGCTGCCGCGCGTCTCGACGCCGGCATCGACGATGCGCACGCCCATGGGCCCTTCGGAGACCGCGAGCCGCCACTCGGCGCGATGGTCGAGCAGGCTGGCGACGAGCGGCTGGCTGAGTGCGTTGACGCTGAGTGAGCGGGCAGGGTGGGCATTCGTTGTGCTTGGCATGGGTGCCTCGGTTCGGTGGTGGGGACCAGCGCCTGGTGCTCAAGGCAGTTCGGCGGCCACGGTGCGCGCCATCGCCATGGCTTCGGGGAAGCCCAGGTAGACCGGCCTGGCGGCTTCGCGCATGGCGAGGAACAAGCGATGCTGGACCTGGTACTTGATATTGCCGATGGCGAGTGCGCCTACGCCCACGGCCTTGCCGGTGCCGATGGGCTTGCCGTCGTCCATGGCGTCCACGCCCGCGATGCCCGCCGGGGGCACGGCGTTGACGTCGGCGGCCACCAGCAGCTTGCCCGCGGCGGCACGGTCCGCCTCGCCAACGACCTGGACGCCGGCGCTTGCGGTGGCGAATACCACGTCGGCTTCGGCCAGTGCAGCCCGCAGCGCGTCGGCCGAGCGGATCAGGATGCCTTCGGTCTGCGCGTTGAAGCGTTCGTTGGTTTCCCGGCTGATGCGGGTGGCTTGCTCGCTGCCGGAGCGGTTCGATAGCCAGACGCGCGCGCCGAGTTGCGAGGCCAGCGCACCGGCGACGCGGCCGACGGCGCCGCTGCCGCCAAGTACCAGTACCCTGCGGCCGGAGAAGTCGGTTTGATGCACTTTGCGCAGTTGCCTTTCGACGGCGGCTACCAGCGCCGCCGCTGTGGTGTAGGAACCGCTCGGGTCGGCGAAGACCGACACCGCGAACGGGGGCACCATGGCCTTGCGGGCCGCGTCGAGCATGTCCGCCGCCAGCACCACGTCGCGGCCGCCGATGAAGATGCCGGTGTTGGCGACGCCTTTCGGGCCGCGGGAGAAGATGGCGTCCTGGGTCAGCGCTGTGATGTTGTCGAGGCCGGCTTCGGCGTAGGGGATGACGTGCGCGTAGCCGGCGTCGATGGCCATGTTGACGTCGAAGGGGCTGGCTTGCCGGGTGGGGGTGAACATATGCAGGATGCAGGGGCGTGCCATTTTGGGGGCTCCGTGGTCTGAGGTGCTCAACTTCAACTTCAACTTCAAAGGCCTGAAGTCAAAGGCAGTTTCACCACCCCCGCGGGGCGGCGACCTGCTTTCTTGTCTCGCCAGGAAAGCAGGCAAAGAAGGCGCCGCATACGGGAGAGGGCGGGCGCTCGTTGCGCTCGTTACGCCGCCGCATTGCAACAAGCCGCCGGCTTTGAGATACCCGCTTCATGCCGCGCCGATGGCACGACCTGCGCGCCGCGATTGGCTCCCGTGACGATGCGTGCTTCCAGGAAGGGCCCCAGCAGTCCGGCCGCGCGGGCGTCTGCCACCGCCTGTTCGGCAGCGGCCTGCGAAGGCACGATGGCGAAGCCGGTCGGCCCCCAAGAGCTTTGTCCGACGGCGGCAGGGCCGGCGCCGACTTGCCGCGTGATCCGGTCCAGCACGTGGCCGACCGCCGGGCTGCTATACACGCCGCCCTGCGCCGGCGCGAAGTAGTTGCCGATGACCTGCTGCAGGTGATTGACGCCCTCGGCGAAGGGCGCGAAGTCCTGCTCGGCGGCGGCAGGCAGGATCTGCATCAGCACGCGGTGGCAGAGATCGGCGGACAGCGCTTGCGGAAAGGGCGGCAGCCCTTGCATGGCTTGCTTCTCCGCCGCGCCGTGCAGGCCGGTGCGGCTGGTGTCGAGCAGCAGTACGATGCGCCAATCGGCCGGGAAATCGAATCGCGCCGCCAGCGGCGGCACGCTGCCCGCGCCACGCGGGCCGCTGTCCACCAGCAGCCCGCCGCGCTCGAATGCGGCGATGCCCACGCCGGAGCGGCCGCCACGGTCCAGCAGGCGGGCGATGTCGGCGCCCGACCACGGCAGGCCGTGCAGCTCGGAAAATGCCCGRCCCAGGGCCAGCGCCAGTTGCGTACCCGAGCCGAAGCCCGCATGCGCCGGCAGTACCTCATGCAGCCGGACCGCGAGCGGGCGCTGGATGCCGCTGGCTTGCTTGAGCCGCTCCAGCCAGGCCAAGACGCGCGGCACTTCCTGGCGCGCGGCGTAGTCCGCCGCGGCGACCCGGTCTTGCGCGGCCGGGCCGAGGTCGAGGATGGTCGCCGGGCCGCCGATCGACAAGCCGAGACTGCCGAAGCGCCGCCCGAGCGATGCGCCCGGGTCGAGAAAGCCCAGGTGCAGGCGCCCGGTGGCGTGAATCCGGACCGCGCCGGACGGGCTGATGCCATGAATGTCGTGGCCGGGCTTTTCGAGCGTTTGCATGGATGAGGGCCTTTCGCGAATCGCTTTGTCTGCCTGATCTATCTGGCGGCATACCGCTGCGCCGCCGGACCGCAACCGGCGGGGCGCGGCACGGTGGGGTGAGAGCGTGTCATGGCGCAAGCGGCGCGCGCTCAGGCCCCGGCCTCATGCCGCGACGCAGCCGCCTCCCGCGCGATCTCGATGCAGAGCTGGTGCATCTTGCGGTACAGCGTGTTGCGGCTGACCCGCAGCGTGCGGGCGACGGTGCTGACATTCCAGCGATGCGTCTCCAGCAGGTCCAGGATGGTCTTGCGCTCGTTCAGCTGGATGGCGTTGAAGGGCGGCAGGCTCTCCTGCGCGGGCTTGCTTGCTTCGGCCCCTGCGTCGGCTCCCCGACCGCGGCGTGCGGCATGTTGCGCGCCTTGCACGACTTCCGGAGGAAGTTGCCGGCTGGTCAGCCGCGTGCCGTCGCACAGGGCTACAGCGGTGCGCAGCACGTAGCGTAGCTGCCGCAGGTTGCCGGGCCAGTCGTAGCGCATCAGCGCCTGCTCGGCATCGGGTGCGAGCGTGGGCGGCGTTTCCTGCGGGCCGGCTTCCTCGGCCAGGATGGCGTGGATCAGGGCCAGCCGGTCGGCGCGTTCGCGCAAGGGCGGCAGCCGCAGTTCGACGCCGCTTAGCCGGTAGAACAGGTCCTCGCGAAAGCGCCCGTCGTGGACCAGTTCGGCGAGGTTGCGATGGCTGGCGCTGATCAGCTGGAAATCCACCCGGGCCGAGGTCTCGGACCCGAGCGGTGTCACCCGGCGCTCTTCCAGCACGCGCAGCAGGCGTGCCTGCAAGGCCATCGGCATATCGCCGATCTCGTCGAGGAAGAGCGTGCCGCCGTCGGCCTGGAGGATCTTGCCGCGCCGGCCTTCGCGCTGAGCGCCGGTAAAGGCGCCCGCGCGGTAGCCGAACAGTTCGCTCTCGATCAGCGATTCCGGCAGAGACGCGCAATTGATGGCTACGAACGCGCCTTGCGCCGCCGGGCTTGCCGTATGCAGCGCATTGGCGAAGACGTCCTTGCCCGTGCCGGTTTCGCCATGGAGCAGGACGGGCACATTGCGCGCGATGACGCGCGTGGCCAGCTGGACTTGCGCGTCCATGCGCGGGTCGCCGCAGGCCAGGCCCGCGCGCGCTGGCCTGGGCGCGGCAGTCTGCTGCGCCGGCGTGCCGCGTGCCGCGAGGCGACCGGGCCGGGGCAGGCAGTCCTGCGGCGGCTGCTGCGCGACCATGAAGAAACGATCCGATGCTTGCGCGAGGTAGACCGGCACCGGATGAAAAGACTGGCGCGCGCTACGTGCCACCAGCTCGTCGAGCGAGCTCATGAACAGCGTGTCGATGCGCTTGCCGCGCAATGCCTGCATCGAAGGGAAGCCGAGCTGGAGCAGGGCGCTGCGGTTGGCGGCGAGCACCACGCCGTCGGCGTCGACCGCGAGCTTGCCTTCGCCGGCGGTGTAGACCAGTTCCGGCTGGCTGTGGAAGCGGATCGGATATGCGTGCCGGAAGCGGGCATCGAACAGGCGGTTCTCGATATGGCGGCACGACATGCCGACCAGCACCGGGGAGTGTTGCTGCCACAGCAGGGGCGAGCGGCTGGTGACGTCGAGCACCGCCGCCAGCACGCCGTTCTCGTCGAAGATCGGCGCCGCCGAGCAGGTGAGGCCGGTATAGCGCTGGAAGAAATGCTCATGCTGGCGTATCGCCACCGCGCCGGCTTCCGCCAGGCAGGTGCCCATACCATTGGTGCCGGCTTCGCGCTCGCTCCAGATCGCGCCGACGCGCAAGCCTTCCGGGGCGATCTCGCGCGCGAACGGGTCGGCGGCCACCAGATGCATGACCACGCCATCGGCATCGGTCAGCATCACCGCCATATCGGGGTCGGCGAGTTGCTGGTAGAGCGTGGTCATCTCCAGCCGCGCGCAGTCGGCCAGGTCGCCGAAGCGCTCGCCGCGCTCGCGCAATTCGCTGGCGCAAAGCACCGGCGGGACGGGACGCCGTTCCGGATCGAGCCCGTATTCGCCCAGGCAGCGGGTCCATGAGCGCACCACCGCGGCACTGGTATCCGTTGTCGATTGCGGGGAGGCGACGGCGCGCGCGATGCGCTGGCCATGGGTGCCCGCGGCCGGAACGGGGAGCTGGGTCAAGGTCAAGGCCGTCATGTGTTTCTCCTCCTGCGCTGGCGTACTTCCGTGCCCTGGAGTCTGCGGACCGGGGCCTGCCGTGGCAATACCTCTTAGGCACCGCCCGCAGCTACTACCAAGGAGGTAGTGCCAAGTGGAAATTGTTGGGAGGGGGGGTAGCTCGCCATACTCCGCAAAAATCCAGACACCCTGCGGAGACTGCACATGACCAGAGAATCCATCCTGAACGTTCGGCATCGCGAACTCGGCTCCACCCTGGACGGCGATACGTGGAACGATATGCCGATCCCCTGGCGCTACCGGCGCGATCCGCAGGACGAGGTGGTGGCGGTGCGTACCGCCGCGGGCCTCTATGACATCAGCGGCCTGAATATCGTCAAGGTATCCGGACCGGATGCCGCCGCCGTCATCGACAAGATGGTACCGATCGATGTGCATCGCCTGCAGCCGGGTACGGCGCGGCTGGCTGCCGCCGTCGATGAGAACGGCGCCGTCAGCGACGACCTGATGGTGATCTGCGACGCGCCGAACCAGTACCGCCTGTCGCACGGCAGCGGCAATACGCAACGCCAGCTTGCCGCGCTCTCGAAAGGCCGCGACGTGAAGTGGGAGCAAGACTTTGACGTGCATATGCTGTCCCTGCAAGGGCCGCGCGCCGCCGCCATCCTCAAGCCGCATATCGGCATCGAGCTGGCCTCCCTGCCGTATTTCGCGCATCGCGAGACCACGCTGTTCGGCCGCAAGATCATTGTTTCCCGGGGCGGCTACTCGGGTGAGGAAGGTTTCGAGATCGCCTGCGCCGCGGCGGACGCCGTCGATCTGTGGGACGCCATCCTGGAGGCGGGCAAGCCGCAGGGGCTGATTCCCTGCTCCTGGGATTCGCTCGAACTCGCCCGCATCGAGGCAGCCTTGCTGTTCTTCCCCTTCGACATGCCGGAAGGCGATACCACGCCGTGGGAAGTCAATCTCGGCTGGGCCATCGACACCGACAAGGCGGGCGACTACGTGGGCAAGGCGGCGCTGCTGAACGCGCGCGGCAAGGAGCGCTTCTTCCAGGCCGGCGTGGCGGTAAGGCATGACCGCGCGGTGGAAGCCGGATCGAAGATCTTCGTGGACGGCAAGGCGGTGGGCGTGGTGACCAGCGCCACCTTCAGCCGCTACCTGATGCAATCGCTGGCGCTCGTGCACCTGCAGTCCGGCTACAAGGCGCTTGGCACCAAGGTTGAGATCCGCGACAGCAACGGCGCGCATACGGGCACGGTAACCAAGACGCCGTTCTACGACCCGCAGCGCCTGCGCACCCAGGTCAAGGCGGCCTGACCCGGCATCCGCGCATTTACGCACCGCAACCACGCAACCACGCAGGAGCTTGCCATGCTGGTGACAGGCATCAAGAGCATGCCGCTGTACCGCCCGCTGCAGTTCGACGGCAGCGGCAAGGTGCACCTGGCCGTGGCCCGGGGCGCGGGTGGCGACGCGCTGCGTCGCCTGGCCGGCGCGGCCAGGGCGTGCAAGGTGCTGTACGCGGCCGAGGCGGGCGCCGACCTCACGCAGGCGGTGCGGGCAAGCAGCGCCGATGTGACGGTCGCGGCGTCCACCGCGGCGCTGCTCGAGCAACTGGGCGATGCACTGGCCTCGTTGCCGATGGGCCTGCGCTTCTACGCCGCCGGCGACGAGGATTTCCTCGCCGAGGTGAGCCGGGTGGCGGAACTGCATGGCCTGGATTCCGCCGAGATGCAATGCGAATGCGTGGCGCCCGGCGCGCGGCGGGTCTACTGCGTACATTGCCGCACCTGCAACGCAGCCGTGTCCGGCGGCATCGCGCCCTGCGCGGGCTGCGGCCGCAAGCTGCTGGTGCGCGATCACTATTCCCGCCGGCTTGCCGCCTTCATGGGCGTGATGGCCGATGCGGAAACGCCGGGGGCAGCATGAAACCGCAAGAAAGCATACCGGTACGCGTGACGCGGATCGAGGCGGTGACGCCGCTGGTCAAACGCTTCACGCTGTGCCACGCCGATGGGGAAGCTCTTCCMGCCTTTTCGGGGGGCAGCCATATCGTGGTCGAGATGCAGGGCGAGGACCGCCTGCACCGCAACCCGTATTCCCTGATGAGTTCGCCGTGGGAAACCGGCCAGTACCAGATCGGCGTGCGCCGCGTCGACGAAGGGCGGGGCGGTTCGCGTTTCATGCATGAGCACGTGAAGGAAGGCTCGCTCCTGCGCGTGCGCGCCCCGGTCAATCTCTTCCCGCTGCTCAAGACGCGCCGGAAACACATCCTGATTGCCGGCGGCATCGGCATCACGCCGTTCTTCTCGCAGTTGCCGGAATTGCAGCGGCTGGGAACGCCGTACGAACTGCACTACGCCGTGCGCAGCCAGGAACACGCCGGCTTTGCCACCGAGCTGCTTCGGCTGGCGGGCGAGCGGCTGCATCTCTATGTGGAGGACGCCGGCCAGCCGCTGCACTTCGCCAAAGTGCTGGCAGGCCAGCCGCTAGGCACCGATGTTTATGTCTGCGGCCCCGCCGGCATGATCGAGGCGGTGCGCCAGGCGGCACGCGCGGCGGGATGGCCGGACAGCCACGTGCACTGGGAGCAGTTCCTGGCTCCACCGGCGGGCGCGCCATTCGAGGCAGTGCTCGCGCGCAGCGGCATCACCGTCCAGGTAGGCGCGGAGACCAGCCTGCTCGAAGCGATCGAGGCGGCCGGCGTCAAGGCGTCCTACCTGTGCCGCGGCGGCGCCTGCGGCCAGTGTGAGCTGGAGGTGCTGGAGAACGACGGGGAACTGGTCCACCACGATCACTATCTTTCCATCGAGGAAAGGGCAAGCGGCCGCAAGCTGATGCCCTGCGTCTCCCGGGCGAACTGCCAGCGCCTGGTGCTGGCGATCTAGGAGGCGCGATGCACACCACGTTCAAGCAAGACGAGACTTTCCGCGGCAACTTTGCTTATGCCAACAGCCCGGCCGCGATCCAGCGCTTTCCGTTTCCGTTCCACGAAGACCGGTACATGTACTCGGTCAACATCGAACCGCATGCTGCCGGCCCGGCCGGCAGCGTGACCGAACATCCCTTCGACGTCGACGAGCACTACATCGGCGAATGCCGCGAACGGGCCCTGGTGCTTGCGCAGGACCCGGGCCGCTGCATGGCCTTGCCGCACATGATGCAGGCGGAGTGGGACACGCTGGAGCTGATGATGGAGTCGCTGGCGGCCAGCTATCCCGCGCACTTCACGCTGCGGCGCGACGGTACGCGCTGGACCTGGGAGAACCGCCTGCTGGGCCTGCGCCAGGACTTTGTCTTTGGCGACGCCGCGACGTTGCCGTATCCGCCGCTGGAATACATTGCCCGCCAGAACCAGGGTGACTGGGTGTTGATGGATCAACGCCAGGACAACCTGTTCATGGACGCCGGCATGGTCACCACGCAGGCCGACTGGTCGTTGGATTTCGATCTCGGCATGAGTTTCAGCGAGTGGCACGGACCCGTGCCGCTGGCGCACGAACTGGGCATCTTCGACCGCGCCTTGAAGTATCTGCTGCACCTGCGCGCAGGCGCGCCGGTGCGCCGGCTGAACTGGACCATGACCATTCACCCGCGCCTGGACACCTCGCCGGAGCGCTATCCGGAGTGGGGCGCGGACCGGGCCTCGGTCACTCGCGAGACCGCGGGCGAACTGGTGCACCTGCGGGTGGAACTGCAGACGCTGTTCCGGCTGCCCCGCAGCAATGCCATCGGCTTTGGCGTGCGTTGCTACCTGATCAGCTTGCAGGAACTGGCCACGGTCCCCAGGTGGGCGGCGCGCCTGCACCGCGTGCTGCGCACGCTGCCGGACGAACTGGTCGACTACAAAGGCATCACGCGCTACCGGCAGGCCGCGATCGACTGGCTGGCGCGGCACGACGACGGCCGCACCCTCGGCGCGGGTACCGCCCCGGGGTAAGCGCGGCGAAGACACAACAAGATCGGCACCCACAGAAGATTCAATGCGGAGCCAGCGCGCTCCGCACTGCTTGCGACGCCTTGCGCGATCGCCTTACAAACCGGCTGGAGACAAAAAATGGCCCGCGACCCACGCTACGACATCCTGTTCGAACCGATCCAGATCGGTCCCAAGACATTGCGCAACCGGTTCTACCAGGTGCCTCATTGCATCGGCGCCGGGTCCACGCTGCCCGGCTTCCAGGCCGCGCACCGTTCGCTGAAGGCCGAAGGGGGCTGGGCCGCGCTGAATACGGAATACTGCTCCATCCACCCGGAGTCCGACGACACGCACCGGCTGTCGGCGCGGATCTGGGACGAGGGCGACGTGCGCAACCTGCGCGCGATGACCGACGAGGTGCATAAGTACGGCGCGCTGGCCGGCATCGAGATGTGGTATGGCGGCGCGCACGCGCCCTGCATGGAAAGCCGGGCCACGCCGCGCGGCCCGAGCCAGTACGCGTCGGAATTCGAAACGCTGACCTACTGCAAGGAGATGGATCTGCGCGATATCGCGCAGGTGCAGCAGTACTACGTCGACGCCGCCTACCGGGCCCGTGACGCGGGTTTCGATATCGTCTACGTGTATGGCGCGCACTCCTACTTGCCGCTGCAGTTCCTCTCGCCGTACTACAACAAGCGCACCGACAAGTACGGCGGCTCGCTGGAGAACCGTGCCCGCTTCTGGCTGGAGACGCTGGAGAAGGTGCGCCGCGCCGTGGGCGACGACTGCGCCATCGCCACGCGCTTCGCGGTGGACTCGCTGTACGGCTGCGCGGGCATCGAGGTGGAGCAGGACGGCATGAAGTTCGTCGAGATGGCGGATTCGCTGCTGGACCTGTGGGACGTGGATGTGGGGGATATCGCCGAGTGGGGCGAGGACGCCGGCCCCTCGCGCTTCAACCTGCAAGGCCACCAGATCCCCTGGACGCGCTTTATCAAGCAGGTGTCGAAAAAGCCCGTGCTGGGCGTGGGGCGCTTTACCGATCCCGAGAAGATGACCGAGATCGTGACCAAGGGCATCGCCGACATTATCGGCGCGGCGCGTCCGTCGATTGCCGATCCGTTCCTGCCGAAGAAGATCGAGGAAGGGCGCATCGATGACATCCGCGTCTGCATCGGCTGCAACGTCTGCATCTCGCGCTGGGAAATCGGCGGCCCGCCGATGATCTGCACGCAGAACGCCACCGCCGGCGAGGAATACCGCCGCGGCTGGCACCCGGAGAGGTTTGCCAGGAGGAAGTCCGACGACGCGGTGCTGGTGGTCGGCGCCGGCCCGGCCGGTTCGGAATGCGCGCGCGTGCTGATGGAGCGCGGCCATACGGTCCACCTGGTGGACCAGGCCGAGAAGATCGGCGGCCACCTGAACCAGATCATCACGCTGCCTGGCCTGGGCGAGTGGGGCTATCACCGCGACTACCGCGAAACCCAGATCAACAAGCTGCTGAAGAAGAACAAGCAGAGCCAGCTTGCGCTGGGGCAGAAGGCGCTGACGGCCAACGCCATCCTGGAATACGGCGCCGAGAAGGTGGTGATCGCCACCGGCTCGCACTGGGTCACCGACGGCACCAACTGCCTGACCCACGACCCGATCCCGGGCGCGGACGCCTCGCGCGACGACCAGCTGACGCCGGAGCAGGTGATCGCCGGTAAGAAGGCGATCGGCAAGCGGGTGGTGATCCTCAACGCCGACACCTACTTCATGGCGCCGAGCCTGGCCGAGAAGCTGGCCACGGCCGGGCATGAGGTGACCATCGTCAGCGGCGTGCACCTGGCCAATTACATGCACTTCACGCTGGAATATCCCAACATGATGCGGCGCCTGCACGAGCTCAAGGTCAAGGAGATGGGCGACCATTTCTGCAGCCGCATCGAGCCGGGCCGGCTGGAGATCTACAACATCTGGGGCGACGGATCGCGTCGTACCTACCGCGGCCCCGGCAAGTCGCCGCGCGACGAGAACAAGAGCCATCGCTGGCTGGAGTTCGACTCGCTGGTGCTGGTGACCGGCCGCCGCTCCAACGATACGCTGCACCGCCAGTTGAAAGCGGCGGAGGACCGCTGGGAAAGCGTCGGCATCAAGGGCGTGTACCTGATCGGCGATGCGGAAGCGCCGCGGCTGATCGCGGATGCCACCTTCGGCGGCCAGCGCCTGGCCCGCGAGATCGAGGAGGCGGACGCGCAGATCCCGCTGCCTTACCGCCGCGAGGTGCCGGTCTGGGGCGTGCCGCACAAGAAGGAAGGCACGTTCGAGATCATCTACAAGATCTGATCCGGGCAGGGAACGGCCACGCAGGCCGTTCCCGCCGGACGCTTCGCGCCCCCGCATCCACACAGACGGAAGCCGCCATGCCAGCCGCAGACAAGTTCGACCCGCTCCAGGTCACCCGCGTCCTGTTTGAAGGATTCTCGTCACCTGCCATCGTGCTGTTCTACCTGGTGGGCTTCGCTGCCATCGGCGTGTTCTGCTACGGCACCTACGTGCAGATCCGCAAGTACCGGCGCGGCCAGCCGCTGGGCACGCCGCTGGAAATCGGCAAGCGCTTCATGCAGATGTGCCGCACCGTTGCCAGCCACCGCACCATCGCCCGGCGGGATCCCGCCGCCGGCCGTGCGCACCGGCTGATCTTCTACGGCTTCGCGCTGCTGTTTATCGGCACCGCCACGATCACGCTGGAATACGACATCACCGGCAAGCTGCTTGGCCTGCGCTTCTGGCACGGCAAGTTCTACCTGTGGTTCTCGCTGGTGCTCGACTGCGCCGGCGTGGCCATGATCGCCGGGCTGGTCTACATGATGATCCGGCGCGGCTGGATCAAGCCGCCCAAGCTCGACTACACCCGGCCGGACCGCAAGCCGGGAGAGCCGGGCTATGACCGCAGCGGCTACCGCCGCGAGGACTGGGCCTTCCTGTGGGCCCTGATCATCATCGGCGTGACCGGCTACGTGCTCGAAGCCGCGCGGCTGGTCTGGCTGCAGGAAAGACCCGAGGTGTGGGCGTTGCGCTGGTGGTCGCCGTTCGGCGCCGCGCTGGCCGAGGCGATGCGCACCGTGGGCGTCGGCGCCGGGGCGGCAGGCGTCTTGCGCTCCGGCTTGTGGTGGTTCCACGGCCTGCTGGCGCTGACGCTGATCGCGCTGATCCCCTTCACCAAGGTCAAGCACATTTTCACCGCCGCCGGTTCGCTGATGCTGCGGGATCCGCTGGCTGCGCAGCGCCTGCCGCGCCAGGCGGCCACCGGGGACAAGGTCGGCTACGGCACGATCACCGATTTCACCTGGAAG
This sequence comes from Cupriavidus sp. 01L45, assembly GCF_056399885.1. Classification (NCBI taxonomy): domain Bacteria; kingdom Pseudomonadati; phylum Pseudomonadota; class Betaproteobacteria; order Burkholderiales; family Burkholderiaceae; genus Cupriavidus; species Cupriavidus sp. 01L45. The sequence continues at coordinate 61,505 of NZ_JBFTSG010000036.1, read as the reverse complement.
CACCTGCTCAACCTGGATGCCTGCACCAAGTGCGGCCGCTGCCACGAGGCCTGTCCGGCGCAAGCGTCTGGCGCGCCGCTGTCTCCGCGCGACGTGATCCTCTCGTTGCGCGAGTTCGCCAACGATGCGCTGCAGAAGCAAGCCCTGCCGGACGAGGTCAAGCTGAGCCCGCACGGCAAGGACGGCGGCCAGGTGTTCATGGAGACCTTGTGGTCCTGCCGCACCTGCATGGCCTGCGTGGAGATCTGTCCGGTGGCGATCGAACACGTGCCCATCATCGTCCAGATGCGCCGCAAGCTGGTGGAAGACGGCGATATGGAGCCGCAACTGCAGAAGACCCTGCAGACGATCCACAAGACCGGCAACTCCTTCGGGGAATCCAAGCGCAAGCGCGCGGCCTGGACCAAAACGCTGCCGTTCGAGATCAAGGACGCGCGCAAGGAACCGGTGGATCTGCTGTGGTTCGTGGGCGACTATGCCTCGTTCGATCCGCGCAACCAGAAAGTCAGTCAGGCGTTCGCCACATTGCTGCACGATGCCGGCGTGAAGTTCGGCCTGCTGTTCGAGGGCGAGTCGAATGCGGGCAACGATGTGCGCCGCGTTGGCGAGGAAGGCCTTTACGAACTGCTGGCCGAGACCAATATCGTGACCCTGGGCACCGCGCAATTCAAACGCATCGTTACCACCGACCCGCATTCGTACAACACCATCCGCAACGAATACCCGGATTTTGGGGGCACTTATGAGATCGAGCACTACACCAGCTACGTGCAGCGCATGCTGGAGCAGGGCCAGATCAAGGTGCGCCAGCCGCAGCGCCTGCGCGTGACCCTGCACGATCCTTGTCACCTTGGTCGCTTCAACAAGGGCTATGGCGCGCCGCGTGACATCCTGAAGCAGATCGGCTGCGAACTGGTGGAAATGCCGCGCCATGGCGACAACTCCTTCTGTTGCGGCGCCGGTGGCGGCCGCATCTGGATGCCCGACCCGGTCGGCGTGGAAAAGCCGTCGCAGAACCGCATGCGCGAGGCCGCCGGCATCGAAGGGCTGGAAGTCTTCGTGGTGTGCTGTCCGAAGGACCTGACCATGTTCGAGGACGCCCTGAAGACCAGCGGTTACGAAGGCAAGTTCGTGGTGCGCGAGTTGATCGAGTTGATCCGCGACGCCCTGGCTGAGCCGGCTGAGGCCGCCCCGGCCAGCCATGCCGCTATCGGCCTGGTGGAAGCTTAGGGCGGGGGCGGAGATGCGATTCTCGGGCCGGCACTGGAACGAGCTGCTGCGGCGTGCGCAGGAAGACGCGGAGCCTTACGCGGCCGCTGCGCTCTATCCGCACGCGTTGCCGGCACACCAGGCGTGCTTGCTGCCGCGCCTGTTCGATGCCCGCCAGGACCGTTTGCTGTTGGCGTCGGCGGGATTCCTTGCGCCAGCGGTACTGGCGCGGCTTGCCACGATCGCCCGCGACGATGCTGCGGTCGGCTTGCGCCTGGCGCGCAATCCGGCCGCTCCCGCGCAGGCGCTGGTGACGCTCTGGCGCGGCGGCGGGGGCGAGCGCCTGCGCCTGCTGCTGGCCAGGCATACGAACATGCCGCGCGGCGTGCTGGCGCAGATGGCCGAAGGCACCGCGCAGGTCGAGATTCTGCGGGCACTGTGCGAGAACACGGGTACCGCTGCCGATGTGCTGGCGGCGCTGGAGCGGCGCCACCTGCCGGTGCTGCACCGCCTGCTTGCCATCAACCTGGCCACCGCCGCGGATACGTTGCTGTCCCTGTGGGCGGCGGCGGTAGACGAGCCGGCCGTGCGCGCCCAGGTCTTGCTGCATCCGCATTGCCCTGGCCGCTTGCTGGAGGCCGTGCCCGAGACCGTGCTGGAACGGCGCTGCGGGGCGCGGCATCCGCGCGCGCCGGTGGCGCTACTGCGGCAACTGGCGGCCGATGCCGACCCGACCGTGCGGCGCGCGGCCGCCGCCCATGCCGCCGTGCCCGCGCAAGCGCTGCTGACGCTTTGCTTCGATGCCGAGGCCGGCGTGCGCCGCGCGGTGGCGGCGCGGGCGGACCTGTCGGCAAGAATGGCCGGCTGGCTGCAGGAGGACACCGATTCCTGGGTGCGCCGCACGGTGGCCCGCAATGCGGCTTGCCCGCCGGCGCTCCTGGCGATTGCCGCTGCGGACGCTCATGCCGAAGTACGGCGCGCCGCCGCCCGGCATCCAGCCTGTCCCGCTGCCGTACTTGAGCGGCTTGGCGCAGACCCTGAGGACTGGGTCCAGGCGGGCGTGGTCTACCGCGACGAACTGGCGCCGCCGCTGCTGCGCCGGCTCGCGCGCAGCGCCAGCGTGGACGTGCTGGCGGGCGTGGCGCGCAATGCCGCCACATCGCCTGCGCAGCTTTCCAGGCTGGCGGCGCACGAGAGTCCGGACGTGCGCCGGGCAGTGATCCTGAACCGCGCCGCACCGCGCGGCGTGCTGCTCGCCTTGCGTCAGGATGGCTATGCGCTGCACCGGGCGATGGTGCTCGATCACCCCAATTTCACGGATGCGGACCGCTGGCGCATGCGGGACGACCCCGACACGCAGGTTCGCTTCCGCATATTCAGTCATTTCGCGCGGCTGGCCGGCGTGCCCGCCGCCGCGCATACCGAGGCTCCGCCGAGAGCCGAACAATCAGCACCGCTGATGACGATGGAGACGCTATGAAGATACTGGTGACGATCAAGCAGGTGGCTTCGCTGGACGAGGACTTCGAGATGCGCGGTGACAACYGCGATATCGACCCCGACTTCCTGGTGCACGACCTGAACGAGTGGGACAACTTCACGCTGGAAGAGGCCATGCGGCTGAAGGAGGGGCCTGGCGGGGACAACATCGAGGTGGTCGTGGCCACGGTGGGGCCCGACAGCGCCGACGAGGAGTTGCGCAAGTGCCTGGCCAAGGGCGCCGACCGCGCGGTCCGCGTCTGGGACGACGCCCTGGAAGAGGCCGACCCGATCGCGGTGGCGCGCGTGCTGGCCGCGCTTGCCCGCCGCGAGTCCGCCGATCTTGTTTTTGCTGGCGTGCAGGCTTCCGATCACGCTTTCGGCGCCACCGGCATGGCCATGGCGGGCCTGCTGGACACACCCCATGCGGCGGTGGTGGCCGCGCTGGAATACACCCCGGGCGAGGGCACGGCAACGGTGCGGCGCGAGCTGGAGGGCGGCACCTACGCCGTCGTGAAGATCAACACCCCGGCCGTGCTCACGCTGCAACTGGGTATCAACACGCCGCGCTACGCATCGCTGCGCGGCATCAAGCAGGCGGCGGCACGGCCCATCGAGGTGGTCGGGCCGGACGACATCGGACTGGCGGCCGGCGATACCGGCGCGGCGGGATCGCTGTCGCGGGTGCGGCGCATGTATGTGCCGGAGAAAGGGCGCGCCCAGATGATCGAGGGCACCCCCGCGGAGCAGGCATCGCAACTGGCGAAGATCATCAAGGAATTCAGGGGAGAAGCATGATGGCGGGCATTCTGGTGGTAGTCGAGCATCGCAAGGGAGAACTGCGTCCGGTCAGCCGCGAGCTGATCGGCCTGGCAACTTCGCTGAAGGCATCCAGCGGCGAGCCGGTACAGGTGGCGTTGATCGCCGCCGACCCGGCGCGCCACGCGCAGGCGCTGCAGTTGGCGGGGGTGGATGAGATCGTGACGGTGCAGAGCGCCGGGGATGCCTTCGATCCGGAGGTATATGAAGCTTCGGTGCGCGCGCTGATCGCCGCGCGGCAGCCTTCGTTGGTGCTGCTGCCGCATAGCATCGATACGTTGGGCTACGCGGCGCCGCTGGTGGTGCGCGACGGCCACGGGTTCACCACCGACGTGTTCAAGGTGGAGCGCGACGGGGACGGCTGGGTGGCCACCCGCTCGGGCTACGGGCAGAAGGTGAACGTGGAGATGGAGTTCCCGGGGCACGCCACGGTGGTGCTGACGGTGCGGCCCGGCTCGTTCAAGCCGGTGGAGGCAGCCGGCACGCCGGCCATAACGAGCCTGCCCGCGCCGCAGGTGACGCCGCGCAGCCAGCATCTGGCGTTTGAGGAGCCGGCGGGCGGCGACGACGTGGATATCCCGGGTGCCGACTTCATCCTCTCCATCGGCCGTGGCGTGGGCGAGGAAGACAACGTCGAGCAGTTCAAGGAACTCTCCGACTCGGTGGGCGCCACGCTCGGCTGCTCCCGGCCCATCGCGGATTCGGGCTGGCTGCCGAAATCTCGCCAGGTCGGCCAGTCCGGCAAGACCGCGGCCAACTGCAAGCTCTACGTGGCGATGGGCATCTCGGGCTCGGTCCAGCATATGGCCGGCATGAAGCACGTGGACACCATCGTGGCGGTCAATACCGATCCGGAGGCCTCCATCTTCACTATCGCCAAGTACGGCATCGTGGGCGATATCTTCGATATCGGCAAGGAACTGCAAAACCACTTCTGATCGCGTTCCGGCACCGCCCTCGCGCGATTGCCGCCTTTTCCTTGTCGAAGGTGAACCATGAAATTGTCGCAATCCTGGGCCAGGGTGGTAGCTTCGGGCTGTTTTCTGGCGGGCGGGGCGGGCGCGGTGTCTTGCGCGTTCGCGCAGGAAGAACCGAAACCGCCCGCCAGTCCCCATACCGTGAGCGCGAACGTCGCGCTCATGAGCAACTATGTATTCCGCGGCATCACGTATACGCAGGACCGTCCGGCGCTCCAGGGCGGCTTCGACTATGCCCATGAGAGCGGCCTGTATGCCGGCATCTGGGGCACCAATGTCAGCAGCAAGGCGATCAACGGCGCCAGCCTGGAGCTGGATCTGTACGGAGGCTATGCCAGGTCGTTCGGCGACTGGCGCTTCGATGTCGGCCTGCTGCAGTTCTACTATCCGGAAAACCCCAAGCTGCCGGACTCGGACGAAAAATACAACACGCTGGAACTGTATGGCGCCGTCGGCTGGAAAATCCTGACGCTGAAGTACTCGCGCACGCTGACCAATTTCTTCGGCTACGACAGCGCGTCGATGGGCACGGGCAAAGGCAATTCGCATGGCAGCGGCTACCTGGAGCTGAACGCGGACGTGCCGCTGCCGTGGGACGTCACGCTGGGGCTGCACGTGGGCCGCCAATGGGTGCGCAACTACGGCGATTTCAACTATACGGACTGGCGCGCCGCGCTTAGCAAGACCTTTGGCGAGGGCTGGATCGTCTCGTTTGCCTATACGGGGACCAATGCCGACCGCGCGCTGTGGGTGGTGGACGGCAAGAAGATTGGCACCGCGCACTGGATCCTGGGCCTGAAGAAAACCTTCTGATGCCATGCCTGGCACTGGCGCCGGTGGCCGCCTAAGCTTCCACCCCGATGGGCTCCGCGAGCCCGACCCGATGCTGGAAGCGGCCCTGGCCGCCGGCGCCATCGGGTTCTCCCGCCGCCGCTACCGGGATGCCGTGCCTGGCGGCGATCCGCAGCAGGCGCGCCAGGCGGCTCGTATCCGCGGCGCCGGCATCCATCCGGATGCGCCAGAAATCCGCAAGCAGCGTCCAGTCGGGCAAGGACGGGCCATCGTGCGCGGTGGCCGGGGTCAGGTCGACGCCCACGCGGACACCATCGCGGCGCAAGCCGGCAAGGGTGACATCGAGTTCGGCAAGGCCGCGATCCGCGAATTGCGGGAGGAGCACGTCGATACGGGCGAGGGTCGCTTTGTCGCCGATGGCCCGCAATGCGCCCTGCAGGCCCCGCAGCACCATGGCGTCGAGCGGCACCGCGTCAAGGCACAGGCAAAGCCGTTGCTGTGGTTCGAGCAACGGGTAGGCCTGGTCGAAGATGGCGAGCAGGTAGCGTTCTGCCAACTGGTCCAGTGTGCCGGCCTGGGCCGCATACAGGAACAGATGCGCGGCCGGGATGGCGCCGGAGCGCGTGCTGTGCCAGCATGCCGATCCCTCCGCCCAGCGCGGGCCGTCGCCAAGCGGTATGACCTGCGCCAGGCTCACCTGAAGCCCATGCGAGCTGAACGCGCGCGCGAATTCGCCGAGGGAGCGGCGCCAGGCCTGTGCCGTGCGCCGGGCCGTTTCCCCCGCGAAGGCGTAGCGCACCGTGCCATTGGCGCTTTGCCATTGCGCCGAATACACGGCGCGCAAGGCGTCGCGCAGCAGGGAACGGGCATCGGGCTGGTTGGCGATCCGGATCGCGATGCCGAGCCTGGCATTGATGGAGGCGGAGATGCCGTCGATCTCGAACGGCGTGTCCAGCATGGCGGCGATCGTGTCCACCAGCGTCAATGCGGAGATCACCGCGGCGAGCCGGCGCTCGTTCTGCGTGCGTCCCGCAAAGCGGGCAGGGTCGAGAGCCGGGCTTCCCTCGCTGGCCGGCGCCTGCAAGACGAGAATCGCAAACTCGTCGCCGCCACTGCGTCCCGCCGAGATGCCCGGGCCGCAACAGGTGGCCAGGCGCTCGCCCAGGCGGGCCAGCAACTGGTCGCCAAAGGCGCGGCCATGCCGTTCGTTGATCCGTTTCAGGTTGTCCACATCCAGGCAGAGCAGCATGAAGGGCGCGCCGTACCGCAGGGCGAGATCGATGCGGTCGAGCAGCAGGGCGCGGCTCTTGAGGCCGGTCAGCCGGTCGTGCAGCGGCTCGCGCTCGGCGCGCTCCTCGTCGCGTTTCTGGCTGCTGATGTCGGAGATGAATCCTTCGATGGCCAGCAGCGTGCCGTTGCCGGCGAAGATGCCGCGGCTGCGCTCGCTGACCCATTTCTCCTGCCCCGCGTGGGTGCGGATGCGGTAGCGCAGGTGGAATGCCCTGTGCTGCGCCAGCTGGCTCTGCACGTAGTCCCACACATAAGCGCGGTCGTCGGGATGGATCAGCTCGTCGTAGGACGGGTGGTTGAGCAGGTCCACCGCCTCCATGCCGGTCAGTTCGAAGCAGCCATCGCTGACGAACTCCATGGTCCAGCGCCGGTCGTTGCGGCAGCGGAACGCCATTCCGGGCAGGTGGTCCAGCAGGGTCGACAGACTGCGGTCGCGCGCGCGCAGCACATCCTCCGCGCGCTTGCGGGACTGGATGTCGGTCATCATGCCGGTGGTGCCGGTTACCCGGCCGTGGCCGTCGAAGCGGGGCCGCAGCCGCACCTCCATCCAGCGCGGCCGCCCGTCGTGGCAGATCAGGCGCGTCTCGTAGCGGCACGCATCGCTGTTCTGGGAGAGGATTGTGAGAAACTGTTCGCGGTTGAGCGCTTGCTCATCGGGATGGACATAACGAAACACGGGAGTGTGCAGGCAAAGGTGCACATCCAGCATGGTGACGGACTTCCACGCATGATTCAGGAAATGGAATGTGGCATCGGCATCGGTCTCGAACACGATGTCCTCGATCCCGTCGACCAGGGCACGATAGTCGTGATGCAGCGGAATCGGCCCGACACTCGGGCGATGCGTGCCGGGGTCGGCCAGTCTGGCGGGCAGGCGCCGGTTGGTGGCGGTTGCCACCGATACCAGCACCAGCGCTGCGCCGAGACAGCCCACGGCAAGCGGTGTACTGCTGGGCAGCCAGCCCATGGTGGCGCCAATGGCATAGCCGCAGGCGGCGGCCGCGCCGCTCAGATACAGCCACACGGCCAGCATGATGCTCCCCCTCACGCTAATCCCTCTCGTCTCCCTATTATTATTTCCCGGCGTTCGCTTGTTGACTTGCATGCGATCGGTCCGGGACTGAATGCGCGTTGCGACCCAAGGTGATCCGATGAATAGCAATCCCGTGCCTGCCAGACGCGCCTCGCCATCATACTTGCTTTTTTTCGCTCAGCAACACCATCGCGCGCGTCCCTGGATGGTGGTGATGACGGTCGCCGCGCTGGCCGCGCTGGCACTGATGGTGCAGCCCGTGCTGACGGCTGCGTGGTCCAGCGAGGCGGTGCGGTTCATGACCAAGGCGGCCGAATTGCGGCAGCGCGGCAGCGGTTTCGCGCGCGGCAACGAAGCCAATGGCGAAGCACGGCAATGGCTGGTGGAAGCGCGGGCATTGCTGGCCGACCCGCCGTTCGGCTCCGCGCTCGCCGAGGTGGAACAGCCGGGCGCGTCAGGGACGGTGACGGGCGCCATGCCGCTGCTCGAGCAGGCTGCCGTCGATGTATCGGAGGCGCTGCAGCGCCACCTGCGGGTCGATATCGCGGTGCGCATTGCCTTGCTGATCGTTGCCGCCGGCGGCTTGCTGGTTGGCCTGCGGCTGCGGCGCTATGCGGGCGAGGCGCGGGCCGGCATGGGTGCGGCGAATGCGGCCGATGCCCACCCGCAGGACCGCTGGCTGACCCTGCTCGACCAGGTCATGACAGCGCTGTCGGGCGAATCGCTTGGCCCGCAAGCCTTGCGCAATGTCTGCGGCGCGGTGGCCGATAGCCTGGCGGCGCGGGCATGCGGCATCTGCCTCGATGACGAGACCAGCGAAGCGCTGCAACTGCCGGCCGTGGTGCACGTGGGCGAACTCGGCTGGGCACAGGTGGAGCGCGTGCGCACGCTGGTGGTGGCCGGCCCGCATATGCTGTTCGATATGTCCGAGCATGGCGCACCGGCGCAGGATGGCGAGGCAGGGATGGCGGTGCCAATCAGCGACGGCAAGGTGCGCTACGGCCACCTGTTCCTCGTGTTCGGGACGGTGCGGGAATGCCAGTCGCAAGGCAGCCAGATCGGCGAAGCGGTCGGCAGGCATCTGGCGCTGGCCATCGGCGGTTTCCGGCGCATGCAGGAGGGGAGGCGGGTGGCGCTGATCGAGGAGCGCGCGGCGATGGCACGCGAGTTGCACGACTCGCTGGCGCAATCGCTGTCGTATATGAAGATCCAGGTCAGCCGGCTGCAGACCCTGTCGGAGCGGGGCGACGGGCGCGAAGAACTGGTATCGACGGCGGAAGAGCTGCGCGACGGATTGAATGGCGCCTACCGCAAGCTGCGTGAACTGATCACGACATTCCGCACGCAGATCAATTCGCAAGGCCTTTCCGCCGCGCTGGAAGAGGCCCTGGAAGAGTACGGCGCCCGCAGCAGCGTGGCCATGACGCTGGACAACCGGCTAAAGCACTGCCGGCTGACCGCCAACGAAGAATTCCATATCGTGCAGATCGTGCGCGAAGCCCTCTCCAATGTCGTGCGCCACGCGGGGGCCTCGCAGGCTACTGTCCGGTTGCTGCCCGCGGAGAATGGCGCGATGGCGATCACCATCGAGGATGACGGGCTTGGCTTCGAGCCTGCGGCGGATGCGCGCAACCAGTATGGCACCGCCATCATGCGGGAGCGGGCCTTGAGCCTTGACGGTGCCCTGGCCATCACACCCCGGCCGGGCGGCGGATGTTGCGTTGCGGTGCGCTTTCGCCCGGTGGGGCAGCCCGACTGGTAGGAACGGCGTGCAATGGGGGAAACCCTGAACGACGCGCCATCGTTGCTGGATGCCGTGTAACATTTCCGCTACCCCTGCAAATAGCAGCCGCCGATACAGGCGACGATACGGCCCGAGGCGGGACGAAGTACAGACCGCCGTGGCCGCGCAGAAAAAAAATGAAACGGAGACAACTGGCCATGGAGACGAGCAATACGGTGCTGCTCATCGACGATCACGCCCTGTTCCGCAAAGGCCTGGCGCAACTCATCGGCATGGATAAGGATTTTCGCGTGGTCGGCGAGGCCGCCTCCGGCGCGGAGGGCGTTGAGATGGCCGTGCGCATGCAACCCAATGTGATTCTGATTGACCTCAATATGCCGGGCATGAGCGGCATCGAGACGATCGGCGCGTTGCGGGAGAAGCAGGTGGATGCGCGATTTATCATGCTGACGGTATCGGATAACGATCGCGATGTCGTGTCGGCGCTGCGGGCCGGAGCGCATGGCTATTTGCTCAAGGATATGGAGCCGGAGGACTTGTGTGATTGCCTGCGCAGGGCTGCTAATGGAGCCTCGGTGTTGAGTGAGTCGGTTACTGGTAGTTTGATGCAGGTGGTGGCGACGAATCAACGGGTTCCTGCCGCGCAGGCTGACCTGACTTCCCGGGAATCGGAGGTGCTGGATTTTCTGGCCGAGGGATTGTGTAACAAGACGATTGCCCGRCAATTGGGGATTAGCGTGGGGACGGTCAAGGTGCATGTTAAACATGTGCTTTCCAAGCTCAATTTGCATTCGCGGCTGGAGGCCGTGGTTTGGCGTCATGAGCATCAGAAGCGGCATTGAGTGGGCGGGGTCTTCGTGCTTTAGCGGCTGACGCGGCTGTACGTAGTTGGCCCAGCTGGCGGCAGCGTTGCACCGCCGTATCTCGCCCCGGGGGGCAGGCCAGGGATACGACGTGGGCAAGAAGGTCAAAGGTCGCAAGGGCGCCAGATGCCACCCCACCTCGGCGAGATTTCCACCCCGGAACTCCCCGCCCTCATGCCTCTTTGTAGGTATCTCCCCTTTGGATTATTGTCTGTCCTGCCTCCGCCTTCCAATAATCCTGCCTATGTCTTCCCGATGACTTGAAGACAAAGAAGACAAAAAGCAGGAGACAGGCGCGCATCCCGACGCGCTTACCACAGGAGGATCCATGACAACCGTCGGCCAAGCGAAGGTGGCATTCCGTGCCCGCAGTATCCGTTGGGGCTTTATCTGGGCGCTATGGTGCGCGGTCTTGTGGGGCGCGTGGTATGTACCTGGCGCTGCGGTCTGGAAGGAGGCGCCGTTCGCCACCATGGATATGGCGAACCCCCGCCAGTTCCTGACCGCGGCGGCGGTCATTACCACGTTCAACGCCTTCTCGGTATTGCTCTTCCTGTTCCTGTGGCTGATCGTGCTGGGCAAATTCCAGGACTTCGGCCGCACGCTGGTGCGCGTGCGGCGCATCTCCAAGTGGTACTTCGCCGCCGCGATATTCGGCGGGCCGATGGCGATCTTCGGCTCCTTCCTTGCCATGGGCTATGTGGGCGCGGTGTTCGCCGCCATCGCCGGACTGCTTTACCCGATCATCGGCGCCAGCATCGCACGCATCTGGTACAACGAGAAAATCACGATGCGTGCCGCGCTCGGCATCCTGGTGATCGTCGGCGGCGGTATCGCTATCTATGCGCCGGGCATCCTGGGCGAACTCTCCGGCGCGTCAACCCGGCACACGTCATGGTTGGGCTACCTCGGCGGCGCGATGGCGGCGATCGGCTGGGGCGTGGAGGGCGCGCTGGCGGGCCGCGCGCTCGATGTCACCGATCCGGATTGCGGCATCACCGTGCGTTTCACCGCGGAATCCATCTACTGGCTGTGCCTGGTTCTGCCGGCGCTGGCGCTGTTCGGCGATGTCGATGTCATCCACCTGATCATCCAGACCTGGAATCTCAAGGCCATCACATGGCTGCTGCTGGCGGGCATCACCTTCGGCTTCTGCTATGTGTCCTGGTACAAGTCTTTCCCGCTCATCGGCGTGGGCCGGGGGCAGGCCATTGCCGCGCTGTACGGCGCGTTCGCGGTGGTATTCCTGGCTGCCTTCACCCTGCAGTTTCCGGCGTGGAATTTCCTGCTGGGACTCGCGATGGTGGTGTCGGGCGCCTTCCTGATGTACACGGAGAAGAGCGATGTCCTCGAAGTGGTCCGCTCGCTGTAAGCGAGGCGGTATTTTCCCCGAACCGGAGATGACAAGTGGCGAAAGTGCATATCAAGGGCTTCATCCTGCAGCAGATCGCCGGTACCGACGGCATGTGGGACAGCGATATCGCGGCGTCGGTCTGCGAGGAGTACGGCAAGCAAGGGCCATACTGGATTGGCTCCGTGCGCGTTATCCTGACGGACCTGTACTCGGGCGGGCTGGTGACCAGCGTCGAGGAGAAATTCGATGCTTACGCCGACAAGATGCGATTCCGCTTCCGGCTGAGCGACTTCGGCCGCCAGCGGATGCTGGATACCGGATTGCTTTAAGGCCCGCACCGCGGACCATCGACAACTCAACTGGGAGACTGCCATGTCGGATTTTTGGGGCTATCCGGGCGCGGACGTGATCGCGATCGTTGTGATAACGGCGCTCAGCCTGACCGCGCTGTATCACGCGCGGACCTTTGTTACCAAGATCTAGTGCCCTGAACCGCTGAATCGTCAGGGATCGAGCCTGGCAACATACCGCCAGGCCTCGACGATGCTGTCCGCCGCGCGATCGATGTCGTCGTCCCCGGTAGGCCAGGAGATGACCGACAGGCGCATGACTTCGCGGCCCTTCCAGCAGGCGCCGCCGACATAGCAGTCGCCTGCCGATTGCACGCGAGCCACCACATGCCGGGTCAGGCGATCGGCGGTGGCATCGTCCTGTCCCGCACCGAAGCTGACGATAACCTGGTTGAGCGATACCCGGTTCAGCACGGTGATGCCCGCTTCCTCCTCCAGCCGCTCAGCCATGCGGCGCGCCAGCCTGCAATGGCGCGCCACCATGTCGGCGATGCCCGCGCGGCCAAGGTGGCGGAGCATGGCCCAGGTGGCGAAGCCGCGCGCGCGGCGGGAGAGTTCCGGCACGTATTGCGACGGGTCGCGCTCATCGCCGGCCGCGTGGGGCAGGTAGCTGGCGGCGGCCGTCAGCGCACGCCGATGGGCGTCCGGGTGCGCGACGATGGCATAGCCGCTGTCATACGGGGTCTGCAGCCATTTGTGCCCGTCGGTCGCCCAGGAGTCCGCGGCTTCGAGACCGGCGGCGAGCGCCGCCGTCTCGGGGCAAGCCCTGGCCCACAGGCCGAAGGCGCCATCCACATGCAGCCACGCACCGCGTGCGCGGATATCCGCCAGCATTTCCTGCACCGGGTCGAACGCACCGGTATTGATCTGGCCGGCCTGCGCGATCACGATGGCGGGGCCCTCGCAGGCTGCCAGCGCGGCACGGAAGGGCTCCGCCAGCATGGCGCCGTCGCGGCCGCTCGGCACGCGCTTGATGCGATCCCGCCCGAACCCTAGCAGCCGCAGCGCGGCAAAGACGGTGGTATGTGCTTCGTCGCCGATCAGCACGTGGATTTCAGGGGCGCCGCACAGTCCCTGCGCCTCCACATCCCAGCCGGCCTTTTGCAAGACATGGGTGCGCGCGGCGGCCAGACAAGTGAAGTTCGCCATGGTCGCGCCCGTCACAAAGCCGACGGAAGCGCTGGCAGGCAAGCGCAGGATGTCGAGCAGCCACCTGGCAGCGACGTCTTCCGCCGCCGCGGCGGATGGCGAGCCTTGGTGGTTGGCGCAATTCTGGCCCCAGGCACTGGTGAGCCAGTCGGCGGCCACACCGACCGGATGCGAGGCACCCACCACCCAGCCGAAAAAACGCGGCCCTGTGGTGGGCTGTAACCCGGGCTCCGCCAGCGCGCGCAAGGCATCGATCGTCTGCGCCGCAGGCGTGCCGGCTTCGGGAGTGGGGCTGTCCCATGCCTGGCGGCATGCCGCGTACGAAGCGGCGGGAGGCTGTGTCGCGACCGCTTCCCTGAATCGCTCGGCTGCCTCGGCGGCGCGCTTCAGTACGTCGAGTTCCTTGGTTTGCCTGTGCGACATGCCAGCCTTCTCCCCCGAAGTTATCCCGATCCAATTCGTAAAAGGATGCTACATGAAATCGTCGTGAATCCGGGACTGTCAACTGACCCGCGTCATGCGAGGCCAGCCATGCACCGCAAACAGCGTGCGCCGGGCGGGTGCGCGAACCGGAGTGGTTAGCCACCCGGCCCACGCTCCAGGAGCTTGTACAGGTGGGAGCGGGAGATCCGCAATTGCTCGGCGGCGCGCTTCTTGTTGCCGTTGTGGCGCGCGATGGCGTCAACCACGGCGGCATAGGCGAGCTCGCTCATGCCCGCCGTGGGCTCGCTGGATGACCAGGCAGTGGGTGAGGGGGATGGCGGCCCGCCCGCTTCGCTATCCTCGTGCGGATACGCTTGCGCCAGCGGATGCACGCCGAGCTGACTTTCCATGCTCACTGACTCGCGCGCCGATTCCCCACGTGCAAAATCCGCGACGCCCAGCGTGCGGCCGTCGCAGAACACCAGCGCCTCCTCGATGCGCTGGCGCAACTGGCGCACATTGCCAGGCCAGGGCTGGCCGGCAAGGTGCCGCGCCACCTCGTGATCTATCCTGGGCACGGGCACGTTGTTGCGCTCGCAGAAAGCGCCAACAAAATGCTGCAGCAGGGCGGGAATATCCTCGCGCCGCTGCCGCAGGGCCGGAATGCGCAGCACCACGCCGCTAAGCCGGTAGTACAGGTCAAGGCGGAAGCGCCCGGCGTCGATGAGCGAGGGGATATCGCGATTGGTGGCAGAGATCAGGCGGAAGTCCACCCGCTGCGCGCGGCGGCTGCCCAGGCGTTCGACCATGTGGTCCTCCAGCACCCGCAGCAGCTTGACCTGCATCTCCATCGGGATGTCCGCCACTTCGTCGAGGAAAACGGTGCCACCGGCCGCCAGTTCGAGCTTGCCGGCCTGCCCCTGGCGCTGGCTTCCGGTGAAGGCGCCGGGCGCATGGCCGAACAGTTCGGACTCGATCAGCGTGGCGGGCAGGGCCGCCAGGTTGAGGCTGACCAACGGCCGTTCGTTGACCGGCTCCCGCCCGGTCACGTGAATGCCGCGGGCCACCAGTTCCTTGCCGGTGCCGCTTTCGCCCAGGATCAGCACCGGCACATCAAGGCGTGCCACGGTCTGGATCTCCCGGCGCAGGCGCTGCATCGGCGCGCTTTCACCGATCAGGCCAGGGATCGACGGGCCTTCCCGCAGGCCATCCAGCTCGCGCTGGTAACGCGCCACCTGCGAGCGCAACTCGGATAACTCGTTGTGCATGCGCACAATGGCTTCCGGCCCCTTGAACATGATCTGGCCGATGGCCCCAACCACTTTGCCGTCCTGGCGGATGGGGATGCGGTTGACCACGCGGGCGATGCCGTTCATCTGCTGCAACTGCCCGATCTCGGCTTTCCCGCTCGCCACCACCTGCGGCAGCCGTGAGTTCGGGATGACGTTCGCCGCGGGGCGGCCAATGCCTGCGCCGGCGTCCAGGCCCAGGAATCTCTCGTGCACGGGGCTGATAAAGCGTACCCGGCCATCCTGGTCGACCACGGTAATGGCTTGGTATGGGCCAGTCAGGAAGTGGTCGAGGATCGCACCCGCAAAGGGGACAGTGCCAAGGAAGTCAAGCAGCACCGCCTTTGTGTCGGCGCGGTGCAGAAGGATCAGTTGATGGCGACTGTCTTCCAGGCACAGCCCGATGTAGCGGTGAGCGCCGGCCTCAACGGGAAAAAGCCTGCGCCCGTCGGCCAGGTCCGTTGCACGGTCGCAGGCGGATTCCGCCGCGTCCGCAATGGCGGGGTCGGCACAGGCGCCGACCGCCGCCACCCGGCCGCCATCGCGCAAACGCACCAGGGCACCAAGCGCGACGGTTTCGGCTGCTGACCGTGGTGTTGTTGTTGAGGACACAGGCCGTCTCCATGGGTGTCCTCAGTGCGGACACATTCTGTCGTTGTGGCGGACATGATAGCCATGCCCGGGAAATTCTTCAATGAAATCAAGGGCCATGCAAGTGTCTTCAGGTTGGCATGGATAGTGCGTTACTAACGCCAATACATATTCCGCCGGCATCAACGGGAGACAAGCTGTGACCTGGCAGCCTGAAATCGACGAACTGGACTACCGGCGGCGGCTCGCCGCCCGCATGGGTGGCGAAGACAAAGTAGAGCGCCACAAGGCGGCCGGCAAGCTTTCCGTGCGCGAGCGCATCACCGGGATCGCCGACCCGGGGTCGTTCCGCGAGGTCGGCGGGCTGAGCGGCAGTGGCCGCTATGACAGTAACGGGCGGCTGGTGGATCTGGTCCCGTCGAACCTGGTCATGGGCCGGGCGCGCATCGGCGGGCGCCCGGTGGTGCTGGTGGGGGACGACTTCACCGTGCGCGGCGGCGCCAACGATGGCGCAGTGGGGGACAAGCTGATCCACGCCGAGAAGATGGCGCACGACCTGCGCCTGCCGATGGTCCGGCTGGTGGACGGCACCGGCGGTGGCGGCTCGGTGCGCAATATCGAGATCAAGGGCCACACCCTGATCCCCACCATGAAGGTCTGGGAGCACGTGGTGGAGAACATGTCCGTGGTGCCGGTGGTGTCCCTGGCACTGGGATCGGTGGCGGGCATGGGCGCGGCGCGTGTGGCCGCCAGCCACTATTCGGTGATGGTCAGGGAAACCGCGCAACTGTTCAACGCAGGCCCGCCTGTGCTGGCACGCGTCGGCCAGAAGCTGACCAAGAACGAGCTGGGCGGCAGCCACATCCATACCCGCAACGGCGTGGTGGACGATGAGGTCGCCACCGAGCAAGAGGCCTTCGAGTGCGCACGCCGTTTCCTGTCCTACCTGCCGCCCTCGGTCTACGAACTGCCGCCGCGGACCGAGTCGGCCGACGATCCGGCGCGCCGCGACGAATGGCTGCTGTCAGCCATTCCGCGGGACAGCCGTGCCGTCTACAAGATACGCCCGATCGTGCAGGCGCTGGTGGATGCCGATTCCTTTTTCGAGCTCGGCAGGCACTGGGGCTGCGCCATCGTCACGGGCCTGGCCCGGCTGGCCGGGTGGCCGGTGGCCGTCGTCGCCAGCGATCCGTGCTTCTATGGCGGCGGCTGGGACAGCGACACCGCGGAGAAATTCACCCGCTTTGTCGACATGGCGCAGGCCTTCCACCTGCCCGTGGTCAACCTGGTCGATATCGCCGGCTTCCAGGTCGGCCTGGAGACCGAGAAGGCAGGGACCATGCGTTACGGCGTGCGCGCGCTGGCCGCGGTCTACCAGGCGACCGTGCCGTGGTGCTCGGTCATCCTGCGCCGCGCGTACGGCGTGCCGGCAGCCGGCCACCAGCACATGGGGCGGTTCAACTTCCGCTATGCCTGGCCATCGGCCAACTGGGGCTCGCTGGCGATCGAAGGCGGACTCGAAGTCGCCTACAAGGCCGAGATCGAAGGCGCCGACGATCCCGTGCAGAAGCGCGCCGAGATCGAGCAGCGCGTGCGCAGCCTGACCTCGCCGTTCCGCAGCGCCGAGGCGTTCGTCATCGAAGACATCATCGATCCGCGCGATACCCGCACGCTGCTGTGCGAGTTCGCCGATCTGGCGGCACCGCTGCGCGAAGCCGGCATCAGCCGATTTGGCATCCGGCCTTGAGCGCCGCTTCTCCGGATTCTCGATCACAACAATGGAGACGACTGACCAGGCGCCGGCAACGCCCGYGCATGCTCGCTCGCAACCCAACACCCGCCGCCGTGGCCGCAATCGCGGCGCGAGCACGGGGCAATTGGCCGCGCAAGCCAATGACCATCATCTTGCCGCTTCCTGCCGGCGGTATGACCGGCCTGCTGGCTCGGCACTGACATCGAAGTTTGAATGAGGAGACTGAATTGAAAAAACTGTTGATCGCCAATCGAGGAGAGATTGCGTTGCGCGTCCTGCGCGCTGCGCGCGACCTGGATATCGGCACAGTCGCGGTCTATTCGCAAGACGACCTTAGCGCGCGGCACCGCATGCTGGCTGACGAGGCGCGTCCCCTCGATGGGGCGGGCCCGTCGGCCTACATCAACATTGCGGGGATCATCGCCGCAGCGAAGGAATCCGGTTGCGACGCCGTCCACCCCGGCTATGGTTTCCTGAGCGAGCGGGCTGATTTCGCCCAGGCGTGTATTGACGCCGGGATCCGGTTCGTCGGCCCGACGGTCGAGCACCTTGCGCTCTTCGGTGACAAGGGGAGGGCGCTGCGGCTGGCGGCGGAGAGCGACGTTCCCGTCATGCCCGCAACGCGAGGCGGCGCATCTCTCGAGGAAATCACCAGCTTCTTTGATGCGCAAGGCGATGCCGGCGTGGTCATCAAGGCCGTCGGCGGCGGAGGCGGCCGTGGCATGCGCGTGGTCCGGCGGCGCGAGGACCTGGCGGAAGCCTACGCGCGCTGCCGGTCGGAGGCGAGCTCCGCGTTTGGCGTTGACGCGCTGTACGCCGAGCGGCTGGTCAGCCGGGCGCGCCATATCGAAGTGCAGATTGCCGGCGACGGAGCCCAGGTGATCGCCCTCGGCGAGCGAGACTGCACCTTGCAGCGCCGCTTCCAGAAACTGGTGGAKATCGCCCCCAGCCCGGTACTCAGGCCGCAGCTGCGCGAGCAGATCATCAAGGCCGCGCTAAGGCTGGCACGCCGCGTCAACTACCAGAGCCTGGGCACCTTCGAGTTCCTGGTCGAGGAAACCGGGACCGGCGAGCAGAAGGACTTTGTCTTCATCGAGGCCAATCCCCGCTTGCAGGTCGAGCACACCATCACCGAGCAAGTCACCGGGGTCGATCTTGTCGCGCTGCAGATCGGGCTGGCAGCGGGGCGGTCCTTAAGTGATCTTGGCCTGGATCCCGCTTCGCCGCCGCAACCCAGGGGATACGCCATCCAGGTTCGCGTCAACGCGGAAATGACCGACGCGCAGGGCCTGGCACGCCCGGCTCACGGTCGCCTGGAGCGCTTCGACCCGCCTTCGGGTCCTGACGTTCGCGTCGACTCCCACGGCTACACCGGCTATGCGCCGTCGCCCAACTTCGACACCTTGCTGGCAAAGCTGATCGTGAGCAGCGCGGCGCCCGGGTTCGAGGTCGCGGTGCGGCGTCTGCAGCGTAGTCTTGCGGAGTTCCGGATCGTGGGGGTGCCGACCAACCTCAACCTGCTGCGGGCCCTCGCGCAGCGCGACGACTTCCTCACGCAACACGTACACACACGGCACTTCGAAGCGATACTGCCGGAGCTGATGGCCTCGGCGGAGGCCATTGCGGATGCCGAGCGTGCGCAGGAGGCGCTCTTCGCGGGCGCGGGCCGCCCGCCGGCTGCGCATGCGCCACGGTCCCCCGATATTGAGGAGGAGGTGGACGAAGGGTTGGTGGCGATCCGCGCTCCGCTGACAGGCCGGGTGGTGGAGATCTCGGTGCAGGTGGACGATATCGTCAAGCCGGGGCAGACGGTCGCGGTGCTCGACGCCATGAAGATGGAGCACGCGATCGCGGCGGAATGTGGCGGCCGCGTGGTCGACCTGCGACTGGAGAAGGGAGCGCTGGCAGCCGAAGGCCAGATCCTGATCGTGCTCGAGCAGGTCGAGGCCGATGGCGTATCCGTGGATGCCGCCCAGAAGGTCGACCCCCATGCGATCCGTGCGGACCTCCAGCGCGTGCTGGACCGGCATGCGTACCTGGATGACGCCGCGCGTCCCGACGCGGTAGCGAAGCGCCGTTCGCGCGGACAGCGCACGGCCCGTGAGAATGTCGCGGACCTGTGCGACCCGGATACCTTCGTGGAGTATGGCGCGCTGGCGCTTGCGGCGCAGGCCTCCCGGCGCAGCCAGCAGGACCTCATTGCCAACACCCCCGCGGATGGACTGATCACCGGCATCGGCAACATCAACGGAGGACTTGTCGGTCACGACCGGGCGCGCAGTGCGGTGATGGCCTATGACGCCACGGTGCTGGCGGGTACGCAAGGCAAGCGCAACCATATCAAGACCGATCGCATCGTCGAGGTTGCGCTGCGTGATGAACTCCCTCTCTTGCTGTTCGCCGAAGGCGGTGGCGGGCGGCCCGGCGACGTGGACTTTCCTTCGGTGTCCGGCCTGTATCAGCCGTCGTTTGCCGCGTTTGCCGATCTCAACGGGAATGTCCCGGTAGTCGGCATCGTTTCGGGGCGCTGCTTTGCCGGTAATGCGGCCTTCCTGGGCTGTTGCGACGTCATCATTGCTGACCGGTCCGCGAACATCGGCATGGCAGGACCGGCGATGATCGAGGGTGGCGGCCTCGGGGTCTTCAGCCCCGAGGACGTTGGTCCGGCTTCGGTGCAATTTGCCAATGGCGTGGTCGATGTCCTGGTTGAGAACGAGGCGGAAGCCGTGCAGGTGGCGAAGCACTACCTGTCCATGTTCCAGGGGCGCGTGGCGCACTGGAGCGCACCGGATTCCCTGGACTTGCGTCACGTCGTACCCGAGAACCGGTTACGCGTGTACGACACCCGGAAAGCCATCGAGGGGATCGCGGACATCGGCAGTGTGCTGATGCTGCGCAGCGGCTTCGGTGCGGGCATCCACACGGCGCTTGCCCGCGTGGAAGGGCAACCCGTGGGCATCATGGCCAACAACCCATATCACCTCGGGGGCGCCATCGATGCGGATGCCGCCGACAAGGCGGCGCGCTTCATGCAGCTGTGCGATGCGCACGGGCTGCCGATCATTTCGCTGATCGACACCCCCGGGTTCATGGTCGGGCCGGACGTCGAGGCACACGCCCAGGTGCGGCATGTGTCGCGCATGTTCCTCACGGCGGCCAAGCTGCGCGTCGCATTGCTGGCCGTTACGCTGCGCAAAGGCTATGGCCTGGGCGCCATGGCAATGGCGGGTGGTGGCTTCCGGTCAGCGAGCTTCACCATCTCGTGGCCGACCGGCGAGTTCGGTCCGATGGGTCTGGAAGGCGCCGTCAGGCTGGGCTTCAAGAAGGAGCTCGAAGCCGTTCCGGACGGGGCCGAGCGTAAAGCGCTGTTCGAAAAGCTGGTTGCACAGYCCTATGAGCGTGGCCACGCGATCAACACGGCCGCTGCCGTGGAAATTGATGCCGTGATTGACCCTGCCCAGACACGGAAATGGATTGTCCAGGGTATCGCATCCGCCGGCGTTCGAAGCCGCAGGGAGCGCCGCTCGTTCATCGATGCCTGGTGATCGCCATGCATACACAAGAGGGTTCCATGATGAAGAATGGTCCTGACGCGGCGCAACTGGCGTTGAATGGGCTGCGCGTACTGGAGGTCGGCACCGGTCCGGCGCTTGCGTACGCGGGCAAGTTGTTCTCTGACTTCGGCGCCGAAGTGATCAAGGTGGAGAGTCCGGCGGGCGACGCCTGGCGGCAGATGCCGCCCATGGTCTGCATTCCTGGTGCCGCGCAGCCGGAAAGCGCGCTCTTTGCCTGGCTGAATACCAGCAAGCGCAGCGTCACTGCGGATGCCGGAAGCGCCGAGGACAGTGCCTGGCTGGCCCAGCTCGCGCGAACCTGCGATGTGGTCCTGGATGCCCGCGCGCTGACCGAGGGTCCGGTCATCCTTGCCAGGCCTGTCTGGTCCGGCAATACAGCCGAGCGGCAAGGGCACGAGCCGATCGAGGTGGCGCTCACCTGGTTCGGTGAGAGCGGGCCCTACAGTCAGTATGCGGGCGCGGAAGCTGTGTGCCGAGGCCTCGCTGGCGCCGTGCATGGGAGCGGCCCGGTGGAGGGGCCGCCCCACATGCCGCACGACGTGCAGACCGCGGTCGTCGTCGGGCTTGCCGCATTCTCGGCCGCTGTCGCGGCCCTGATCGGACGCGCGCAAGGCAGCCGCCGATACGTGCTAAGTGTGCACGAGGCCATTTTCAGCGTGGTCGAAATGGAAGCGGGCATGGTGCCGGACAAGCGCCACCCGCTTCGGCGCCTCGGCGTCAACCGGTTCTGCGGCACGCATCCGGCTGGCATCTACCAGACCTCGGAGGGGTGGATCGGAATCTTCACGCACACGCTGCCTCAGTGGGTGGCGCTGTGCGAGGCGATCGGGCGCCCCGAGCTGGCCGGCGACCCTCGTTTCGCGAACGGCCAGGAGCGCATGGCCCGGGCGGACGAGATCGACGCGCTGCTCATCCCCGCGTTTCTCACGCGGACGGCCCGGGAGTGGTTCGAGATCCTTGGCGACAAGAAGCATCCGACTGTCATCGTCCCCACCATGGCGGAGTTGCTCAGCCAGGAAGTGCATCGGCGGCGCAACGCATTCGTCCCGGTCGAAGTAGGGGGAGTTTCCTTCGAAGGCCCCGTTGTGCCGCTACGCCTCGATGCGGCCGGGCCGTTGCCGGGCGGATCGGCTCCGGCGAAGGGCGCCCATAACGCCCTCTACCGGACATCCGGCCTGGATCACCACCCCCGTCTGCAGCTCCGGCGAACGTCTGCCGAGCAACTGCCGCTGCGGGGCATTCGTGTTGTCGACCTGACGATGGGCTGGGCGGGCCCCCTGGCGTCGCGAACCCTGGCCGATCTTGGCGCGGAAATCATCAAGGTCGAAAGCACCGGCTACCCGGACTGGTGGCGCGGCGCCAACTTCACTGAAGCGTTCTATCGGGACAGGCTGTACGAGAAGAATTCAAACTTCAACCTGATGAACCGCAACAAGCTGGGCATCACCCTGGACTTGACGCGCCCCGAGGGAAAGCAGTTGCTGCTGCAGTTGGCGGCGCGCGCGGATGCGGTGATCGAAAACTACTCTGCCGAGGTCTTGCCGAAGCTGGGCTTGGACTACGAAGCGCTGCGAGCCGTGAACGAGCGTCTGGTCATGCTGTCGATGCCGGCATTCGGGCTTGGAAACGCGTGGAGCAACACCCGCGCATACGGCGGCACGCTGGAGCAGGCCAGCGGCCTGCCGCTTCATACGGGCCATCCGGAGGGACCGCCGGCCATGACGTCGTACGCCTATGGCGATCCGATAGGCGGCTTGAATGCAGGGGCCGCAATGTTGCTGGCGCTGTTCGTGCAGCAAGCCACCGGTGAAGGCCGACATGTCAACCTGTCACAGGTCGAGGCCATGCTGCCAATGGCTGCGCCGTTCATCCTGGAGCAATCGGTCTCCGGAACGGTCTCGCCTCGCCTGGGTAACCGCCATCCCATGCACGTCCCGCATGGGAGTTTCCGCTGCGCAGGCGATGACGCGTGGATCGTTCTGACTGTCACTGACGCGCAATGGCCTGCCCTGTGCCGTGTGATCGGGAGGGAGGACCTTGCCGCGGATGCGCGGCTTGCCCAGGCGCCAGGGCGTCGCGCGCAGCACGACAGGATCGACGCGGCCATCACGTCCTGGTGCAAGGCCCGGGACCCGGAAGAGGCAATGCGCCTGTTGCAACGGGCGGGCATTGCCGCGGGCGTGGTTCGGCCCATGTCACAGGTGCTGCAGGACGCCCACCTGCACGCACGGGGATTCTGGCGTGGCGTCGAACGTGCCCACAGTGGCATGTACACGGCCAGCACCGCCTGGTTTCGCACTGGAAGCGAGCCCGTGCCGATCCGCAACGCTGCCCCGACCCTGGGAGAACACACTGAGGAGGTGTTGACTCGCGTGCTTGGACTGAGCGCAGGGCAGATCGCGGACCTGGAACGCATGGGCATCACAGGAAAAACCGCGAAGCCAAAGTCCTCGAAAGGGGCGGCGTAAGGTCAGAAAAAGTTTCGAAGACTACTACCCAAGAACAGGAGACAAGAATGAAGGAACTCAAATTTACGTCGCGCCGCCAGAGGGTCGCAGGCCGATTCAGAATGGCTGTCGCTGCGCTGGTCGTCCTGACTGGCGCAATTTCCGGTCCGGCCGCAGCCCAGCATGCCAGCTGGCCGAACAAGCCGATCAGGATGATCGTTCCATTCCCGGCCGGGTCATTCACCGATACCGTGGCGCGCGTCGTGTCGGAGCACCTCAGCAAATCCCTGGGGCAGCCCGTGATCGTGGACAACAAGGCGGGAGCGAACGGGTTGATTGGCGTGGCAGAGGCTGCCAGGGCTGCGCCAGACGGGTACACCTTGCTGCTTACGAACTCCAGCAGCATCACCATCAACCATCAGGTGTACAAGAAGAGCAACTACAAGCCGAAAGACTTCACGCCGGTCACGCTAGTGCTCGAGGCGCCATTCATCCTGGTCACGAACCCGGAGTGGTCGCAGAAGAATTCGGTCGGCTCGGTAGCGGACCTTTTGCAATTCGCCACGCAGTATCCCGGGAAAATCAGCTATGGATCGGCGGGCCCGGGCAATATTGCGCATCTCAGCTTCGCCATGTTGAACAACCGGGCAAAGATCAAGACCACGCATATTCCCTACAAGTCCTCTGCGCAGGCGGAGATGGCCGTGATGAGTGGTGAACTGGAGACCGCCTTTGACACCTGGAGCGCCCTCCCTCAAATCAAGGTAGGGAAGCTGAAACCCCTCGCCGTCAGTTCGTCAAAGCGCATGGCACAGTTGCCCGAAGTGCCCACCTTGGAGGAAGCCGGCATCGCGCCTTTCAACGTGACCTTCTGGATCGGCATGCTCGCGCCGGCCGGCACGCCGCCGCAGATTGTGCAAAAGCTGCATACGATCACCCGTGGGGTGCTTGATGACGGCAAGGCAAAGGCGGCGTTGGGTCAGCAGGGCGACGTGGTGATGATCGACTCCGCGAACTTCGCGAAGCGCATTGAGAAAGAGGATGCCAATTGGGGGGCTGTGATCCAGCGCGAAGGAATCACGCTGGATTGACCCGCATTACCGGATCGGGTCGAGGGACCGTCGCGAAGGCCAGGCCCTGCTTTGGCGCGGTCTCCCCATCGGGCGCGCCCGATCCCAAAAGATGAAACGGCGGGGGTCAAGCGTCACTTCGTGACCGCGTTTCCTGGTAGTCGGCCAGCTTCTCGCCGTCGACTTCCACGAGCTGGTCCAGGCGCAGCGTTTCGCCAGTCCTGAGCGTCAGGTATTCAGCGCCACCGCGGCTGTACACATCGGTAATGGTCGCGGTACGTTGCCGTGGCGTGCCATCGGCGTCGCGATAGTGGATCTGCGCGGGCCTGCGCACGGTGGCGAGGTCTTCCAGGCGGTCGTGGAACTCGCAGGCGATCGGGCTGTACTGGGCGGCTTTGCTGGTCATGCAGTGGGTCCTGTGTGCTTGTTCATTCGCTGTCTTTCACCGACTGGATCAGGTTGTTGCGTAGCGACGCAACTGCCTTCTGCATCCGTGCGAACTCGTCCGGGGCCAGGCCGGTTGCGCCGGCGAGGCCGGATTCCAGGCGCAGTTCGCGCAGCTTGCGGCCGGCCTTGGTCAGGCTGACGCGTACCTGGCGCTCGTCTTCGGGGTCGCGCTGCCGCACCACGTAGCCCATCGCCTCCAGCTTCTTCAGGATCGGTGTCAGGGTGTTCGATTCCAGGAACAGCTTCTCGCCCAGGCTGCCGACGGTCTGGTCGTCCTGCTCCCATAGCGCAACGATGGTGATGTATTGCGTATAGGTCAGCCCCAGCTGCTCAAGGATCGGCTTGTAGGCCTTGCCGAAGGCGAGGTTCGCGGAATAGACCGCGAAGCACAGGAAGTCCGAGAGCGTCGGGTCTGCGGCGGGCTTGTCGGTGGATTTCATTTGCTGCCTCGTTGGCCAAAGACGGATGGATTGCAGGCGTCGATTATAGATCGTATGCGATTGGATCGTAGGTGCGATGACTTCCCGCGGCGGTCACGCGAGCCCAAGGGGAGGGCGCCCGCGACCGGCGGCAAATCGTGCGAACCATCTGGCCTCCGAGTGGCTGCGCGGTCTCAGGCGCGCGCGCCGTCGAGGTAAGGGTCGACCTTGCCGCGGGCGCCGTCGGTGTAAGGGCTGCGCGTGCCGTGTACCGATCGCGTGCCGTCTGTGTACGGATCGGCTGCGCTGGTGACCGAGCGGGCGCCATCGGTGAAGGGGTCGCGCGCCGATCCGGCGGCTTGCGCGGCGGCAGCGGTCAGCAGGGCGGCTGCGACAACGGCGTAGCGGGCGATGGTGGTGATCGTGCTCATGGTATGCATCCTTGATTCAGGTGAATTGTTGACGTATGCGATTAAATCGCATACGACTATTTTGCGGCAATGAGAAGGGCAGGGAATTACGAAGTAAATACGTTCAGCGCCACGTCGATATTGCCGCGCGTTGCCTTCGAGTAGGGGCAGATTGCATCGGCGGCGTGGGCCAGTTCCGTCGCCGTATCCCGCGCCAGGCCCGGCACGCGCAGATTGAGGCGTGCCTGCAGGAAGTACTCCGCGCCGGTCTGGCCCAGGTCGACTTCGATATCCACAGCCAGGTCGGACGGCAGCTCCAGCTTCATTTCCTTGGCCACCAGGCCGACCGCGGCGATGTAGCACGCCGACCAGGCGCCCGCGAACAGCTGTTCCGCGGTCGGGTGCGGCTGGACGGCCGGGAACACGTGCGCCGGGGTGGCGCTGTCGCCAGGCGACAGCGCGATGTCCAGCGTGCCGTTGTGGCCGCGCGAGGTAACGCCGGCGCTGCTGTGCGTGGTGTGGGTCTTGCCGGTGGCGAGGACTTTTTCGATCTTGCTCATGGAATGGATCTCCGGTGGTTGTCGGTTCTATGTAAATCGCATCCGTTTAAATCGCATACGATATAAACAATACTGGAACATGGGTCGCGCCTTGTCAAGGAAAAATATCGAATGCCCGCAGCGGAGCGGGGGAAAGCGCCCGGGCCGACGCTTGCGCAGCGCTGCCGATCCCCAGCACTTGCCCAAGTCGCTTGTTCTCCACAATTACGCCCTGATCGATCTGGGGCAGCCGGTCATGGAGGCGTTGTAGGACAGCGCCCGCTGAACCATTGGCGGCGCGCTCCATACAATGAACGCAGCGCGTTGCCGACGGCGGCAGCCGACAGCAAGGAGCCGAAGATGAGCAAGCCAGTATTCTCACTGCATCGGATCGATAGTGCCCCCGCACTGCACGGGCACCGGTCTCCCGTGCTTCATGTCTTTGATCGCCTTGCCGGCGCAGCCACGAGGCAGGCGGGCTCGCCTACGGCATTCATGCTGGCGGTCGGCGTCGTGGTGGCGTGGGCTTTGACGGGTCCGGTCTTCCACTACTCCGAAACGTGGCAGCTCGTGATCAACACCGGCACCACCATCATCACCTTCCTGATGGTCTTCCTGATCCAGCAGAGCCAGAACAAGGACGCCGTGGCCGTCCACCTGAAGCTGAACGAGTTGCTTGCCTCGCACAAGGAAGCGAGCAACATGCTAGTCTCGATCGAGGAACTCGATGAGGACGAGTTGCGCCAGTTGGTCACCTTCTATCGCCAGCTGGCGGAGCTTGCCGACAGGGAAGGCGGGCTCAAGTGCAGCCATTCGCTGGACGAGGCCCGTGAGAACCACGTGGCCAAGTACAGGGCCCGTGCGGCGCGGCCCGGTGGGCAGCCCACGCGCAGCGGCGACGATTCTCCCGGCGGCATCGAGATCCCTGCGCATTGAACCGGCGTCCATACCCGCAATGAGACTGTCGTGCCAGACATCGGCAAGCAACGCCATGATGCGCGACCTTGCGCGCGACCTGCGCGGGCGTCATGCACTGATGGCTGCAGGCATCGTCGTAATCCGGGCCCCGATGTTGCGTGGCGTGYCATCTGCCTTGGCACTGTTCGCTGACGGCTAGCAAGGTTGTTTCTTCGTCGCCTGAACGGACTGGGGCACAACCGCAGGTGTCTGGCATTGGCGTGCACCTTGTGCCGGATGTGGCACCTGACGTCCCGCATGCGAAGCGTAGGCAGCAACGGGTACCCGGCCCCGCGCCCGCATATCCTTATCGGCATTCCTTCGTTCCCTTATTTTCCGGCGCCGTTAAGCTGGAGTGACATCCTTCGCGCCGGGAGCCATGCACATGCCGGAGCGCCGGGCGCGGGATGCGCTGGGTGTTCGCGTCGCCTCGATTGCCGACCAGCCCGCCACCGATCGACGATGACGAAGCCATGGCAATCTACCTGGATGACATCCAATGCGCCGATATCGCGCGCGCCTCCCGCCGTTGGATATGGCGAACGGAGGTGCCTACCTGGCTGCTGATCGCGGCGGTCCATAGCGCGTGGTTTGGCATCGCGTTCAACGCCACGCGCATCGGCCTGCCGCTGGCTGTCGCGCTGCTGGCTCTCGTCACGGCCTGGTATATGTCTTTGCAGCACGAGCTGCTGCATGGCCACCCGACCCGGCTGGCCTGGCTCAATGCGCTGTTCGGCATGGCGCCGCTGGCGGTATGGTTTCCCTACGGGCTGTATCGCCGCGAGCACCTGCGCCATCACGAGGCCGACGATCTCACCCATCCGGGCGCCGATCCGGAGAGCTATTTCATGCTTTCCGGCGACTGGCAAGCGGCCGGTCCGTTGGGGCGGGTGTTGCTGCGCTGTCGCAATACATTGGCGGGACGTGTGCTGATCGGCCCGGCCTTTGCCATCGCGCAGACCGCGGCCGGCGCGGGGCGCAAGGTGCGCGACGGCGATCTGCGCGACCTGCCGATGTGGCTTGCGCACCTGCTGGCGCTGGCCGCGTTGCTGGCCTGGCTCGACAGCATTTGCGGTATCGCGCCGTGGCTGATGCTGGCCGGCGTGGCCTATCCGGCGCTGTCGCTGTCGGCGGTACGCTCGTTCCAGGAGCACCGTGCCCATGCCTTGCCGGCATGCCGCAGCGTGATCAACGAGGCCGCGTGGCCATGGCGCTTGCTCTTTCTCAACAACAACTATCACCTTGTCCACCATGATTTGCCTGCGGTGCCCTGGTTCGCGCTGGGACATATCTATCGTCGCCGCGCGGCCGACTACCAGCGGCGCAGCGGCGGTTTCGTGGTACACGGCTACGGCGAATGGCTGGCGCGCTTCGCGCTGCGTACGGCCGCGCCCGTGGTACATCCGCTGTTTCGCGGTTCTGTACGTGAAGCGGTGCCCGTTGCAACAGGAAGCGGGCAGGCCAGCAACGATGCCCGTGCGCAACTGACGGGGTGAACGTGGAAGACCGGCCGATGACCGAACGCAAGCACTGGGTGGCCGCGCTACCCATGTATAACCTGACACCCGCGCTGCATACGGACTGGCTGGCGCTGATCGCGCGCGTGGCCGACCTGCTCGCGCGGCAACGCGACCCGCTCCGGCTGAGCGTCGTCGAGCCCGCCGGGACGGTGGAGGCGCTGCACAAATTCTGGCGCCGGCCGGACCTGTTGCTCTCGCAAACCTGCGGCTATCCGCTGGTGCAGGGCCTGCGGCGCCATGTGCGCATCATTGGCACGCCACGGTTCGATGCGCCGGGCTGCGATGGCGCCAGCTATACCAGCGCCATCGTGGTACGCGCCAATGACGGGCCCGCCACGCTCGCCGCGTGCCGCGGATTGCGCGTGGCCTATAACGACGAGGGCTCGCACAGCGGCATGAACGCGCTGCGCTACGCGGTGGCACAGCTGGCGCGGGACGGCCGCTTCTTCTCCGGCACGGTGCGCACCGGGTCGCATCTGGCATCGCTCGACGCCGTGGCCAACGGCGCGGCGGATGTCGCCGCCATCGATTGCGTCACGCTGGCGTTCGCGCGCGATCACCTGCCCGAGCGTCTTGTTGCGCTGCGCCAGATTGGCAGCACCGAGGCCGCTCCCGGACTGCCGCTGGTGTCTTCGCGCCACGCCGCTCCGGCGCTTAGCGCGCGTGTTGGCGCGGCGCTGGCGCAAGTGCTTTCCGGCGAGCCGGCACTGGCGCGCCGCTTGCGCTTGCGCGGCATTGCGCGGACCGGACTGGCCCACTACGAGCCGGTAGCGCTGATGGCCCGCGCCGCGGTGGCGGCCGGCTACGCGCGGCTGGTCTGATCGTGGCGCAACGCAGCCGCGTCTGCCAGCGCGCGCAGGGCGTCAGTCGCGGGTGAAGGGCACCGGGAAGCTGTACTCGCACAGCGGGATACCCGCAAACGCGGCGCGTGCGCGCGCGGCGGGATCGCGCCGTGCCTCCCATGACTTGCCCGGCAGCGCGGGGGTGCTTGCCAGCCATCGTAATGGCTTCCGGTGAGCGCCGTGGGACGCAGGCCGGTTTGTATTTGCAGGACTGCTGCTACGGATCGGAGTATCGCCGTTGAGTACTGCGCGATTTGCGTGACTGGTGCCAGCCGTGGCGCACTTTGGTCGCAGGCGATCCGACCTGCAATGCCGGTGCCCTTAGGTGATACACCGTTCAGAAAAGCGCTGGCCTCGTTGAATACCCCTCGGTCCATAGATTCCACCGCCACCAATTGACGCGGTGCGATGCCAAAGACCCGGTATGTCCCGCGTCATCGCCGGCGCGGGAAGCCGCGTGTCACGAATGTCCTGGCAAAGTCGCCAAATCCGCAACTGCTGCAGATGCCAAGATCGTTCGCCAGTGCCTGGGCGCGAGTGAAGCAGGGGGGGCAGGACAAACGACAAAAGCGCTGCACTGCGCACGCGTCCTTAGGGGCAGGCAAAAAACGGAAGCGTGGATGGCGATGGCGGGCATCGTCATTCTCCCCAACTCGCGGCTGCTCGGCAGGCATCGCATGCGCCCTAATTGCTGCTGATTGTCGCCATCATTCGCATCACGTGCCGCGCCATCGACAGGCCACTCGCACGCACCCTCGCCTTGACTCCACCACCATCCGTCACTTTCCGCACCTTCATCCGTGAAGTGCCTCATTAGGCTGTTTATTCAACTCACCTCACGGGACACGGATTGGTAATCCTCGCTGCCTGCCCGTCGCATCCAAAGATACCGCGCGGCATTAAAGTGGATTAAAGGGCGCAAACAAGAGGGCAGCATTTGACGATCTCTCACCCGCAACGGGCGATCCGCATGTGCGCCAGGACGGTCGTTGTGCATTGTTGCACCAGCAAGTTGTAGATATTCGTCGTGCCACAGCAACAATTTGCTTGGAGGTGTGCGCATCCGGCAGCTCTTTTGTCGACTGGATCTCAATTGATAATCATTATCATTTATATTCATGCGCTTTCGTTAATTTCTTGTTGCAAGGAAGTAGAGCCATGAACACCAGTCGTTGCGGCAAGCTGCCCGCCGCACCCCAGACCTCGCTGTGCGCGACAGCGCTCGCCGTCTCCATTCTGTGCTTGGCGCCGCAACTGACGTCCGCGCAACAGACCAATGAGCAGTCGACGCAAAAGAGCAATGCCGAACATGTGCTCGATACCGTACAGGTAACCGGTAACTGGCTGGGCACCGGACTGGAGAACAGTGTGAAGACGTTCGCGGGCGCGCGCACCGTCGTCAACGAACAGCAGATCGAGCAAAGTGGGGCAGCGAGCATCGGGGACGTCATGCGACGGATTCCAGGGGTGCAGTCAACCGATAACTCCGGCACCGCCGGCAGCGCTATCTCGCTCAATATCGGCGTGCGTGGCCTGACCGGCCGGTACACGCCGCGCTCTACGGTCCTGCTCGACGGCATTCCGATGGCGGTGGCGCCCTACGGGCAGCCCCAGCTGTCCTTCGCGCCGGTCAGCCTAGGCAATATCGAGTCGAT
Source organism: Cupriavidus sp. 01L45 (assembly GCF_056399885.1). Classification (NCBI taxonomy): domain Bacteria; kingdom Pseudomonadati; phylum Pseudomonadota; class Betaproteobacteria; order Burkholderiales; family Burkholderiaceae; genus Cupriavidus; species Cupriavidus sp. 01L45. Next base: position 30,509 of record NZ_JBFTSG010000036.1, on the reverse strand, counting down.
TGATGTGGTGCGCAGCGGTGGCGCGGTGCGGTATGGGCCGCAGAACGTTGGCGGCGTTATCAACTTCAATACCAAGCCGATTCCCGACGGGCCGGAAATCACCGGCGATGCCTCGATTCGCGAGAACATCTACACCGAAGGCGGCGGCAGCAATACGCAATACAGCGCATTTGTCGGCACCACGCTCGAGAACGGTCTGGGACTGGCCCTCCTGTATTCGGGCATGGCAGGCCGCGAATGGCGCAAGGGCAGCGATGACGATGTTAACGACGTCGCCTTGAAGTTTTCGTATGACATCACCGGCAGGTCGCGGGTCTACGGCAAGATGTCCTACTACGATGTGCGCTCGCGCACGCCCGGCGGGCTGACGGTGGCACAGTACAACGCGGACCCGTTTCAGAATACGCGGCCGAACGACTACTGGAGCGGCAATCGCACGGGCTTCGACCTGGGATACGTGAACACGATCTCCGCTAGCCAGGAGTTCGAAATCCGCACTTTCTTCAACGACAGCTATCGCCAGAGCACGCTGCAGCAGAGCGCCACCCAGATCGCGCACCAGCCTCGCAACTACTCGACGTTCGGTATTGAACCACGCTACACACAGCGCGTGGCGCTGGGCCCGACCCTGCATGACATCACCGTCGGATACCGCTATATCCGCGAGCGTGGCGATGACAACGCGTACAACCAGAGCCTGGTGACCGGCGTGGCAGGCCCGACCACCACGTTCGATAACGCAACCGATGCCCACGCCGTCTATATCGACGACCGTATCGCCATCGGGAGTTGGCGCATCGTGCCGGGCGTGCGTTTTGAACATATCGACACCACGCGCCAACAACGGGGGGCGACATCACAGTTCGAAAGCATGAATAACAAGGCACTGCCATCGATCAACGTTTCGTATCTGGTGAACAACGCATGGATCATGTTCGCTGACTACAGCACGTCGTTCGGACCGGTGCAAAACACCCAGCTCAATTCGYAGACACCGAACAATCCGCTGCAGCCGGAAGTGGCCCGTACGTTCGAACTGGGTACCCGTTGGACCGACAACCGGATCAAGGCCGAATTGACCGCGTTCAAGATCAAGTTCGACAACCAGATCCTGCAGGTGCCGGGCCTGTTTCCCGCCACGTTCCAGAATATCGGCGCTACCGATCACGATGGCGTGGAAAGCGCGATCGATTACACGTTCGATCGCGCCGGTCTGCTGGCGGGCCTGAATGTTTACGCCAACTACACGTACACGCGAGCGATTCAGAAGTCGGGCGCTACGGCCGGCCAGGACGTACCGTTCTACTCGCGCAATACGGATACGATCGGTGCTCGCTACGACTGGCGCAACTGGACCTTCAATGTCTCCACGACGCATCAGAGCTCGCAGTACTCCGACTTGGCCAATACGGTTGCCGAGTCGGCGGATGGTAGCGTGGGGCGCATACCGGGCTTCCGTACCTGGAACCTTCAGGCCATGTTCAAGGTGCCGCAGTGGAAGCGTACCGACATCACCATCGGCTTGAACAACGTGTTCGACAAGCGTTATTACACACGTACCACCGATAGCAATGCCGGTCGTCTGGTCGGTGCGCCGCGCATGGTTTACATCCAGGCACGCGCCGGCTTCTGAGGCCGATTCAGGAGCGGCCAGGCGGTATCGGCAGACCGCTTTTGGCCGGCCCGACCAGGCACCAGTCTTGAGCTGCGCATTGAGCGCTGCGGCCCGGAGGCCGGCTGCCTCGCCAGTAGGGTAGGCCTCGCAGCCGTCGCCTTGGGACTCCCCCAGCATACCCGCGCGATCGACGGAGGAAATGCGATTCCGGACATTGTCCTTGCGTGATACAACTGCGCGTCTGGCCAAGGCGAGCACCTGTCACCCTTCGCGCGTCCAGCCGATCCGGTGGCGTTCCTGCGTGGCCGCATGGCGGGCATCGTCCTCCGTGTGCAGGTAGGCGCTGGTGGTAGAAATCGATGCGTTCCCGAAATTGTCCCGCACGAAACGCAGGTCCACCTGCTGGTTGGTCATGTGCGACCCCGCGGTATGGCGCAGCCAGTGCGCTGACGCGCTGGCCAGCACCGCGGCACGGCTTTCCCACTCGGGGCCGCGTGAGCGCAGGCGCTGGGCGGCCATCCCGAAGACTTCCTTCAACACCAGGTGCAGGGCACCGCGTGACAAGAGCTTTTCCTTGCCGATGATCGGCAGCACGATGGGGCGTGCCTCGCCGGGATGCGGTGCCGGTGGCAGGCCGTACGCCTCGCGATAGCGCGCCAGTTCCACGATCAGTTCGTCCGTCGCCGGCACCAGCCGCGTCTTGTTGCCTTTGCCGGTCACCTCCAGCCACCAGCGCTCCAGGCCCTCCCGGTCGCGCCGGCAAAAGAACGCGCCCATCCGGGTCTCGGCCACTTTGGCCGCGCGCAGGCCGCCGAGATACAGCACCGCGAAGAGCCAGCGGCAGCGCGCCGCATGCAGGCGCTCGCGCTCGGTCGCACTGTCGCTCGTACCCGGCATCGCCTCGATGGTGTCCTTGACCGTCTGCCACATGGCGTGGCTGAGGTAGCGCGTGATGCGGGGCTTGGACTGGCCGCGTCGGCTGCTGTTGAGGATCGTTAATCCCGCTAGCGGTGACCGCTATATCCGATAGCAATCGCATGGCTGTAAACCATTGATCTATATTGCGAAACGGCCGTTCAGTGGCGATTTTTGCCGTTGTGCAAGAGCAACGCCATTTTCCGTCCATGTCCAACGATTCCGCTAATACGGCGCGGCGGATCATTAATTCGGCTAACACGGGCTACGCCGAGCCGGTGTCGGCGAAATTCTATTGCTGGCCGGGCAGGGCGGACGGGGAGGGTGATAGTTCGGTAGAGCCATGCGTATGACCTCGCGAAAGATCGGAAAAATAGGGGTATTCTGGCGATCGGCGTTCACGCCACGACCTGCGCGCCGGGGAGATCTCCATTGAAAGCACTCGCGAGCATCGGCAGGAGAAGAGCGTTTTTCCTTCATCTATCCTGGCTGGCACCCACATTTGCGGAATTTGAGGTCGCCATTAGCCGAAATAGCGATCTGCAACACATGCTGCGGATCTGCTGCTGTCGTCGCGCAAGGTCACGGCTGAAGAGGCGCTGCGCATGGGACTGGTCAACCGGAACCGCCCGATGCGCTCCTGGCCCAGGCGCACAGCTATGCGCTCGATTCGCGTGATGAAGCGGCAACTGTGGGAGACCCCATATCAAAGCCTCGGCGAGGCGATTATGGATGCCAACCAGGAAATGTTCCTAAGCATCCAGAGCGCGGATTTCAAGGAAGGCGTGGCACACTTTCAGCAGCGGCGGCCGGCAGCGTTCACGGGGGAATAGCCGCAGCCGTTGTGCCAGCTTCCCCCAGCCAGCGCCATAGCGTGGCGGGCTGACGCCGAGGCGACGGGCCGCCTCCTGGCGATTGCCGCCGCATAGTGCCAGCACCGTCAGTGCCCGCTCGCGCGGCTGTCCGTTTTCCGCGGAGTCGTGGTGGTATCGCTCGATCCGCTCTCGCTAACCAATGTCTACAAGAGTATTTACCTCGGTAACAAAGGCGTGATCGGGGTGCTCGGCACTGAAGACTTTATATTCCGGGCGCGCTTGAGCGGGTCGAGCGCCATGCCTGGGCAGTTCGTGCCGGCAAGCTCCGAAGTCCGAAAAGCCCTCTCCGGGCCCGGAGACGCGCAAGTCATTGATGAGAGCCCCATCGACGGCATCGAGCGCATATTCGGCATCCAACGGCTGTCACGGGGCGATCTCGCCGTGGTGGTGGGCTACAACGTGCATGAGGCCTTGGCGGCGTATCGGAGCAGACTGATGGTGATTGTCATGCTCGCGAGCGCCATTTCCGCTCTGATTGTCTACTTCCAGTTCCGCCAGGCAAAGGCCATCAAAAATCTGGCCTTGCTGGCAGACCGGGAAGCAGTGGTGACCCGCAGCCTGAATGAGAGAAAGCAGCATCTCCATGCGCTCTTTCTTGCCGTTGACGAAGGCATTGGTGTCTTCGACAGGAATCTCGTGATCGATGACGCCAATCCGGCGCTCTGCAGCTTGCTCGGCGTCTCGCTCGGGGAATTGCGCGGCGCTACACCGCAGCAATTTATCAACCACCTGTATCAGGGCCGCCGTCCCTCCCCCGATGCGACCGCTCGCGCGAGTCCAGCGCACAGCGCAGAACGATCTCCCCATTCTTCGTGACCGTGTTGAAAATCCATGCCCTGCGACCATACCAGGGGTGCCAGCGATACAGAACTTCCCGTGAGTCGGTAATGTGGGCGTTGTGTTGACGGCTTGTAATCACCTACGCGGCCACACCAAGACCTTCAAGCACTGGAGCCAGCACAGCATGGCCCACGATGTGGAGGCCCGGACCTCTACCCATGAGTTCTGCGATCCGCACCTCTGTGAGCAATCCTGCCGCGCAGTCTTCTTCTATCTGCGCGCCCAATGCGGCTTTGGCCAAGACCAAAGTCGCGTCGGCCTGCCGCGACAAGCCGCTCGCCGATTGAGCATCATGGGCAATCAGACCGTCAAGCACCGGGACAATGGCCTCCAAGTTTCCCTTGATCATTGCTTCCTTCAAGCCCTGAACCACGAACGTGACCATGCGCCAAATTTGCTGCGGCTGCCCGTCGAGCACCTTGTCGATCGATGCTCGCGCCTCAAGTGGCGACATGGTCGAGCACGGCGCAAGGGTAATGCTCATGGCATGTGCGAGCTTGACGAGTTGATGTTCCGCCAAGCGTTCCAGAAGCTTCTCGAATGCACGCGTTTGTGTGCCATTGGCGAGCGCCTCCGCCAGTCCTTCGGTGGTGCGCTGAGGAACAAGCGCGACTCGGCGCGGAGAGCACGTGGTACCTCTCAATGTCATGCGGCGGATGCTCTGCTAGCGGATCGATGTCTACAACGACCTCGCGCGTTGCGGAGCCCGGCGTTGCAGTGCCGAGTCGCATCGAAAAGGTCAAGACATAGCCGAGAGCGTGGAAACCGAGGACCAGCGGGCTAGGCTTATTGCCAGGGGAGTACGCCTTGCGCAGGGCCTTCTCTTCGGCCGGCCGATGGCGCATTCGTCCTTGCGCCGCTGGATGGGCGAGCGTGTGCACGGCGTGCCGATATCAAAAGCCGGATATGGAATTTTAAATGACTTTGCGGATTCCGCACCCTAATATGTTAAGGAAGCCCTCATCCCAGCCCGGAGAGGCTCATGCCCCCGGCTTCCCTCTCAATCCGCTCCGTCGATGTCTAACTATCTGGAAGGGTGAACCATGAGGAATGAAAGAGGCGGCCTGCGCAAGGATCTCGATGCATATCGGCTGCAGTGGCGCGTTCTGAGCTTCTATGAGCGCTTCGAGCAGATCGTTGCCCACATCCTGAGCGCAGTGGTTTCAGTGATCATTGTCGTATCGCTTTGGCAACTGATACGCGCGGTCGCCATGTTGCTTATGTCGGGCGCACTGAACCCGCTGGATCATGGGACGTTTCAATCGGTGTTCGGCATGGTCATGACACTGCTGATCGCAATGGAATTCAAGCATTCAATCACCAGGGTTATGGTGCGGCGCGACCACATTGTCCAAGTCAAGACCGTCATCCTCATTGCCCTGTTGGCGATAGCGCGCAAATTCATCATTCTCGACCCGGCCACGCCGCCCGCGCATATCGCCGCTCTTGCGGCTGCATTGGTTGCGCTTGGCATCGTTTACTGGCTGATGCGCCAGCGCGACGACCCGGTTGATGCCGCGATGGCTGAACAAGGCAAATCTGCGCCCATGAAGGCGGCGCATCAACGAGGCATCGAACGGGACGGCAACGATCAGGATGCGAATGCCTGAGCGACTCGTGGCCTTCTCGAAAGCGGACACCCGCGTCATGGTTCTGGTCAGCCTTCGCCAGCGATCCGCGGTCGCCATCTGCAACCACCGGCTGCAGCGCTTCGACGGCGACGAGGCGGTCACCTTCCAGTGGAAGGACTACAAACATGGGCCCGCAAGCCGGACCATGTCGCTCGCGGCCGACGAATTTCATCCGCCGCTTCCTGCTGCACGTCCTGCCCGACGGCTTCAAGCACATCCGCAGTTACGGCCTGCTGGCCAATCGCCACCGAGCAGCCAAGCTTGCCGCCTGCCGCCGGGTGGCCCCAGCGGACGACACCTCCAGCCTCATGGACGACTACCGTGAACGTTACCAGCGACTCACCGGCAGGTCGCTACACGATTGCCCCATCTGCGCCAAGGGTCACATGGTATGCATCGAAACGTTCCTGCCGGGTGCACTTCCGCGTGCGCCGCCCCCTCACCATGTTCACTGATCTGTTGGCATTGCCCTCGACCACGTGTCCATTATTCCTGCGGGCAACGCGCCCGGGCTTGCTCCATCCAGGTCTTTCTGCATGGAAATGTCTGAAAGCTGCCCGATTCATCTCGCGATGTCCACCCTTACACTGGCATCGCACGATCGCCATCGTCACTTCACCGCAGTCCCGTGGGCGGCTTACGCGTGTGGATCGCGCCGGATCATCGCGGCGACCTTTCAATGCCCATAGACGCTACCGCCCGTGGAGCGGTTTAGCACAAACGGTTTTTTGGCTACTGGTCGCGTGCTCTCCGCAGGGGCTGTTCATACGCAGCGGCCGCGACCGCTAACCAAGGAACCTCTGCTAAATGTGGTGGACCACATTTGGTGCCTGAATTGGGCACGCCGGGATCCATTGGTATGGACGCCCCCAACTCACAACCCAATCGCGTCAGAGATGCGATAGTGGAAGGGTTGCGTAACCTACTGTAAGAAGGAGGAGCGTTCGACATGAAGATCGCGACCGTTGGTATCGACTTGGCGAAAACTGTATTTCAGGTGCATGGTGTTAACGAGCATGGTAAGACCGTGTTGAGGAAGCAACTCAAGGGCGACCGGGTCGCCGCTTCTTTTGCCAACATGCCGCCGTGTCTGGTTGGCATCATTGGTTAGGCCAGATACTGGCCGAGGTGGGAGCGCTGCATCCCGGTGCCACCGCTGGTTTCCATGATCGTCGGCGCACTGCCAGCACCAACCTTATGCGCCAGCCGGATGCGGAGATTGCCCCCTACGATGCCCGTATGACCGCGGATCGCGCGGAGATCATGCTCTCGGGCCTGTCGACGGCGATGGCCGGTGCGGCGTGGCCCGACCGGGTCGGCCCGGTCTTCCTCGCCGGTGGCATGCACTACCGTCGGGTGATACGCGCGGCCGAGGAGCGGTGGGCGGATAAAGCCATGCTGCGCGGATAGGATGATGACCTGGGGCTGCGCATCAGCTCGCACATGCGCGCGAAACGTTTCATACATGACGCCGCGATACAGATCCATGGCGGGGCAGGGCGGTTGAGCTTCGTGGCCGAGCAGGCCATCAGCACCAATGGGCGAGCCGGCGACCGCGCGACGGTTGCGCGAGCGATTTCATCGAAGAGGCTGAGTTGCGTGGGGTGGGCCTGCATCGGAAGCACGGGGGTGATGGGATATACATCCAATCTACAGGGGCAGGCTCGAAGTCAAGGCCGGGCAGCCGGGAGCCGTCAAATGTCCCGTCCGGCGCGCTTGGCGTTGCGCGCCCCGACAAGCGAGGCCTTGCTGCGCGTTGCCAACTCGGGGATTGGCACCTGCATCATGTTTCGTGCGGCCTCGTGTATCGCGCTGGTGAGGCACTCACGTCTGCCAGCCACGTCAACATTCCCATGGTTCCGGATCAAGCGGGTCGCGTTGAAACGCCAAGCGGGAAGCCGTGCGGTGGCTCCGGCCTCGGGTGCCGCGCTGATGCCGACGGTGGCGTGCCACACGCGGTCCATTCCCAGCTGTACCGTATCGTAGTGAATCACCAGGACCGTCCCGGCAGCACTAAAAAAGCGCTCGAACTCAGTCGAAATCAGATCCTGCACGACGCCGCCGGGATCACCCACCGGCTCGTCGCCGTAGGCGAGGACGCCGAGCGCTGACGCGGGCGAGGCGGAAAAGGTGAGGGCGGCGCCGATCGCGGCGATGGTGCTAATGCGCTGCGTCAAGGGCAGTAGCTTCTCCGCATCAAAAATGAGCAATCGTCCAAGTTCGCCCTTGGGCGACCGCTTTCAGGAGTCGAACTGCCTCCCGGATGTCGAATAGTTGATGTGAGCCAATGACGGCTCGTGGCCGAACGCGGTCCTATCAAAGGGTTTTCGGCGTGCCCCGCCGACCCACCAGATCAACGAAATCAACGAAATATCACGGCCCGCAGATAGCTCGCGGTACGACTGTCCACGGCGAGCGCCACCGTCTCCGGCACGCCACTCACAACGATCCTCCCGCCGCTTTCTCCCGCACCCGGGCCGATGTCGAGGATCCAGTCGCTTTGCGCCGCGACACGCATGTCGTGCTCGACCAGCACCACAGTATTGCCGGCATCGATGAGCCCATGCAGATGCACCATCAGGCGATCGGTGTCGGCTGGATGCAGACCGGTCGTCGGCTCGTCGAGGATGTAGAGCGTATCCCCGCGTTGCGCACGCTGCAACTCGGTCGCAAGTTTGATGCGTTGCGCTTCGCCTCCGGAGAGCTCGGTGGCCGGCTGACCAAGCCGTAGATAGCCGAGGCCGATATCACGGAGCACAGTCAGTGAGCGCATCACCTGCGCCTCGTCGACGAAGAAGTCGCATGCCGTGTCCACGGTCATCGCCAGCACCTCGGCAATATTGCGCTCGCGCCAGCGAATCTCGAGCGTCTGCGGGTTGTAGCGGCTGCCCTGACAGGTCGAGCAGGGCGCGTAGACGCTGGGCAAAAACAGCAGCTCGACCATCACGAAGCCTTCGCCCTCGCACGTCGGACATCGCCCCTGCGCGACGTTGAACGAGAACCGGCCGGCGCTGTAGCGATGCTTGCGTGCAGCGGGAGTCGCGGCGAACAGCTTGCGCACAGCGTCGAACAACCCGCAATAGGTCGCGAGATTCGAGCGCGGCGTACGGCCAATCGGCTTCTGGTCGACGCGCACGAGACGTTTGATCTTGTCCATGCCGGCTGTGATCCGCCCGTCGGTCGTGACGGGCGGGGTGGCAAAGAGCGGGTCGACTTCGTCGTCTTCGGCAAGATCGGCTGCGCGCCCGAGATGTTCCGCCACAAGCTCCGTCAGCGCCTGGCTCACGAGGCTGGACTTGCCGGAGCCCGAGATGCCCGTTACCGTGGTCAGGCAACCCAGTGGAAAATCCGCAGCAAGATTGTGCAGATTGTTGCGCGTCACGTCTTCGAGCCGCAGCCAGCCGCGGGACTCGCGGCGCGGACGGGTCGCAGCCTCGCTCGCCTGCGCCTCTAACTCGCCTTGCGCAAACAGGTAGCGGCGTGTGCGCGAGTTTTCGACATCTGCAAGGCCGGCGGGTGGTCCGCTGTAGATCACACGTCCGCCCGCCTCGCCGGCATCCGGGCCCACGTCGACGAGCCAGTCGGCGCGCCGCATCACGCCAATGTCGTGCTCGACCACGAACAGGGAATTGCCCGCAGCCTTCAGGCGCTGCAACGCTTCGAGCAACGCATCGCCGTCCGCAGGATGCAGTCCGGCAGACGGCTCGTCGAGCACGTAAACAACGCCGAATAGTTGTGACGACAACTGCGTCGCGAGCCGCAGCCGTTGCAGTTCTCCGGAGGACAGCGTTGGCGTCGCACGGTCCAGCGCAAGATAGCCGAGACCGAGGTCGATCAAGGTTTTCAGACGTTCGAGCAGTTCGATCGCGAGCCGCTGCGCTGCCACACGCTTCTCGTCGGACAGGTTAGGCGTACGGCGCACGTCAGGCGCCCCCTGGTGAGCCTGTCCGCCGGCCGCGACACGTCTGGCGGTCGCCTTGCGCCGGCTGTTCCTGTCGAGAATCGCGCCGTCGGGAGATGTGCTGGAAGACGGCCACTGGCCGCGCGAGACGGGTTCGAGCAACGCAGCGAGCCGAGCGATGGGGAGTTGTGACAGCTCGCCGATATCCATACCGGCGAATGTCACCGAGAGTGCTTCCGCCTTCAGACGCTTACCGTGACACGACGGACATTCGCCGCCGATCATGAACTGCGACACGCGTTTCTTCATCAACGCGCTCTGCGTATTTGCGAAGGTATGTAACACGTACCGGCGCGCGCCGGTGAACGTGCCCTGGTAGCTGGGCTGTGCCTTGCGCCTGAGGGCGGCGCGCGTCTCCTTCGGCGTGAAGCCGGCATAGACCGGCACCGTTGGCTGTTCGTCGGTGAACAGAATCCAGTCGCGGTCTTTCTTCGGCAGATCGCGCCACGGCGTGTCGACGTCGTAACCGAGCGTGACGAGTATGTCGCGCAGATTCTGACCGTGCCAAGCGGGCGGCCATGCCGCGATCGCGCGCTCGCGAATCGTGAGCGAGTCGTCGGGCACCAGCGAGCGTTCGGTCACGCTATATACGCGGCCGAGCCCATGGCAGGTCGGGCAGGCGCCCTGTACCGTATTCGGCGAGAAGTCCTCCGCATACAGCATTGGCTGCTTCGGCGGGTAGCTGCCGGTTCGCGAGTACATCATCCGGACGAGGCTCGACAGCGTCGTCACGCTGCCCACTGACGAACGCGCGCTCGGCGTGCCACGCTGCTGCTGCAAGGCGACCGCCGGCGGCAGGCCTTCGATCGCATCGACGTCGGGCGCACCGACCTGCTCGATCAGCCGCCGCGCGTAGGGCGCGACCGACTCGAAGTAACGCCGCTGCGCTTCCGCGTACAGCGTGCCGAATGCGAGCGACGACTTGCCGGAACCGGACACGCCGGTAAACACCACCAACGCATCGCGGGGAATGTCGACGTCGACATTCTTCAGGTTGTGCTCCCGTGCGCCGCGAACCTGGACGAAGCCGCGTGGCGCGAGCGTGGGCGACTCAGGGTGATCAACAGAATGCTTGACAGTCGAGGACCGTGAGGGCTTGGTCATGGCAGCAGGGATAGGTGCGGGGGTGACGGCCTTAAACGTGGTCGCAAGCGGCGTGCCGCTGGGTCCCACCGTACGAGGCGAGCTTGCGATCAGACTCCTTACTCTACTGGATTTTCATGCGTAGGCTCTTGGGCCACGAAATGGTTCGCTGGTTATTTCGACCACGCTACCGTGAAGTTACTTCCTGCGATTGTGAATGTCAGTCTTCGTCCTGAGGTGGCTTGCCAGGAAGCGCCCAGATTCGCCGGCCCTCATCCACCGCGCGCTGCACCACGATGCGTGGCAGCACCGTGGCAAAACGCGTGGCCTCGACGAACTGCATGATGGTGCCGAGGATGCCGATCTCGAATTTTGGCTGCAGCGTGAGGTCTTCGATCTGCGTCGCGGCGTCCAGCACGCCGCGCAAGCCATGGCGTTTGGTGGGCAGCACCAGTTCCAGCCCGGGCAGCTTGGTGAGTTCCACCGCCGCCGGCAGTTCCGGGCCATGCTCGGCGCTGGTGACCAGCACAATTTCCTCGTCTGCTAAGTGGGTCGATTAGGTATCAATGAATCTGTGTAACGTGACTTAGCGTATCATTTTTTTTGCTGCGGCAGGCCTCGGAAAGCCTGGCCGATAACTGGGGAAAACCCTTATCTGTGGCGCGCGGTGAGGCCGTATGTGCCCACTAAGCACCGCCCTGCTCGACATCATTAGAAGTGATGAATGCGATCAAAAAATAATATTATAACTAATACCATATTCTCACTAAGCTCCTGCTCGATGTTGCATGAACCAGCGGATTCGCCCACCGGGTCCGGCGCGCAGAACGGAGTCAGGAATGAGAACAAACGATGCTGGCGGCATGACCGGCACGACACAGGAAACAGCGGCAGCGGGCGTTTGCCCCGCGCCGCGACACGCTTTCCCGTGCCGGCCCGCAATCCCCGCTAGCCAGATCGACCGCCCCGGTCCCGCCACGCGGGAGGACCGGTCATGAGCGACATGCGCAGCCTGCCGGCAGCAGCAGCGGCCGTCCACCTTGAATCCACTGCGGCCGGGCGCCAGCGTCACGTGGGCCGCGCGATGGAGCGGCTCGAGGACGCCGCGATCTAACAACTGACTCGAGAGCCCGTCGCGGGAAAACCGCACACCGGGTTCGGAGGCGGGGGACGGCGCTCGCCGTTTCCTAGCGCGTTCATTTCATCTTTTTGGGGTGGCTAGGATTCATGGGTCTGGAGATATATAGGCCGCTAGCGGCCGAAGGCACGGCGCGCACCATCACCCCGGGCATTTCGGCATTCATGCTCGTATTGTCGGTCTGGCTGGGGTTCGCGCTCTGGGCCGGATGGGACAGAGGCAGCGAATTACGCAGGATCCAGGCTGATGCCGACCGGCTTGCCTATACCCTCGGCCAGCACGTCGAGCGCACATTGATGGAGGCGGACCAACTGACCTCCCTGCTAGGCGGCGCCGTCATCGAACGGGGGCTGGATTTGCCGCTTGCCGAATGGACCCGCAACGGTCATCTCGGTGTCGAACCCTTCCTTCAAACCGCGATTCTGGACGAAAGTGGCGTCCTCAGGGCATCGACCAATCCGACATTCGAAGTGCTTGACCTAGGCGATAGCGAGCATTTGCGCATACACGCCGACAATCCCAGGCCGACATTGTTTGTCAGCAAGCCGCTGCGGGGGCGCAGTTCAGGTCGCTGGGTAGTTCTGCTTTCCAAGGGAATCGTTGGGCCGACCGGCCGTTTCATGGGGGTCGTAGTGGTGTCGCTTGACCCACTCTCCCTGACGAGCATCTACAAAAGCATCTATTTGGGCAGCCGGGGTGCAATCGGTCTGCTGGGTACCAATGATCTCATCTACCGGGTGCGTTGGAGCGGGGCGGCTTCCGACCCTGGGCAACCGCTGCCGGCGAGCTCTGCGGCCCGGCGAGCCGTAGCTGCCGCGGCCCACGCCGAAGTGGTGGAGAAGAGCCCACTGGACGACGTCGAGCGCATTTATGGCGTACATCGGCTGTCGAGAGGAAACCTGGCGGTCGTGATCGGCTACGACCTCCATGAAGCACTATCAACGTACCGCAGCAGGCTGCTCCTCGTCGCTTGCATCGCAAGCTTCGTATCCGCGCTGATCATCCTCGTCCAGATGCGCCAGGCCAAGTCAATCAAGAGGATGGCGAAGCTAGCGGATCGCGAGGCAGTGGTCAGCCGCCGGCTACGAGAAAGGAACCAGCACCTGCATGCGCTGTTCTTTGCGTTGCCGGACGGCGTTGCCATTTTCGATAAGGATCGCCACGTGGAAGACGCCAACGGCGGGCTGTGCGACGCCCTGGACGTTTCGCCCGGGGACTTGCGCGGCGCCACGCCACAACGGTTCGTTGACCTTCTGTATCGAGGCCGACGTCCCACGCGGGACTCAGTCACCCCGTCCGAACTACTTGCGAAGATCGACTGTGCCGCAGTCTCGCACGAATTTAGCGGCGTTATCGAGTTCGATATAGCGGATTCATCCAGCTACGCCATTCGTGTTGTGCATACCAGCGACGGCGCTGGCTGTGTGGTGGCTGTCTGGGACGTAAGCGCAATGCGGCGCGAGGAACGGGCCAAATCGCATTTCATTGCTACCGCAGAAGCTGAAATCAAGATACCCATCGCAAACGTCGTCGGATATGCCGACCTCCTCGCCGCCGATCTGATCCCCCCGGAAAAACGCCTTGGCATCTATCGCACGATTCGTTCGCAAGCCCAGCGCATCAGCCAGTTCGTTTCGAATCATCTTCAACTGACGCGCCTGGAAACACTAGGAGCATCCGAGATGACGTTTCATCGGGTGGATCTCGCAAGGCTCGTGCGAGACGTTGTTGAGGCAGGGTTCACGGACGATAGCCGGGTGACGCTGGAGTCCGCGAGAGAGCCTGTCTGTGTGATGGGTGACTCCGCCTCCCTCGCCAGCGTGATACGCCATTTGCTGGAGAATGCCGTGAAGTACGGGCTTGGGAGAGAGGTCAACATCTCGGTCGCTAGCGCGTCGGACGAACGCCGCAACGCCATGCTGAAAGTGACCGATCGAGGCATGGGGATCAAAGTTGACGAACTCGGGCTGGTGTTCGACAAATTTTTCCGAGGCAAGCTGCAGCATGGGTCGGCCGGCGATGGTCTGGGCCTTGCCCTCGTGCGTGAGATTGTGCTGCTACATCGCGGCCATATTTCTCTTGAGAGCGAAGTAGGCAAGGGCACGACCGTTACGCTGCACCTTCCGGCGGTGGAATAGCCTTAATGTGTCATACGCCGCGCGGCGCGATCTGCGATGCCACGTCACCGACGACAATCATGGTCGTGGCACCGTTGTCAAGCGCCGTTATAACGGCCTGCCAAAATCCTCCATTGCGGCGTGCCAATCAGGTGAGCCCACGCAAAGTCGCCGGGATCATTCTTACGCCGTGCCTTGCATATCGTCTTAACGGTCAAGGCGAGCGCGTGAGCCGCCGAGTAAAGAGACGAGCCTGCCTCAGCGAATTGCCGCGCCGACTTCCCTGCGTGTGACGTGATCGGCGAGGACGTCAATAAGTGCGTTTCACAATCTGACCGGAACGGAGCATGGAGCGTGAAAGACGAATGCATCATGGATGCGCAGCAGCAACAACGATAACCAGCCAGCGCCACCATGCCACCAGAAAGCGACTACGATCAGTACTTTGAGCGCGTGACCCGGGTCGCCGCGCGCGCGCTGAATTTACCAATATCCGTCGTATGTCTCGACAGACTGGGCCAGCCAGAAGTCATAGGCGCAAGCGGGTGCGAACGGGACGTCGTATTCCATGTGGAGACGTACTATAGCCGGACGCTCCAATGCGAGGAACCGTTCGTCGTCAGGGATGCGCTGTCCGATGCGGAGCTTGCGCAAGGGCCACTGGCAACCAGCGAATTGCTGTTCCGCTTTTTCGCAGGCATTGCGCTGCGTCTACCGTGCGGCCGACCCATCGGTATGCTATGTGTGATGCACGCGTTGCCGCGGCGCTTCAGGCGCCAACAACGTCAGATGCTAGTAGACTTGGGACAAATGATCGAGCACGAAGTTGGCCTGCGCAAGCTGGACAGCTCTGATCGTTTGGAGGTGCTTCACGCGATCGACCGACTTCAAGCCCAGCATGCGCTTTACGTCGAGACGTTCCATCGAACGCCGGTCGCTATCGCGCATATCGGAAGGGACTGGGAGTGGCGGCACATGAATGATGCCTGCGTGAAATTCTTCGCGCACTCGCGCGCTCCGCTGCCGAAAACGAACATCCTCGATCTGCTGGATGCGAGCGACCGGACCAACCTTGAACAGGCCGTGCAGGCACTTAATCGTGGCCGCGGGGTCGAGGTCCGGACGCTCGACGTAACGTTCCGGTTGCGCAACAAGCAAAGTAGGCCAGCGCGAGTGCAGGTGGCACCGAAGCAGACGACGTCGACCCGCGACGGAGGCTGGCTGTTTGTCATTCACGATACCCAGGCGGAGCAACGGGAAAAAGCCGCGCGCGATGCGCGGGAGGCTGCGTTGCATCGGGGAGCGCATGAGGCCTCGGAGGTTCTGCGCAGGGCGCGCGAGCAACTGACGACCGCCGAGCGGCAATTGGGAGACACGCGGGTAGATTTGCGCGCCATTGCTGACAATTTGCCGGTGCTGGTCGCTTACGTCGACAGTGAGCGACGTTTTCGGTTCGCCAACTCAACCTATCGCGAGTGGCTGGGGTTGGACCCGGAGGAGATCGTGGGACGACTCACCCATGAAGTTCTCGACGCTGACTATGCTGCTGCCATCGAGCCGTACGTCCAACGCGTGCTCAACGGCGAAAGGGTCGAGTACGAGGTTGGAGCGACGCTTAACGGGAGTCGACGTGTCCTGCGCGGTGTGCTGGTGCCGCGTCGGGTCCACGATCAGGCGGCTGATGGGTACTACCTGCTGGTGCAGGATGTGACTGAGCGAACGGCATTGCTTGATCGCCTGCGGCATCAGGCGTTCCACGACGCGCTGACCGGCCTGCCTAACAGACGCTCGTTCCTCGAGAGGCTGGATGCGGCATGCGCAGCAAGCGGCGACGGTGTGGCTGCCATCATGTTTATCGACCTGGATGGCTTCAAGGCTGTCAACGATACATACGGGCATCAGTGCGGCGACGAAGTACTTGTTGAAGCCGCGCGCCGGATCAGCCGCTGCGTACGTGGCGGGGATCTGGTTGCGCGGCATGCAGGGGATGAGTTCACGTTGCTGCTGACCGGCCCTGCGTTCGATCGTGCTGCACTGGAGAAGATTGCACGCGCAATCCTGCGGACACTGAGCCAGCCCATAAGGTTCGGGGCGAACGTCGTCCAATTATCGGCGAGTATCGGCGTGCTACCGCACGACCAGGCAGCCTCATTGAGTGGCGAAGCCCTGTTACGCGCCGCGGATGCCGCAATGTATCGTGCGAAAGTCGCAGGCAAGGCGCGTATTGTCGTGCACGAGCTTAACGATTCACCGGTCGGGATGCGCGGTTGAGAACGAGGAACGTCGCTGATTCCGGAAAATGATGCTCGTCGCGTAGGCGATGCAGGATTAAGTAACTTCACGGTAGCGTGGTCGAAATAACCAGCGAGCCATTTCGCTGACCCAAGCGCCTACGCATGAAAATCCAGTAGAGTAAGGAGTCTGATCGCAAGCTCGCCTCGTACGGTGGGATCCAGCGGCGCGCCGCTTGCGACCACGTTCAAGACCGTCACCCTCGCGCCTATCCCTGCTGCCATGACAAAGCCCCCACGGTACATCTCCGGCGCGAAGCTGGACATTGAGGAAATCGTGCGGCGGGCGCGGCTGGTCAAGCCCGGCCTCTACATCATCGTGGACGCGGTACAGCACGCGCCGCACGGCCTGATCGACCTGCAGAAGACGCCCGTCGACGGGATCAACATCGCGCCGTACAAGTTCTTCGGCTGCCGGGGATCCGGCATTGCCTGGCTATCGGATCGCGCCTCGCTGCTGCCGCACCACAAACTGAACGGCAAGGCGCCTGGGTTCTGGAACCTGGGCAGTTCCGCGCCCTGGCAGTTCGCCGTGGTCTCTGAAATCGTCGATTACGTTTGCTGGCTCGGCGGCCTATCTGGCACGGTGGCAGATGGCGAGGGCGCTGCCCGCAGGACACTGTTCGAGCGCGGCATTAGCGTTCAGCGCCTCTCGCCTGTCATCGGGTCAAACACGTTTATCAGAAACTATGATATTTCGGATCAATAAACAGTATTAGACCTGATGCACCTTCCTGACTAGGCTTGCCTCACATTGAGTGCGACGGGGCCAGTCTGGACCAGTTTGGCCTGAGCCGCACACCGACGACCCAGGAGTCACGCCATGCCCAGGCAACCCGCCGAAACGACGAACAGCGCGCCGTAAGCCGCGCCATTGCCCGAAGGGGCGCTGACCCTGCGCAGCTGGCTGCGCCACCTCGGCAACATGGACCGGCTGGCAGCGATGCGCCGCGCGCGGTGCGCAGCCCGATGCAAGGGCAGGGGTAGCCAGGGCCGCCGCACCCGCATCAGGCGGCGGTGCCTGACACCCTCCGGATCTCCTCGGCCACGATCGCGATCAGCGCATCGGCTGCTGTGCTGAGCGGGCGCTGCGGATGGCTCACGCACACCAGGTGGCGCACGATGCGCGGCGCCAGGATGGGGTACATGCGCAGCCGGCCCTCGTCCACCGCGCGTTGCACCACGATGCGCGGCAGCACCGTGGCAAAGCGCGTGGCCTCGACGAACTGGACGATGGTGCCAAGGATGTCGATCTCGAACTTCGGCTGCAGGGTCACGTCTTCCAGTTGCGTGGCCGCATCCAGCACGCCGCGCAAGCCGTGGCGTTTGGTGGGCAGCACCAGTTCCAGCCCGGGCAGCTTGGTGAGTTCCACCGCTGCCGGCAGTTCCGGGCCATGCTCGGCGCTGGTAACCAGCACCATTTCCTCGTCATGAAGGGATTGCACATGGAGCGAGAGCTTGCCACGGGGCTTATGCACCACGGCCGCGTCGAGCTGGCCGGCGGAGACCAGGTCGATCAGCGTGGCGCTGAATCCGTCCGCCACCGATACCTCCACATTCGGGTAGCGCGCATTGAAGCGCACCAGCGACCCCACCAGCACGCTTTCCGTTTCGGAAGCCACCATACCGATGGAGATGCTRCCGGCCACCTGCTCCTCGCGTTGCATCAGTTGCTGCCGGGCGTTGGCGAGGTCCCGCGTGATCGGCAGGCACAGGCGGTACATCATGCGGCCGGCCGCTGTCGGCACCATCCCGTGCGGGATGCGATCGAACAGCTTCTGTCCGAACTCTTCTTCCAGCTTGGCGATCTGCATGCTGAGCGCCGGTTGCACGATATTCAGCCGCTTGGCCGCGCGCGTGACGGAGCCGTCTTCGAACAGCGCAATGAAGTACTGGATCTGTCTGAGGTCCATGCTAAGTGGGTCGATTCGGTATCAACGAATTTGTGTAACGGGACTGAGCGTATCAGCTTTTTTGCTGCGGCAGGTCTCGGAAAGCCTGGTCGATATATGGGGGAAACCCTTATCTTTGACGTGCTGTGAGGCAACATGTGCCTACTAAGGACCGCCCTGCATGGCATCATTAAAAATGATTAGCACAATCAAAAAACAATATTAGAACTAATACCATATTCTCACTAAGCTCCTGTTCAACGTTGCATGAACCGGCGGATTCGCCCACCGGGTCCGGCGCGCAGAACGGAGTCAGGAATGAGACAGAACGATGCTGGCGGCATGACCGGCACGACACTGGAGACAGCGGTAGCGGGCGTTCGCCCCGTGCCGCGTGGCATCTCCCCGTGCCGGCCCGCAATCCCCGCTAACCAGATGGACCGTGCCAGTTCCGCCACGCGGGAGGGCCGGTCATGAGCGACAAGCGCAGCCTGCCCGCCGCAGCGGCGGCTATCCACCTTGAATCCGCAGCGGCCGGCGCGGCCTCGCGCCAGCGTCACGTCGGCCGCTCGATGGAGCGGCTCGAGGACGCCGCGATCCTCACCGGCCGTGGCCGCTATGGCGACGACCTGGGCGTGAAGCCGGGCACCCTGCACGCCGCTATCGTGCGGTCCCCGCATGCGCATGCCGAACTTGGCACCATCGATGCCAGCGCGGCACTTGCCGCGCCGGGCGTGCATGGGGTGCTGACCGGCGCCGACCTGGCAGCCTGGTCGCGCCCCTTCGTGGTGGGGGTGAAGGCGCCGATGGAGCAATGGGCGCTGGCCACGGACCGCGTGCGCTATGTGGGCGAGCCGGTGGCCGTGGTAATGGCCGAGAGCCGTGCCCTGGCCGAAGACGCGCTCGACCTGGTGCGGGTGAATTACCGCGTGTTGCCGCCGGTGGTATCGATCGAGGCCGCGCTGGCCGACGATGCGCCCATCCTGCATCCCGGCGTAGGCGCCAATGTGGTGAGCGACCGCCACTTCCGCTACGGCGAGCCTGAAGCCGCCTTTGCCGCGGCTCCGCACCGGGTCACGCTGACCGCGCACTATCCGCGCAACACCTGCACGCCGATCGAATGCGGCGTGGTGATTGCCGAGTTCCTGCCCGGTGACGAAGGCTACGACGTCACCTCCAATTTCATGGGGCCGTTCTCGCTGCATGCGGTGATGGCGATGGCGCTCAAGGTGCCGGCCAACCGGCTGCGCCACAAGGCCCCGCGCGATTCCGGCGGCAGCTTTGGCGTGAAGCAGGCGGTGTTTCCTTACGCGGTGCTGATGTGCCTGGCGTCCCGCAAGGCCGGCGCACCGGTGAAGTGGGTGGAGGACCGGCTCGAGCATCTCAGCGCCGCCACCTCCGCCACCGCGCGGCTGTCCACGCTGGAAGCCGCGGTGGAGTCAGACGGCCGCATCAAAGCACTGGCCTATGACCAGATCGAAGACTGCGGAGGCTATCTGCGCGCGCCGGAGCCCGCTACCTTCTACCGCATGCATGGCTGCCTGACTGGCGCCTATGACATTCCCAACCTGCTGGTGCGCAACCGCGTGGTGATGACCAACAAGACGCCCACCGGCCTGGTGCGGGGCTTTGGCGGCCCGCAGGTGTATTTTGCGCTGGAGCGGCTGGTGCATCGCATCGCGACACAACTCGGGCTCGATCCACTCGATGTGTATCGCCGCAACTTTGTCGCCGCCGATGCCTTTCCCTATCGCGCCGCGGCGGGCGCGTTGCTGGACTCCGGCAACTACCAGCTGGCGCTGGCGCGCGCGCTGGAAGAAGGCGGCTACCACGAGCTGACGTGCCGCCGCGATGTCGCACGCGCCGAGGGCCGGCTCTATGGCATTGGCTTTGCCGCCATCGTCGAGCCCTCGGTGTCGAACATGGGCTATATCACCACCGCCATGCCCGCCGAGGCGCGCAAGAAAGCGGGGCCGAAGAACGGCGCCATCGCCAGCGCCACGGTCAGCGTCGACCTGCTCGGCGGCGTGGTGGTCACCATTGCCTCGACGCCGGCCGGGCAGGGCCATATGACAGTGTGCGCGCAGGTGGTGGCCGATGTGCTCGGCGTGAATCCGGCCGACGTGGTCGTGAACGTCGAGTTCGATACGCACAAGGATGCATGGTCGGTCGCCGCCGGCAACTACTCCAGCCGTTTCGCTGGCGCCGTGGCCGGCACAGTGCACCTGGCCGCCGAGCGGGTGCGCGACAAGTTGGCGCGCATCGTGGCACCGCAGTTCGGCTGCACGCCCGCCGAGGTGGTGTTCGAAGACGGCCGCATTGCCCGCAAAGGCGCGCCCGAATCTGGCCTGCCCTTCACGCGCGTGGCCAGCAATGCGCCGCACTGGTCACCGCAGCAGTTGCCGGCCGGAGAGGAGCCGGGCCTGCGCGAGACGGTGTTCTGGTCGCCGCCCAACCTGGAAGCGCCGGATGAGAACGACCGCATCAACACCTCGGCCGCCTACGGCTTTGCCTTCGACATGTGCGGCGTAGAGATCGACCGCGCCACGGGGCGCGTGCGCATCGACCGCTACGTGACCGCGCACGACGCCGGCACGCTGCTCAACCCGGCGCTGGCCGATGGCCAGATCCGCGGTGCCTTCGCCCAAGGGCTGGGCGCGGCGCTGATGGAAGAGTTCCGCTACGGCGCCGACGGCAGCTTCCAGTCCGGCACGCTGGCCGACTACCTGATGCCGACCACCTGCGAGGTGCCGGACCCGGTGATTGTGCACTTGGAAACGCCAAGCCCCTTCACGCCGCTCGGCGCCAAGGGCCTGGGCGAGGGCAACAACATGAGCACGCCGCCCTGCATCGCCAACGCGGTGGCCGACGCGCTCGGCGAGCAGGACATCCGCCTGCCGCTGACCCCGGCCAAGGTGATGGCCATGGTGGGCTTCGACGATCCGCCGCCGTCGCGCCCCGAGCTGCTCGAAGCGATGCGCGAGGCCGCCGTGCCCGCGGCCCGCAAGGGCAGCGGCAAGGCGCTCACCGCGCGCGGCTCAGTGGATCTGGATGCCACGCCCGAAGCCATCTTCGCCGTGCTGGTGGACCCGCAGGCACTGGCCAAGGTGGTGCCAGGCTGCCACGCGCTGGAGCGCACCGCCGAGAATCACTACCGCGCCGACGTGACGGTGGGGGTTGGCATGATCAAGGCCCGCTTCGAGGCGGAGATCGCACTGTCGGACCTCGATCCCCCGCGCCGGCTGCGGCTGGCAGGCGCAGGCATGTCCTCGCTGGGCAGTGCGCGCGGCGCCGGCCTGGTGGAGCTGGTCCCGCATGGCAGCGGCACGCGCCTGAGTTACGACTACGAGGCCGAGGTATCCGGCAAGGTCGCTGCCGTGGGCGGACGCATGCTGGAAGGCGCCGCCAAGGTGGTGCTGCGCCAGTTGTTTGAATCGCTCGGCCGCCAGGCCGCCGGCAAGCCGGTACGGCCGCAAGGCTGGCTTGCCCGCCTGCTGGCCCGTTTGGGAGTCCGTCGATGAAACCATCCGCTTTCGATTACCTGCGCGCCGAAACCACGCAGCAAGCGCTCGATGCGCTGGCCCGCGGCGCCGAGGGCGCGCGCGTGCTGGCCGGTGGCCAGTCGCTGATGGCGGTGCTCAACATGCGCCTGGCGGCGCCGCAACTGCTGATCGATATCTCGCGCACCGCCGAGCTGAACACGGTGCGGGTGGAAGACGCTCACCTGGTGGTGGGTGCCGCGGCCACGCAGGGCAGCGTCGAATGGCGCACCACGCTGGCCGACGAGGTGCCGCTGCTGGCCATGGCCTTTCCGCATATCTCGCATTTCCAGATCCGGAATCGCGGCACCGTGTGCGGCTCGGTCGCCCATGCCGACCCGAGCGCGGAATTGCCCCTGGTGCTGACCGCGCTGGGCGGCGAGGTGGTGTTGCGTTCAGCCCGCCGCCGCCGCGTGCTGCCTGCGGCCAGTTTCTTCCAGGGCATGTTGATGACGGCGCGCGAGCCCGACGAGCTGGTGGAGGCGGTGCGCTTTCCGCTGCGGCGCCCCGGCGCGCGCTACGGCTTTGCCGAGTTCTCCGCACGCCATGGCGATTTTGCGCTGGTGGCCTGCGCGGCCACCGTGACCGATGACGCCATCGCGCTGGCGGTTGGCGGCGTGGCGGACCGGCCGGCGCTGGAAACCTGGCCGCGCCTGCAGGGCAAGGACCTGGAGGAGGCCATCAACGATTTCAGTTGGAAACTGGGCGCGCAGGACGACGCCCATATCAGCGCGCAGTACCGCCGGCACCTTGTGCGGCAACTGGGCATGCGTGTGATCGAGGAGGCAAAATGAGCAAGACCACCAAGGGCGCCGTATCCGGCAAGCCCGCCGAGGTGATGCAGCGCCAGGAGCAACGCCGCATCACCCTGACCCTGAACGGCCGCGAGCGCAGCGGCTATTGCGAGCCGCGCGAGCTGTTGTCGGACTTCCTGCGCCACGAGCTCGGTGCCACCGGCACCCATGTGGGTTGCGAGCACGGCGTCTGCGGCGCATGCACGGTACGCGTCGACGGCGTTGCCGCGCGCTCGTGCCTGATGCTGGCGGTGCAGGCCGAGCACCGGGCCATCGATACCGTCGAAGGGCTGGCGCCGGCCGAGGGACTGGGCGATCTGCAAGAAGCCTTCCGCCGCCACCACGCGCTGCAGTGCGGCTTCTGCACGGCCGGCATTCTGATGTCGTGCGCGGACTACCTGGAGCGCGTGCCGGAACCCAGCGAAGCGCAGGTGCGCGACATGCTGTCCGGCCACCTGTGCCGCTGTACGGGCTACACCCCCATCGTGGCCGCCGTGCTCGACGTAGCCGCGATCCGTGCACGGGCTCGTTATGCTGCTGCCGGCGTAGATACCCAGGAGGCCTGCGATGCTTGATCTAGGCCGCACCTTCCTGCAAAGCGTGGAGCGCAGCCCGCACGCGCCCGCCATTGTCGACGGCGACCTGATGCTTACCTATGCGCAATGGTACGAGCGCATCCGGTGCGTGGCGTCCGGCCTGCGCGAGATCGGCCTGGCGCCGGGCGATCGCCTGCTGGCCGTTCTGCAAAACCGCTGGGAAATGGCGACGCTGCACTGGGCCTGCCAGTTCGCCGGCATCGTGATGGTGCCGCTGAACTGGCGTGCCAAGCCGGAGGAGCYCGATTACTGCGTGCAGGATGCCGGCGTCAAGGCGCTGGTGTTCGAGCCGGTCAGCGCCGATGCGGTGCTGGGCAGCCCGGCGGCGCAGGCCGTGCCCTGCATAGCGCTGGACTGCGCGGCTGGCGGCTCGATGTCCTTCGCTTCGCTGCTGGACAGCGTTGCGCTGCATGGCGGCCCGGTGGCAGAAGCGGGCGATGTCTCGCTGATGCTCTACACCTCGGGCACCACCGGCAAGCCCAAGGGCGTGCCGCGCCGCCACCAGCAGGAGCGTGCCGCGGCGCTGGCGCACGTGGCGCAGAACCTGTATCGCCATGGTGAGCGCACCCTTGGCGTGATGCCGCTCTACCACACCATGGGCGTACGCTCGCTGCTGGCAATGGCGCTGGTGGACGGCCTGTTCGTCTGCGTGCGGCGCTGGAACGCCGGGCAGGCGCTCAAGGAGATCGCCACCCACAGAATCAGCTGCCTGTACCTGGTGCCGACGCTATACCACGACCTGCTGGCCGATCCGGGGTTCGATGCCTCCGTCGTGCGCAGCGCGACCAAGCTCGGCTTTGCCGGCGCCTCGATGAGCGACGGCCTGCTGCGCCGCCTCGCGCAGGCCTTCGAGCCGGAGCTGTTCGTGAACCACTACGGCTCGTCGGAGGTGTACACCTTCAGCGTGGACCAGCGCGCCACCCGCAAGCCCGGCAGCGCCGGGCGCGCCGGTATCAACACGCGCCTGCGCGTGGTGCGCCTGGATGCCCGCTCACCCGACGATCTGGCGGCTACCGGCGAGGAAGGCCAGATCATCGCCGACCTGCGCGGCGACGAGGCCTTCGAGGGCTACTGGAACCGCGCCGACGCCAATGCAAAATCGCTGCGCGATGGCTGGTACTTCACCGGCGACACCGGCTACTTCGATGCCGAGGGCGACCTCTTCGTCAGCGGCCGGGTGGACGACATGATCATCAGCGGCGGCGAGAACATCTCCCCGGTCGATATCGAGTCGGTGCTGTCGCTGCATCCGGCGGTAGATGAGGTGGCGGTGGCCGGAGTGCCGGATCCGCGCTGGGGCCAGAAGGTGGTGGCTTTCGTCAAGCCGCGCGGCAACATCGACGCGCAAGCCCTGGATACCTACTGCCGCGGCTCTGACCTGGTCAATTTCAAGCGCCCGCGCGACTACGTCTTCGTGGCGGAGATTCCCAAGTCGCCGGTTGGCAAGATCCTGCGCCGCAAGCTGTCCGCCGGCGACTACGCGCTGGCCCCGCATTCCGTGAGCCCCGACCCTAATCCCAACCCCAACCAGGCAGCGGACGCCGCGCCTGTCGATACCATCAAGGAGTAAGACATGACCCAGGCAACCGAGATGATCCATCCCGACCAGCAGCGGCTCCAGCAACTCGACGGCTTCTCCGTGGAGATCGATGCCGGGCGCGAGCGTGCGGACATCATCCTGCACCGTCCACCCTACAACGTGATCGCCATGGCAGCGCGCGACCAGTTGCGCGCCGTCATTGAGGCGCTTGATGCCGACCATCGCGTGCGCGTGATCGTGCTGCGTTCGCAAGGCGAGCATTTTTCCAGCGGCGGCGATATCAAGGGCTTCCTGGAGGCATCGCCCGAGCATGTCTCGCAACTGGCCTGGAACGTGGCGGCACCGGCGCGCTGCAGCAAGCCGGTGATTGCCGCCAACCGCGGCTACTGCTTTGGCGTGGGCTTCGAGCTGTCCCTGGCGTGCGACTTCCGCATCGCCACCGAGACCACGCAGTACGCGCTGCCGGAGCAGAAGCTCGGCCAGATCCCCGGCTCGGGCGGCTCGGCGCGCCTGCAGAAGATGGTGGGCATCGGCCGCACCAAGGACATCGTGATGCGCTCGCGCCGCATCTCGGGCAAGCAGGCTTATGAGTGGGGCATCGCCGTGGAATGCGTGGCAGACGCCGAGCTGGAAGCCGCCACCGATGCGCTGGTCGACGAACTGCGCGGCTTCTCGCCGCTGGCGCAGCGCACCGCCAAGAAGCTGCTCAACGACACCGAGGACGCGCCGCTGTCGATCGCCATCGAGCTGGAAGGGCATTGCTATAGCCGCCTGCGCAGCTCGGACGATTTCCGCGAAGGCGTGGAAGCGTTCCACGGCAAGCGCAAGCCGGCGTTCCGCGGCAGCTGATGGCAATCGCGGGCGCGCCGGCAAGGCCGCTCGCATCCCGGACGAACTGACCGGATAACGATGCCCGCTGCCACGGGGCAAGCATCGCGGGGGGAGCGCTTGCCTGGCGGCAAGGCACCGCCCGCGCGCCAACCCTGCCGTAATGATCCAAGCAGAGATCCAAATCAAAGGAGACAACAATGGAAGCCGTAGCAAAGAAGAGTGCAGCGACGATCAGCGAGGCGCTGCCAGCGGCGAGCAATCGCCAGGTGTTTGGTGCCGTGGCGGCGTCGTGCATGGGATGGGCGCTGGACCTGTTCGACCTGTTCATCCTGCTGTTCGTGGCGCCCGTGATCGGCAGGCTGTTTTTTCCGTCGGAGCACGCCATGCTGTCGCTGGCGGCGGTGTATGCGTCGTTTGCCGTGACGCTGCTGATGCGGCCGCTCGGCTCGGCGATCTTCGGCTCTTATGCCGACCGCCACGGCCGCAAGGGGGCGATGGTAGTTGCCGTCACTGGCGTTGGCTTGTCCACGGCGGCGTTCGGCCTGCTGCCCACGGTGGGTCAGGTTGGGCTGCTTGCGCCAGCCTTGTTTATCCTGCTCCGGCTGGTGCAGGGTATCTTCGTTGGTGGCGTGGTGGCATCCACCCACACCATCGGTACCGAATCGGTGCCCCCATCCTGGCGCGGCGCCGTCTCCGGGCTGGTCGGTGGCGGTGGCGCGGGCATCGGGGCATTGCTGGCTTCCATTACCTACATGGCGATGACCGCGCTGTTTCCGGGGGAAGCGTTCGATGCCTGGGGTTGGCGCTGCATGTTCTTCTCCGGCATCATCAGCTCGTTGCTCGGCCTGTTCATCTTCAACTCGCTGGAGGAGTCTCCGCTGTGGAAGCAGTTGCAGGCGGCCAAGGGGCATGCCGCGCCGGTTGAGAACCCGCTGCGCGTGATCTTCTCCCGCCAGTACCGTGGCGTCCTCTTCGTCAACATCCTGCTCACCGTGGGCGGTGGCAGCGCCTACTACCTGACCTCCGGCTATCTGCCGACCTTCCTCAAGGTGGTGGTGAAGGCACCGGCTGGCGAGGCTGCCGCCATCCTGATGGCTAGCAGTTTGGGTGTGATCGTGGCATCGATTCTTGCCGGCCACCTCAGTACGATGATCGGCCGCAAGCGAGCCTTCCTGTTGATCGGCGCGCTGAACGTGATGGTGCTGCCGCTGCTCTACCAGTGGATGCCGGCGGCGCCGGACACCACCACGCTCGGCCTGTATGCCGTGGTGCTGGCCATGCTGGGCTGCAGCGGCTTTGCCCCGATCCTCATTTTCCTGAACGAACGGTTCCCCACCAGCATCCGTGCCACGGGGACCGGGCTGTCATGGAATATCGGATTTGCCGTCGGTGGCATGATGCCGACGTTTGCTTCGCTGTGCGCCAGCACCCCGGCCGAACTGCCCATGGTGCTGGGCATCTTCCTGGCGGTTGTCACCATCATCTACCTGGTGGGTGCGTTCATCGTTCCGGAGACGGCAGGGCGCCTTGGCGACAATGGAGCGTAGAGATCCAGCCCGGGCCGTCGCATAAAATCTCCGACAGGTGCTTGAAGGGGACGGCGAAAATGATGAGCTTGCTGGGGGAGGCCTCGGACGATGTTGTGTATGGACTAACTCTGGGGGGCAGGTGGTCGCGTTTTGTCGTCCGCTTGATAACAAGCGCAACACACGATGAATGACCGACTTGCATGCGGGGGCAGCATCATCCCCATGAAAGCCAGGGGGGGCGCGAGCGCATCCCAATGTTCGTAGCGGTGGCAAACGCGGCTAGAATGCAATGAGCCCATGGTTTGCGCACGTGCGATGCCTTTGGGTCCGAAGCGAACAGATGGCCCCAAACAAAATGGAACGACAGACTGACTCTTGTCCTCCCCGCCCGAAAGATGCCGGCGCCCGACGGCCCGCACCGCCTCACCTTGGTGACATGCTTGATAGCCTGAGCGACGGATTCATGTCGATAGACAGATCGTGGCGCTTCACCTATCTCAACCATACAGCTGAACGATACTTGCAGCAGGAGCGGCAAAACCTGCTGGGACGCGACATATGGCAGTGTTACCCGGACTTGGTGGACTCCGGCTACTACCGCGTCTATCAGCAGACGGCGGCAACTGGACTCCCCGGTCGGCATACTGACTATTACGCACCGCTCGGCACCTGGTTTGAGGCTCGCTCATTTGCCCACGACGATGGCATCACGGTACTCTTCCGCGACGTCACGCGCGAACACGAGCACGCGGCGCTGTTGGAGTTTGAAGCTAGTCACGACTATCTGACTGGTTTGCCCAACCGGCGCAAGTGCATGGAAGCGCTATCAGGCGCGGTCGCCGAGGCTGCTTCATCAGATTTTACGCATGCTGCTTCCCTGGCGGTGCTGTTTATTGACCTGGACCATTTCAAGGAAGTCAACGATGCGTTCGGTCATGCTGTCGGCGATGATCTGCTGCGCGGCTTTGCGAAAAGGCTACTCGCAATTCTCGCACCTGAATTTTTCGCCGCGCGCGTAGGGGGCGACGAGTTTGTTCTGCTGTTACGCGATACTACCGAAAAGGCGGCAGAAGCGTTCGCGCATGCGGTGCTCAGTGAGCTCGCAATGCCATTCGAGGCATGCGGAAGGTCAGTCTCCCTGTCGGCTAGCATTGGCATCGCGCTACTGAGAGAAGCGCCGGAATCAGCCGAGGCATTGCTGAGTCGTGCCGACACGGCCATGTACGCAGCGAAGTCATCTGGCCGATTTCAGGTGCGCGCGTACGATGGCGCACTCGACCGGGGCATGCGTGACCGCCTTGCCTTGCGCATGGATCTTCGTGAGGCGTTTGCCGCGAACCAGTTCGAGCTTCATTTCCAACCTCAGATAGCACTCGCGGATGCTTCCCCAATCGGTGCTGAGGCGCTTCTTCGCTGGCGTCATCCTGAACGAGGATTGCTGATGCCATACGCATTCCTGGATGTGCTACTTGAGTCCCCATATGAAGGCGCCCTCGTCGAATGGCTGCTCAATGCAGTTTGCCGGCATATCGGTACCTGGCGACGGCTGGGTGTGTCCATACCGCGGATCGGCCTCAATCTGTCGGCTCGGCAACTTCTCTGTGGGGGACTGACAGACATGATTCTCCGTATCGCGAGGGCATACGACGTCTCCCCCGCAATGCTCGACATTGAAGTCACGGAGGACAGTCTGGTGAGCGATATCGAAAAGGCAACGTCCGTTCTTGCCGCGCTGAAGCTAGCCGGCATATCCACATCGCTGGACGACTTCGGCTCTGGATACTCCAGTCTCGGCTATCTGGTCCGACTGCCCATCGATACTCTGAAGATCGACAAGTCGTTTGTTCGAGCGCTGGTCGATTCGGAGAAGGCGTCGGCGATCATCCGAAGCATTGTCGGTCTCGCTCGTTCGCTGGGAATGAAAACAATCGCGGAAGGCGTCGAGTGCCAACGCCAGGCGGCGGAGTTGAAGGATGCCGGATGCGATGCCATTCAGGGCTATCTAGTCAGCCGCCCGCTTGACTCGGAGGCCTTTGCGGAATTCATGCTGCGTGTGTGATAGCGCCAAACGGACATTGTTTGCGGGCCGTTGGCGCGGTGAGAGTCGCCAGCGTGAATTGATCAGCCCGATCCCTGACGCTTCACCTTGGCTGGAGGCGTCACTTCTTGGAGGGGCCTGCCATGTGCGAGGTCACCTTGATTGGCATGGATCTCGGAAAACATGCCTTTCCTTTGCATGCCCAGGATCGCGGCAGGCACGAAGCGCTACTATCTGGCGGTGCTGCAGCGCAAGCCAAGGGCGCTGCGCAATGGCGCACCGTTCGGCGAACTGCCGGAGGGCTTCATTGAATGGCTGCAACCCACTCCGATCATCCTCCTATGAAATCCCGATCAGTATTACCCAGATGGAGTCGTTTCTATATCCTGGATGCGGAGAACCGGCCTGTCCAGGTGTTGGACCAGGACGAGTGGTCGCGCTGGATGGCTGAAAACGAACTGATCTTCCGCCGCACGCTGATGGAAGACTGCGGCGTCGTGGTCACTACCCGTTTCCGCGGGGTGTCAGAGCCAGCACCTAAGGACACACCGCTGTTCGTGACTCGTGTTGTTGGGAAGGTGGCGGAAGAAAACGAGAGCTACGGAGCCTGCACGCTTGAAGAGGCGCTGGAGCAACATGAACAGCTAGTGCAGAAGCTCATTCGCGCATTGCGCGCCGCTCATCGCTAGATTGAGCCAGGATGTGAAACGGCGCGAAGGTGTTCGGAATCCGTCTCCGCTTGCCTCAACGCATTCCTGCCGCCCATGGCAAAACGGCGCACCTGAGCGGTACGCCGTTGGAAAATTCACAATCTCGTTGGAAATTCCGCGTCATGAAACGGGGTGTTTTCCGTAAGCTCTTGCCCCCGGCGGAAATAAGAGGAAGGCCAGCAGGGGAGCTAGCCCTAACGCGTCCACCCAATCCGGTGACGTTCCTGCGTGGCCTCATGCCGCGCATCGTCTTCGGTGTGCAGGTAGGCGCTGGTGGTCGATATGGAAGCGTGCCCGAAATTGTCCCGCACGAAACGCAGGTCCACCTGCTGGTCGGTCATGTGCGACCCCGCGGTATGGCGCAGCCAGTGCGCCGAGGCGCTGGCGAGCACCGCGGCCCGGCTTTCCCACTCGGGGCCGCGCGCGCGCAGGCGCGCGGCGGCCATCCCGAACACCTCCTTCAGCACCAGATGCAGCGCGCCGCGTGACAAGGGTTTTTCCTTGCCGATGATCGGCAGCACGATGGGGCGCGCCTCACCAGGATGCGGTGCCGGCGGCAGGCCGTACGCCTCGC
>NZ_JBFTSG010000035.1:0-110928 GCF_056399885.1 Cupriavidus sp. 01L45 | reverse complement strand
ACGTCCTGGTCTCGAACGACCCTTCAAGGAGCTCAAGGCTCCAGGGAATCCTCATCTTCAGGCGAGTTTCCCGCTTAGATGCTTTCAGCGGTTATCTCTTCCGTACATAGCTACCCTGCGATGCCTCTGGCGAGACAACAGGTACACCAGCGGTACGTCCACYCCGGTCCTCTCGTACTAGGAGCAGCCCCCGTCAAGATTCCAACGCCCACGGCAGATAGGGACCAAACTGTCTCACGACGTTTTAAACCCAGCTCACGTACCTCTTTAAATGGCGAACAGCCATACCCTTGGGACCGGCTACAGCCCCAGGATGAGATGAGCCGACATCGAGGTGCCAAACACCGCCGTCGATATGAACTCTTGGGCGGTATCAGCCTGTTATCCCCAGAGTACCTTTTATCCGTTGAGCGATGGCCCTTCCATTCAGAACCACCGGATCACTATGTCCTGCTTTCGCACCTGCTCGACTTGTCGGTCTCGCAGTTAAGCACGCTTTTGCCATTGCACTTTAGGTACGATGTCCGACCGTACCAAGCGTACCTTCGAACTCCTCCGTTACACTTTGGGAGGAGACCGCCCCAGTCAAACTGCCTACCATGCACTGTCCCCGACCCGGATTCACGGGCCAAGGTTAGAACCTCAAACAAACCAGGGTGGTATTTCAAGGACGGCTCCACGCAGACTAGCGTCCACGCTTCAAARCCTCCCACCTATCCTACACAGATCGGTTCAAAGTCCAATGCAAAGCTACAGTAAAGGTTCATGGGGTCTTTCCGTCTAGCCGCGGGGAGATTGCATCATCACAAACACTTCAACTTCGCTGAGTCTCGGGAGGAGACAGTGTGGCCATCGTTACGCCATTCGTGCAGGTCGGAACTTACCCGACAAGGAATTTCGCTACCTTAGGACCGTTATAGTTACGGCCGCCGTTTACCGGGACTTCAATCAAGAGCTTGCACCCCATCATTTAATCTTCCGGCACCGGGCAGGCGTCACACCCTATACGTCCACTTTCGTGTTTGCAGAGTGCTGTGTTTTTATTAAACAGTCGCAGCCACCATTTTATTGCAACCCCTTCACCCTCCTGGCGCAGGCCAGTCAAGCTACAAGGGCGTACCTTATCCCGAAGTTACGGTACCAATTTGCCGAGTTCCTTCTCCCGAGTTCTCTCAAGCGCCTTAGAATACTCATCTCGCCCACCTGTGTCGGTTTGCGGTACGGTCTCGTATGACTGAAGCTTAGAGGCTTTTCTTGGAACCACTTCCAATTGCTTCGCAGCTCTAGGCCGCTCGCCCCAYATCCTTGAATTCCGCGCCCGGATTTGCCTAAGCGCCTTCTCCAATRCAGGGACCGGGACTTCCAACACCCGGACAACCTTCCGCGATCCGTCCCCCCATCGCATCATACGACGGTGCAGGAATATTAACCTGCTTCCCATCAGCTACGCATCTCTGCCTCGCCTTAGGGGCCGACTCACCCTACGCCGATGAACGTTGCGTAGGAAACCTTGGGCTTACGGCGAGGGGGCTTTTCACCCCCTTTATCGCTACTCATGTCAGCATTCGCACTTCTGATACCTCCAGCATCCTTTACAAGACACCTTCACAGGCTTACAGAACGCTCTCCTACCATGCGTGCACTCCTTTAAATCCACTCCACTTGCATCCCAACGACCATTGTTGGGCGCTTTGTCGATGCTGCGCATCGACAAGCAAGGTGCACTTAAAGGAATGCACGCATCCGCAGCTTCGGTGACTGGCTTAGCCCCGTTACATCTTCCGCGCAGGACGACTCGATCAGTGAGCTATTACGCTTTCTTTAAAGGATGGCTGCTTCTAAGCCAACCTCCTGACTGTTTTAGCCTTCCCACTTCGTTTCCCACTTAGCCAATCTTAGGGACCTTAGCTGGCGGTCTGGGTTGTTTCCCTCTTGACACCGGACGTTAGCACCCGATGTCTGTCTCCCGTGATTGCACTCTTCGGTATTCGGAGTTTGCTATGGCGGGGTAATCAGCAATAGACCCCCCAACCATGACAGTGCTCTACCCCCGAAGGTGAGACACGAGGCACTACCTAAATAGTTTTCGGAGAGAACCAGCTATTTCCAGACTTGTTTAGCCTTTCACCCCTATCCACAGCTCATCCCCTAACTTTTCAACGTTAGTGGGTTCGGTCCTCCAGTACGTGTTACCGCACCTTCAACCTGGCCATGGATAGATCGTCTGGTTTCGGGTCTACACCCAGCGACTGAACGCCCTRTTCGGACTCGCTTTCGCTACGCCTTCCCTAATCGGTTAAGCTTGCCACTGAATGTAAGTCGCTGACCCATTATACAAAAGGTACGCCGTCACCCGTTTCCAGGCTCCGACTGTTTGTATGCATGCGGTTTCAGGATCTATTTCACTCCCCTCCCGGGGTTCTTTTCGCCTTTCCCTCACGGTACTGGTTCACTATCGGTCGATCACGAGTATTTAGCCTTGGAGGATGGTCCCCCCATCTTCAGACAGGATTTCACGTGTCCCGCCCTACTTGTCGTACACCTAGTTCCACAACGCTGTTTTCGCATACAGGGCTATCACCTGCTATGGCCGGGCTTTCCATCCCGTTCTGCTAACAATGCTGCTAAAGAGTACAAGGCTCTTCCCATTTCGTTCGCCACTACTTTGGGAATCTCGGTTGATTTCTGTTCCTGCAGCTACTTAGATGTTTCAGTTCGCCGCGTTCGCTTCCCTGACCTATGTATTCAGTCAGGGATGACCCATTCRGGCCGGGTTTCCCCATTCGGACATCTCCGGATCAAAGCTTGTTTGCCAGCTCCCCGAAGCTTTTCGCAGGCTACCGCGTCCTTCATCGCCTGTGATCGCCAAGGCATCCACCACATGCACTTGTTCGCTTGACCCTATAACGAGTGTGTCTCAAACTTGCGTTCAAGCCGTGCTCGCTACAGGATGAGTTCTCGCATTTGTGCCGTATTCCAAGTCATCTTTCGATCACTTAAATACATTTTGGTTGATACAATCACAACCCGGTATCGTGTTGTACTWCAGCGTCTCATCAACGCTCACGACACCTTTACTACATCCCATATTKTTAAAGAACAGCCGTGCGAAACTTGGTCTCGCAACGTCTTGGCCAAGGCCAAAGGCAAACGCTCAATCCTAAGCGCTTGCCTTTGACGACCAATCCAAGGGGCACACCGAAGTGCGCGGTAAATGGTGGAGGATGACGGGATCGAACCGACGACCCCCTGCTTGCAAAGCAGGTGCTCTCCCAGCTGAGCTAATCCCCCATGTACTTCTGTCCGGAGGTTCAGCGTCGAACCACCATCCGTAACTTGGTGGGTCTGGTAGGACTTGAACCTACGACCCCCGCCTTATCAAGACGGTGCTCTAACCACCTGAGCTACAGACCCTTGGCTGTAACAGCAAACAAACCGATAAGTGTGAACGCTCGACTTAAGATGCACGCTCTTGAAAGGAGGTGATCCAGCCGCACCTTCCGATACGGCTACCTTGTTACGACTTCACCCCAGTCATGAACCCTGCCGTGGTAATCGCCCTCCTTGCGGTTAGGCTAACTACTTCTGGCAAAACCCACTCCCATGGTGTGACGGGCGGTGTGTACAAGACCCGGGAACGTATTCACCGCGGCATGCTGATCCGCGATTACTAGCGATTCCAGCTTCACGTAGTCGAGTTGCAGACTACGATCCGGACTACGATGCGTTTTCTGGGATTAGCTCCCCCTCGCGGGTTGGCAACCCTCTGTACGCACCATTGTATGACGTGTGAAGCCCTACCCATAAGGGCCATGAGGACTTGACGTCATCCCCACCTTCCTCCGGTTTGTCACCGGCAGTCTCTCTAGAGTGCTCTTGCGTAGCAACTAAAGACAAGGGTTGCGCTCGTTGCGGGACTTAACCCAACATCTCACGACACGAGCTGACGACAGCCATGCAGCACCTGTGTCCACTTTCCCTTTCGGGCACCTGATGCATCTCTGCTTCGTTAGTGGCATGTCAAGGGTAGGTAAGGTTTTTCGCGTTGCATCGAATTAATCCACATCATCCACCGCTTGTGCGGGTCCCCGTCAATTCCTTTGAGTTTTAATCTTGCGACCGTACTCCCCAGGCGGTCAACTTCACGCGTTAGCTACGTTACTGAAGAAATGAATCCCCAACAACTAGTTGACATCGTTTAGGGCGTGGACTACCAGGGTATCTAATCCTGTTTGCTCCCCACGCTTTCGTGCATGAGCGTCAGTGACGTCCCAGGGGGCTGCCTTCGCCATCGGTATTCCTCCACATCTCTACGCATTTCACTGCTACACGTGGAATTCTACCCCCCTCTGACATACTCTAGCCTTGCAGTCACAAGCGCCATTCCCAAGTTGAGCTCGGGGATTTCACGCCTGTCTTACAAAACCGCCTGCGCACGCTTTACGCCCAGTAATTCCGATTAACGCTCGCACCCTACGTATTACCGCGGCTGCTGGCACGTAGTTAGCCGGTGCTTATTCTTCCGGTACCGTCATCCCCCCGCTGTATTAGAGCARRGGATTTCTTTCCGGACAAAAGTGCTTTACAACCCGAAGGCCTTCTTCACACACGCGGCATTGCTGGATCAGGGTTGCCCCCATTGTCCAAAATTCCCCACTGCTGCCTCCCGTAGGAGTCTGGGCCGTGTCTCAGTCCCAGTGTGGCTGATCGTCCTCTCAGACCAGCTACTGATCGTCGCCTTGGTGGGCCTTTACCCCACCAACTAGCTAATCAGACATCGGCCGCTCCTATCGCGCGAGGCCTTRCGGTCCCCCGCTTTCACCCTCAGGTCGTATGCGGTATTAGCTAATCTTTCGACTAGTTATCCCCCACGACAGGGCACGTTCCGATGTATTACTCACCCGTTCGCCACTCGCCACCAGGATTGCTCCCGTGCTGCCGTTCGACTTGCATGTGTAAGGCATGCCGCCAGCGTTCAATCTGAGCCAGGATCAAACTCTTCAGTTTAATACCTGTGTGRTYCYKRMGRAYCTCGCTCTTTCGAGCGGTCGCTCACTCTCAGAAAACTGACTGGCTACATCCGYGATTTGCACCCCGGACATAACCAACATGTTTTACTGTGCGAGCACTTTATAACTTGTAAGCTAAAAGACCGAAGTCTTCCGCATCCGCTATCAAGCGCCCACACTTATCGGTTGTTTGTTTGTTAAAGAACTAGCCGCGGTTCGCTTTGCTTACCGCGTCACTGCGTTTTCTGCAGCAGAGAAACGAGATTATGAAGAACCTTCTACGTTTCGTCAAACACTTTTAATCTTTTCTTGCTTCGGCAAGCCTCGCTTTTTTGCGCCGCCCACCTTTCCAGCAAACCCTGCAACCCTTGCCCCGCCTGCCTTGCAGCGCGGCGTTTGTGTTGCGAGGGGGCGAATACTAAAGCGTCGGCGCCCGCCTGACAAGCCCTTTCTGGAAAAAATTGCAGGAGCCGTTTCGATCACCCATCGCAAAGCACTTCAGTGCTCCATCTGGTGACGCCTGCGCACATCGCATAGTGCGCATCAGTATCTGGCAAAGGCGTTGCCCCCGCACTCAACACCCTGCCCCTCAAAGAGGCGCCCTGCCCTGCAGCCAGCTGCATGCGGGAAGTCCCTGCCCCCTGGATGTAAGCCGGGCGAAAGCTTCGCTGGAATAGCATGCCCCGGCGATCATAGTTAATAGACGGAGGAGACAACATGCAAATCACCGGCATGCTTCACGGCGCGCGCTTGCTGCAACTCGTGGGCTTCCCCACGGCTGAGGTACTCGGGCCCGACGCCAACGACGACCAGATCAAAGCGCTGATCGAACGCCACAAACAAGTCTTCATCAAGCCGGTATTCCGCGGCGGTGTCGGCAAGAAGGGCAAGGCCGGCCTGCTGGGCCGGGTGGGTGACCTGGCATCGGCACTCAAGGAAAAAGAGCGGCTCTACTTTGCCGAGCACCACCACGGCAACCAGCACGCCAAGGCCAATGGCGTGACCTTCGAAGGCGGCGTGCCTTCCGACCACGAGATCTACTTTTCGCTGACCGATTCCACCGAGTTCCGCGCCCCGACCATGACCTTGACCCACCACGGCGGCATGGACATCGAGGAACTGGACGACAGCCAGGTCGCCCGCGTGCCTTTCAACCCGTTGACCGGCCTCAAGGCCTTTGTCGTGGCGAACGCGTTGAGCGGCCTGAACGCGCCAAAGGAGATCATCTCGCCGCTGGTGCAGCATTTGCCAAACCTGTGGGACCTGTTCCACGACTACGGCATGACCACGCTGGAGCTCAACCCGATCCGGATGCGCGCGGACAAGCGCGGGCGGCTCACGCCTGTCGCCTGCGACTTCAAGTGCGGCTTCGACCGCGACGATCCGCGCTGGCAGCGCCTGGACCTGCCGCCTCATCTGTTTGCTGTCGACACGTCGCCCTTCGAGCAAGAGATCAACCAGCTCCGTACCTATCAGGGGCAAAGTGACGTGTACATCATCAACGACAAGGGAACCATCCTGGCGCCGACCTTCGGAGGCGGCGCGAATTCCCTGGTGACGCAAATGCTGGGAGCCGACGCCATCATCTCTTCCGACTTCGGCGGGAACCCGCCGTACGAGAAGATGAAGGCTGTCGCCGGCATCTGCTTCAAGCATTGGCTCAAGCAGAGCAACGTGCTGTTCATCATCGGGGGCAAGTCCAACAACACCGATATCTTCGAGACCTTCCGCGCCATGGCCGACGCGCTGCGGGAGCATTTCGGCAAGTACGGCGCCGCGCCGCTCTACGTGGTGGTCGGACGCGGGGGACCGAACCTGGTCCGCGGCATGGCCGTGCTGCGCGACACCTGCGAGTCGCTCGGCCTGCCCTACGTGAGCTTTGGATTCGACTCGGCGATGAGCGAGGTGGTGGACTATGCTCGTAAGGTAGACGCCTGGATGAAAGCCGGTGGCCGCGCACAAGTCGCGGCCAGTTTGAATGTGACCGCCTGAAGTCACTGTACAGGAGACAACCATGCGCGCCAAAGGTGTTGGTGATTTCAAGTATTTCGTCGGTATTCAATCCTTGTCGGAAGTGGCCACGCGCGAGGACCGCGTGTGCGTGCTCAACATTATGGGAGGCGAGTCCAGCGACGTGACGCCGGTAGGCCATGCCTACTCGGGCGGCAACGTGGTGTTCGGCACCTCGCCAGGCCGCAAGGGGCAGGTGCTGGACACGCCGGCGGGGCCGATCCCGGTCTACAACAATGTACGTGAAGGCCTGGAGGCCGGCCACCGCTTCAATTGCGGCGTGGTCTATCTGCCCCCCTCTGCGGCCGACGACGGCGTAGTCGAGCTGATACGGGTCAACCCTGACCTCAAGAAGATCTTCATTCCAACCGAGAAGATGTCGGTACACGACGCCCGCGAAATCCGCGCGCTGGCCCAGCTCAACGGCGTAGATATCTTCGGAGGCAACAGCCTCGGCGTGGCCGACGCCTGGAATCAGGTTCGCATCGGTGGCGCGCTGGGCGGGGACGCGCCGGCCGACACCTTGCGCAAAGGCTCGATCGCGATCCTGTCGAACTCGGGCGGCTTCACCACCACCATTGCGCAGTACCTGCGCATGGCTGGCTGGGGCACGACCACGTTGATCTCTAGCGGCAAGGATGTCTACATTCACTACGCCGCCCCCGAATTCGCCTTCGCGCTGGCCCACGACGACCGTAGCAAGGCCGCGGTGCTGTATTGCGAGCCAGGCGGCTACTACGAACGCGATGCCAGCTTTACCAAACCGGTGGTGGCCTGCGTGGTCGGCCGCTGGAAGAGCAAGCTCACACGCGCCGTCGGCCATGCCGGGGCCATGGCCGGTGGCGCCGACGACGCCGAATCCAAAGAGCGCTGGTTCATGGAAAAATTCGGCGTCGATGCGCTATTCACGCCACAGAACCCGGTGGTCTCGGCCAAGGGCGCGGTGGTGGTCAATATCGCCGATATCCCGGCCGCGCTGACGGCTGTGATGCGTGCCAACGGCGTGCAGCCCGATTTCGCGCCGGAAGGCACGATGGAGCTCAAGCCCTGGTTCAGTGCCAGCCGGGGCCTGAAGCTGCCACCTGAACTCGATCTCGCCGTGGTGGAGGCGCCCGCGCCGTACGGCCAGCAGATTGCCGCCCTCCGGCAACAGATCGGTGCCATGCTACCCCGGCAGTCCATGAAAGACACGTCGGGCGCTTCGCAGATGGATGCCAGGACGCAGTTGACCAGCCTGCACGGCGTATCGATGCTCGACGCGGCGCAGCATCCGCTGGAGACCAACGTGAACCTGGCGCTGCTGCACGAGCCCGGTGGCGTCAACGACCAGCGATTGATCAACGTGGCCATCGGGGCCGGGCTGAACTTGCACGGCCACCCCGCGCTGGCGGCCGCCCAGGCCTCGCGCGATGCCGGCAACGCGCCCAACAGCGTACTGGCCACGGCGGCCAGCATCCTCGGGCCGCGCACGCAAGAGCGCGCGCGGGCACTGTCGCAAATGCTGATCGACGCGTTCGCGGCAGCCGGCCTCGACGATGCGATGAACGAAAGCTTCGACATCAGCGGGATCCAACTCGAAGACCCGGCCTTGTTCGTCGCGGACCAGGCCGACGGCCGCGCCGGCGCCATGCTCAATGGGCTAAAGGCCCGAGGCGCCAGGTCGGTGTTCATCAGCTACCTCCGCACCCTGCCGGGCCACCCGACGGAAGACGCTGTACTGGCCGCCATTACCACCACGCTGGCCTGGGGGCCGCTGATGCGCAAGCGCGTGTCGCGGATCACCGCGGAGAGCTTGCCTTGGTGGATGCGCTTGTTCGGCGCGCTGATCGGCGCCTCGGTGCCGGCGAATCAGCACGCGGCCGACAGTTTCTGCGGCATGGCGATCAGCGACATTCTGGAGCGACGGCCAATCAGCGAAGTCGCATTTGTCGCCCTCCTGGGCCTGACACCCAATCCTGCCGATCTGTATGCGTTCCAGGTGCTGGTCGGGCTGCTGCTAAGCAACGGACCGGGCACGATCTCCGCGCAGGGCGCCAAGGGCGCGGTGTCGGCGGACGGGCCCGAAGACCCGGGCCGCGTGCAGCTCAACAAAGCGCTGGCCGGCTTTCTCACGCACTCCGGCTATGCRCATGGCGGCAACGGCTACGAAGGCATCGCCTTCCTGATCGAGCAGTTCAAGGACACCGGCCTCAAGGACCCAGGCGACCCCAATCACGGTATCGACCTCAAGGCCCTGGCGCAGCGATATGTCAAACGCTATGCCGATTACAAGGCGAACAAGAAGAATACCGGCAGCCTGGACATCCAGAAGATCCCCGGCGTCAACCACCCGGTGTTCAAGGACAAGCCTGTCAACCACGACCCCCGGGAGGTGTTCATTGCCGGGCTGCTCGCCGGCCGCGGCGAGTACAACGTGTTCCACACCTTCTACCGTGAACTGGTGCAAACCTTGTTCGATGAGGGCGTGTCGCGCACCGTCTACTGCGTGAATATCGACGCGGTGATCGCCGCGCTACTGCTCAAGATGCTCTGGCAGCCCTACCAGGGCGGACAGTACGCGGAAAGCGCGCTGGAGACGGCCGCCTTCACGATCTTCCTCTACCCGCGCATGCTTGGCTGCGCCGCCGAAATCGACGACCACCTGAACCGGGGCCGCAATATGGACACGCGCACGCCGGCTTCCCAGTGCCAGTTCGTAGCCTGAGAGAGCGGAGATACACGACATGCTGACCCTCCTCGCCTATTCGATGGTGATCGTTTTCATGGCGCTGATCATGACCAAGCGCCTTTCGGCCATGGTCGCGCTGATCCTGGTGCCGATCACGTTCGGGCTGATCGGTGGCTTTGGGATGGAGCTGGGGGCGATGATGCTGGATGGCATCAAGAAGCTCGCGCCGACGGGCGTGATGCTGATGTTTGCCATCCTGTATTTCKGCGTGATGATCGACGCCGGCTTGTTCGACCCGGCGGTGCGCGTGATCCTGAGAATGGTGGGCGGGGATCCGATGAAGATCGTCGTCGGCACCT
This sequence comes from Cupriavidus sp. 01L45, assembly GCF_056399885.1. Classification (NCBI taxonomy): domain Bacteria; kingdom Pseudomonadati; phylum Pseudomonadota; class Betaproteobacteria; order Burkholderiales; family Burkholderiaceae; genus Cupriavidus; species Cupriavidus sp. 01L45. The sequence continues at coordinate 100,882 of NZ_JBFTSG010000035.1, read as the reverse complement.
TCGTGCTGGCAGTGTGCGTCTCGCTCGACGGCGACGGCTCCACCACCTACATGATCACCTGCGCCGCCATGCTCCCGCTCTACAAGCGGCTCGGCATCAGCCGCCTTGTGCTGGCGTGCGTAATCATGATGGCTGGCGGGCTGATGAACATCCTGCCCTGGGGCGGCCCCACCGCGCGCGCGGCGAGCGCGCTTGGCGTGGACGTGGGCCTGATCTTCGTACCGATGATCCTGCCGATGATCGTCACCGGGTGCTGGGGCTTGTTCGTCGCCTTCCTGCTGGGGCGCCGCGAGCGCACGCGGCTCGGCGCCATTGCGGCAGGCTCGGCGGATCCCGCTTCCGCCGCACAGCCGCAGGTGACAGCGGGCGACCCCGACATCGCCAGGCCCAGGCTCCTTTGGGTCAATTTCCTGCTGACCCTGGGACTCATGGTGCTGCTGATTCTCGGCACCATGCCGTTGCAGGTACTGTTCATGGTGGCCTCCGCGCTGGCGCTGATGATCAACTACCCCAGCCTCAAGGACCAGAAGGAGAGGCTCAGCTCGCATGCCGCCAATATTGTTCCCGTGGTGTCGCTGATCTTCGCTGCCGGTATCTTCGTGGGCATCCTGTCGGGCACCAAGATGGTCGACGCGATCGCGGCCAGCGTGATCAGCGCCGTGCCGGACTGGATGGGCCCTTACATGGCCATCGTCACCGGCGTGCTGAGCGTCCCGTTTACTTTTTTCATCTCGAACGACGCGTTCTACTTCGGCATCCTGCCTATCCTTGCCAAAGCGGCCGCCGTCTATGGCATTGGCGCCGCTGAAATCGGGCGCGCATCGCTGATCGGCCAGCAGGTGCACCTGCTCAGTCCACTGGTCGCATCGACCTATTTGCTGGTCGGCCTGGCCGAGGTCGAATTCGGCGACCACCAGCGCTACACGCTGCTCTGGGCCTTGTCGGCGGCGCTGGTCATGCTGGTGGCCACCGTTGTCTTCGGGGTCATCCCCATCGTTGGCCATGCCCATTGACGGTAGCCCACCATGCACAACGAAATCCGATCCATTCTCTATGCCGCGGACCTGAGCGAAGGCTGCGAAGACGCGCTGGCCTACGCCATCGGCCTGGCCAACCGGTTGGGCGCAAGACTGCAGGTGCTCACCGTTATCCCGGACCAGCGCGAGAAGTCGCTGATCGAGATCGATTCCCACGTGCCCCAGGACGCGCTCGACAGGTATCACCATGATCGCGCGCAACGGGTGAAGCTGCACATTGAAGCGCAGATCGCGGCCTTCTATGCCGTGCGCACGGACAAGAACCCGCCGCAGCCGATCACCGAGATCATCGTGTGCGAGGGGGACGACGTGGCCCAGCTTATCCTCGACGAAGCCCGTCTTGGGCCCGCTGACCTGATCCTGATGGGTTCGCATGGCGATGGTGTCCTGGCCGGCCTGCTGTTCGGCTCGGTAGCCCATGAAGTCATGCGCAAGACTCGCACCCCCCTGCTGCTGGTGCCGGTCAGCGGACGAGACGAAGCGGAAGGCAAAGCATGAAATTCCTCATCGGGCTGGGGTTCGGGCTGATCTGCACGCTCGGCATGGCGCAGGAGCCTGGGGAGCTCATGGGCTATGCGTCCAAGGGCAGTGTTCCGCCTGGCTATGCACCGGCGTACGCGGAGACGGTCAAGGCCGCCGAAGACGAAGGCCGGCTGGTGATTTACTCGACCACGGACGCGGGCATCGCCAAATTCCTGATTGCGGATTTCCGGGCCATGTATCCGCGTATCGACATCACCTATGAAGACCTGAACAGCACCGTGCTGTACCACCGCTTTGTCGCCGAGACACAGCTGGGCGGCGAATCCGCTGACGTGCTGTGGAGTTCAGCCATGGATCAGCAAGCCGCGCTGGTCGACAGTGGCTACACCATGACTTACGACTCTCCGGAAAAGGCGAACTTCCCGGAGTGGGCCAGTTGGAAGAACCAGGCCTTCGCCACCACCTACGAGCCGATCGTCGTCGCCTACAACAAGAAGCTGCTGCGGGCCGGCGAAGTGCCGCAGACACATGCCGACCTGGCCCGGCTTCTGAACAGCGACCCAACGCGCTTCAAGGGAAAGGTGGTCAGCTACGATATTGAAAAGTCCGGACTCGGCTTCTTTCTTGCCACGCAGGATGTCGCTGTATCGCCCGCATTCTGGGATGTCGCCCGCGCCCTGGGCAAGGCCGCGGCCCGCCTCGACCTGACGACCGACGCCATGGCCAGGCGCGTGGCCTCGGGCCAGGTGCTGGTTGGCTACAACCTGCTGGGCGCCTACACGGTGGCGCAGGCGCAGAAGAATCCATCGCTGGGCTATGTGTTCCCGAAGGACTACACGCTCGTCATGTCACGCATCATCGTGATCAACAAGAAGGCGGCACATCCCAACGCCGCAAAGCTCTGGGTGGACTACACGCTGTCCAAGCGCGGCCAGGCCGTGATTGCGAACAGCGCACACCTCTACGCGCTGCGCGACGACGTCGAAGGCGAATTCACCGCCGCCCGCCTCAGGCAAAGGCTTGGCGGCAGCCTGAGGCCGATCGCGGTCGGGCCGGGCCTGATTGGCTATCTCAACAACCAGAACTACCGGGATTTCATCCTGCAGTGGCGGCAAGCCGTAGTGCAGCCCTAGGCTTAGCGCGGCTGTGCCAGCGCGTCTTTCCAGCGCTTGAGGAATTCCTGCCGTTTGTTGCGGTCGAGATAGACCATCAGCCCGGCGCCGATCGCGATCGGCCGGATGTTGCTGCCCGCATCGAGCCGGAGCACTGCCGCATTGCCGCCGCCATGCGCATCGCTACGCAACGCAAACAAACCCAGCTGGTTTGCCAGCACGGTCTGGCCGCGCTTCGACAGCATGTAGTCGAGCCACAGCCTGGCTGCATTGGGATGCGCCGCGCGCCGCTGGATAAACGCAATGCGCGAGCCGACCAGCACGTAGTCCTGCGGATAGACAAAGCCGATCGCCGGATCGGTGCGCACCTTGTTGTACGCATAGGAACCCAACAGGTTGTAGGCCAGCAGGCTTTCGCCGGAGGCCACGCTCTCCAGCATGGCAGCGGTACTCGGGACTTGCCGGACCTGATTGGCACCGAGCGCCCGGGCCACGTCCCACCACATGCCGGATGCCTTCGCGTCCTGCGTGGCGAACAGGAAGCCCAGGCTCGAGTTCTCCAGGTCGTAGGTGATCACGCGGCCTTTGAAGCGTCCGGGAGCGGCCGTGAGCAGACGAATGAAATCGGCGTGCGTGCGTGGCACTTCGGCGGCGGCCAGCTGGCGCTTGTTGTAGGCAAAGCCGACTGGCTCAAGCGTCGTGCCCCAGGCCTCGTTCCTCCAGACCGCCCAGTCAGGCAGGCCGGCACGCTCCGGCGACGCGTACTGCAGGGCATAGCCATCGTTGACCAGCTTGACCTGCAGGTCCATGGCCGAACTCCACAGCACGTCGGCCGTGGCGCTGCCACCCTGAACCTCTTTCAGGAAGCGGTTGTAGACCTCGGTGCTATTGAGATCGTGGTACTCGACATCGACACCGGGGTACAAGGATTTGAAATCCGCAATCAGGTACCGGGCCTCTGCCATGTCGGTGGGCGAGTAAACAACCACCCTGCCCTCACGCTTCGCCGCCGCGATGGTCGCCGCGTAATCCGCGGGATAACCCTCGGGGACTTGGGCCCTCGCCATGGGTAGCATCAGCAGTAACAGGAGCCCGATCAACCATGCCCTCGATGTCATGTTTCCTCCAGCCGGCGCGCCATTATAGCGACGCCAATGCCCTTTGCACCCATACCGGCAGTGCCGGCGAGGGTTGACCCCATGCGCACGCTGCTGGTCGAAGACAACCCGAAACTGGCGCGCTCGCTGACGGAGGCCCTGGGTGCCGCCGGCATGGTGCTCGATGTCGTGTCCGATGGCCTGCACGCGGACCAGCTGCTCCAGGCGGAACGCTACGACGTGGTCGTGCTCGACCTGGCGCTGCCGGGAATCAGCGGCATCGAAGTGCTGCGCCGTGCACGCGCCCGTGGCGACGATGTGCCGGTGCTGATCCTCACTGCGTCGGGTGAAACACCCGACCGGGTGCGCGGGCTGAACGCGGGCGCCGACGACTACCTGCCAAAGCCATTTGACCTGGCCGAACTGGTGGCCAGGTTGCGCGCCATCGCGCGGCGCCGGCAGGGCAGCACGCATGCTCTGTTCGAGATGGGCCGCCTGTGCTTCGACAGCGTGGCCATGGAGTTCAGCGTGGCCGGCCAGCCGCTGGTTTTGCCGCGGCGCGAGCATGGCGTGCTGGAGACCCTGATCACACGCGCCGGCCGGCCGGTCAGCAAGCAGGAGATGTGCGCGCAGTTATGCTCGCTCGACGACGCGGTCAGCGCGGAGGCCGTCGAACTTTACGTGCATCGGCTGCGCAAGCGCCTCGAGGGCAGCGGTACCCACATCCGGACCCTGCGCGGACTCGGCTACCGCCTGGAAGCGGTCGATGATTCGACTGCGTAACCACCTCCTCCGGTGGCTGCTAATTCCGCTGTCCGTCGTCTGGATAGTCGGATTCCGCATCAACTACGTGCGCACGCTGGAGCAGGCCAACCAGGCCTATGACCGTACCCTGCTCGGTTCAGCGCTTGCCATGGCGGAGCGGGTTTCGGTCCAGAGCGGCGAGCTGACCGTCGACGTGCCGTACGCCGCGCTGGAGATGCTCGAAACCCGCTCGCAGGACCGGATCTTCTACAAGGTGAGTTGCCTTGATCCGCCATCGCTCGTCACGGGCCAGGAGGACCTGCCCGCTCCGCCCACCGTGCCTGCGGGCGACCAGCCGTTGTTCCACAACGCCATGTACAACGGCGAGCCGGTACGGCTGGTGGCGCTGCGGCGACCGGTATACGAGGCCGTGCCTTGCGGCCCCTTGCTGGTCCAGGTCGGTGAAACCACGGGGGCGCGCGAAGCCTTGTCCAGGCGCATGCTGTTCGACACCAGCGCGATGCAGCTGACCCTGATCGCAGTGGCCGCGCTGCTGATCGCGCTCGGCGTCCGGCGCGGCCTGCTGCCGTTACGGCGTATCCGCGACGAAATCAAAGGCCGCGACCAGACCGACCTCACACCGATTGCCACGCAAACGGTGCCGCGCGAAGTGATTCCTCTGATCGAGGCGATCAATCTCCACACCGGCCGGCAGCGCCAGCTCAACGAGGCGCACCGGCAGTTCATCGCCGATGCGTCGCACCAGTTGAAGACGCCGCTTACGGTGCTCAAGGCGCAGGCGGCGCTGGCGCTGGCGCAGCACGACGCCCGCCGCGTGCGCGAAATCGTGAAGGAGATCCATGACAGCACCGATGCCACTTCACGCATGATCCAGCAACTGCTGGCGCTCGCGCGCAGCGAGTCAGGCCACGTCGTGGATGACGTGGGGCTCGACCTGACCGAGCTTGTGCGCCAGACGAGCTTCGACCTGTTGCCGCAAGCGCTCGAAAAGCGCATTGACCTCGGCTTCGACGGCAGCGGGCCGGTATGGATGACGGGACAACCGCTGCTGCTGCGCGAGCTTGCAGCCAATCTGGTCGACAACGCGATCCGCTACACGCCGGAAGGCGGACAAATCGACGTGTCGGTGGCGTGCGACGCAACGGGCAACGCCGTGCTGAATGTCAACGACAGCGGCCCTGGCATTCCGCCCGACGAGCGGGCCAAGGTATTCGGCCGCTTCTATCGCCTGCGCGGCTCGCGCGCCGACGGCTGTGGACTCGGGCTGTCGATCGTCAGGCAGATCGCCGACCGGCATGGCGCCCGCGTCGAACTCGGCCAGGCTCCCGGCAGCGGCGGCCTGCGCGTGAGCGTGGTGTTTCCACCCCGGCGTCTCCCGCCAGCCTGACGCGGAAAGCGCCCCGCGCACGTCAACGCAAAAGCATGAATATATCGACATGCATGCAGTCCGAACCGGAAAGCACCATGAGATTTACTTGAGCGAGGTACTGCGGGCGGATCCCAAAAAATGGAAAACTATACTTCGTCATCCCATGAAATGCTGGCGCCAGCATTTGGACGGGCGAAAGGCGGCATTGCGCCCGGTCATCCGACGACCCGGAAATGCTCCTGGCTCTGGCCCGCGCTGACCGCCCGCAGCAACCAGGAAGGCATCTCGCCCTGCCCGTCCCAGCTTCGCCCCTCCGCGTCGCGATAGCGTGCCACTGGCTTCTGTTCCGGTTCCGGCAACGGGAAACAGCCAGCATCCTCCAGGTCTGCCAAGGAGAGTCCGTGCTTCGCCATCTGGATCTTGACCCAGACAATGGCCGCAGCTTTTTCAATTTCGGAGGACATGGATGGAGGAGGAGACGGTATGGAGTTGGCTTGTTGACGGGTTCGGCGCGGCTAGTGCAGCCGCTGACAATCGCACGAAACTGCAACAAGAGTAAGGAAGGCGTCTTCAACTCGCCCGCGCTAGTCAGGCCAAGGAATCGAAAACACAAACAATCGACCTGCCCGCCCTCACCCCGGCACAAGACAGCCCATTCTTCGGTGTACCCCTGGGTGTATCCCGGCGCCCGAGAAAGACAAAAGGGTCAGCACGCGAAACGTGCTGACCCTTGTCATTGGTGGTGCGGCTGGCAGGATTCGAACCCACGACCCCTTGGTTCGTAGCCAAGTACTCTATCCAACTGAGCTACAGCCGCACGCGAAGACGGCATTCTAGCGCAACGGCGCAGAAATGCAAGCCCTCTTCTTTGATTGGGTGGGAAGGCCCCTTCATGCGGCGGTGAACCGGCTGAATCCGGCGCAGCGCAAGCGCGCGACTCGCCCCTACCAGCGGTAGCGCGCCCCCAGAGTGCCGCCAGGATTGCGGCCGGCTTTCAGCTTGACCCAGAGCTTGACGCCGCCGTTGGTGCTGCCGTGCGCTCCGAGATTGACAGAGAGAAGTCCGCGCAGCATGTCGGGATCGATGCGTGTGCCGTTGATATTGATCACCTGCTTGCGGTCCTGCCACAGGTCGGCCTCGACAAACGGATACACACCGTTGACTCCGGTAAGCCGACTCGGCTGTGTGCGATAGACCCGCAGGACGACTTCCGCGGCGCTTGCGTCTGCCTGCTGCCCGGCCAGGAAGCCGGATGCACTTCTGTCGGGAGCAGGCTGATAGGCGAGCTGCAAGCGCGGTTGAATCGTCAGGCCGCCACTGCGCGGGAGTACGGTATCCAGCGCGACAGCCATGCTTTGCATCCGGTTGCCGACGAAGCCGGTGGCAGATGTGACATCGTCCAGGTGCAGGGAAAGTTTGGCTGGCCGCGGCCCGTTGGCCGGTCCGGCATATATCGGATCGAGCACGGCCGCCGAGGGACCGGGGGCGTCATTGTCCGCACCGGGAGGAGGCGACCCGCCGGTCCAGGCCCATTTGCCGATCGACGCCACCAGAGGTGGCTGCGTATCCTCCACGGCGAGCCGCGCTGCCGGCGCAGGCGGATCCGGGAGGTCGCTGCCGACAATCTGCGGAGGCAGCGCCAAGGCGTTGCCGGCAGCCTGCTCAGACGACGGCGGAGCATTGCTGGCAACCTGCGCGTACGGATCAGATTCAGGCTGGTTCCAGCCGAGGCCGGCGTTGCCGGGCGTGGGGCGCTCCTCGGCCTGCACCAGGGCTGCCAGCAGCATCGCAAGAATCGAGCAACAGCACTGGCGGCACGGATGGGAGTGGACAGCGTGCGCGCAATGACCAGTACCAGCGGTGCTGGCACCGCCTCCTGTTGCGCTAGCAGATGACACGCGCCTGGCCATGACTGCAACCCCTGGCTGAAATGAACCATGTCGGCTTTGCTAGAGCATAGGTCAAACACTGGCCAAACGTTAGGGCGCTGGCACGCCTTGCGTGGGGCGCCGCACAGGACCGTTCGCCTGCCGGCCGGAACGTGTCGGACGGCGCCACATTGCTATGCAAATCGAAAGCGCTCCGCTAGGATCGCGGCTGGCAGCCAGGCCCGGCAGCGATGCCCGGCGCGCCAGCCGTAGCAGAACAAGAAGAAGCAAAACAACGGAATAGCGGAAGATGCGGATAAATAGCGATTCGACCGACAGGCCTGAAAATCCTGGCGGGTCCGATGATTCAAAAATGAAACAGAACGGCGCAGCCGGGAAACTGCCAATCGCCCCGGTGCACAACGTGTTGCGCGATACGCGCGACCTGCTGGGCAGCAGCGGCGAGCTTGCGGCCGGACGCGGCCTGATCACGGCCATCCTTGCGCTGGCCCTGGGCGGACTCAGCCTGCTGGGCGTGATCGCTTTCCATTTCCCGCAATACCTGACCACGCCCGAACTGCGCCACAAGTATTCGGTCGACGTATTGCGCCACGTCCTGTTTGCCGCGCTGCTGGTGTCAGGCGGCCTGTCGCTGAGCAACCTGGTGCTGGGGCGCCGCCGCAGTCTGAATGCCGCTGCCTTCGCGCTCGTGGCGCTGGCCGTGGCGCTCGGTGGCTCGCGAGTACCGGTGGGGGACTTCCCGGACCACACGCCATATATCGGCCTGGACTGGTTCATCCTCGACCTGCTGGGCTCGACACTGATTTTCGTGGTCATCGAAAAGATGTTCCCGCTCTATCGCGGGCAAGCCGTATTTCGCCGCGAATGGCAGACCGACCTCGTGCATTTCGCGGTCAATCACTTCATCGTTGGCCTGATCCTGCTGACGGTCAACTTCCTGATCTTCCGCTTGTTCGGCTGGCTGGTACGCGACAGCGTGCATGCTTTCGTGGGAGGTATCCCCTTCCTGCTGCAACTGCTGCTGTGCATACTGGCAGCCGACCTGGCGCAGTACTGGACCCATCGGGCCTATCACGAGGTGCCCTTCCTGTGGAAATTCCATTCCGTGCACCACAGCACCAAGACCATGGACTGGCTCGCCGGTTCGCGCCAGCACATCCTCGAACTGGTATTCACGCGGGTGCTGGTGCTGGCGCCGTTGTATGTGCTCGGGTTCAACAAGGCTGTCATCGACGCGTACATCATCATCGTGGGCTTCCAGGCGGTATTCAACCACGCCAATGTCCACCTGCCGTGGGGCCCGCTGCGCTACCTGGTGGTGACGCCGGATTTCCATCACTGGCACCACGCCTCGGATGACGAGGCGATCGACAAGAATTACTCGGCGCACTACGCCTTCCTCGATTACCTGTTCGGCACCGCGGTGAAGTCCGGCAGGCGCTTCCCCGAAAAATACGGCGTGGTCGGCGACTACATGCCCGATGGCTTCATACGGCAGCAACTCTTCCCCTTTCGGCGCATGCCTCCGGCGCGCAAGGACGACGAGGCATGAGCCGGCTCCTGATGATTGCCGGTGCGGCGCTGGCGGGCCTCGCACTGGGCGGCTGCGCGACGCAATGGGGCAGCCACGCGGACGATCTCAATGTCGCTGCGGCACAGGGCTCCGGGCTGCCGCTACGCTTCCAGCAGATGAGCCTGGAGGTGTCCGGGGTCGGAGTGCGCCCACTCGATATCGACGCCTTGCAGGTCGGCGATATCCTGCTCTCGGCAGCCACCTCATTCAACTCTTCGGCGATCCGGCTGGCGACGATATCGCAGGTCAGCCATTCGGCCGTCTATGTGGGCGGCGGCAATGTGGTGGAGGCAGTGGGCTCTGGCGTTCGGGTCTATCCGCTGCAACAGGCGCTGAATGACGGCGACATCATCGTGGCTTACCGCCACCCCGGGCTCGACGATGGTATGCGCCTGAAATTGCATGCCTTCGCGATGGCCCAGGTAGGCCAGCCGTATAACCATCTCGGCATCGCCATGCATGCGCCGTTTTCGCTGGAGCGGCGTCTGTGCGAACTGCCGGGTGTGCCCGGCGTGGTCCGCAACGCCTGCATGCGCAGCTTCAGCGCCATCCAGATGGCGCCCAACGAGCTGGATGCGCGCAACAGCTTCTTCTGCTCGCAACTGGTGCTCGCGTCCTACCGGGCGGCCGGCCTGTCGCTGACAAGCGCGGCGGACGACGCGGTCTCGCCGGCCGACCTGCTGCATATGCGGGAAGGCGACGTGCCCTCTTTCCAGGTCACGCGCAAGCTGGCTTATGTAGGGCGGCTGACGCCGGTATCGGCCTTGAGGGCCGATGGCACATCGGCAAGCCAGTCCGCGGACGACGATGAGTGGAGGATGCAATCCTGGTCCGCAGGACCTTGAGCAGACCAGAAGGCCTTGCCGCGGCACAGATCGCGCGGCACAAAAGAAAAAGGCCGCTGCATAAGCAACGGCCTTTTTCATCGAGTCTTGGTGCCCAGAAGAGGACTCGAACCTCCACAGTGTTGCCACCGCTAGGACCTGAACCTAGTGCGTCTACCAATTTCGCCATCTGGGCTTCGTCTCACTGCTTTTCTGCTGCAGCGCTGCGAAGAACAACATTATGCTGATTACATAATCAGCTGTCAACACCTGCCCTGCAATTTCTTCCCAGTCTTCCCAAAACCGGACTCAAGGCTGGAAACTGACCTGCCCGGGCCTGCCATCCAGGTGCAAGGTGGCGGTAGCCGGACGCGTGCTCGCCACCACCTTGCCCGCCCGCAGCACGAGCAGACGGGTAGCGCGCAAGCGGATTGCCTCGACCGGGTCGCGCGCCTGCAGCAGCACCAGGTCCGCGCGGCAGTCCGGTGCGATGCCGTAGCCCTCCAGCCCGAGGATCCGCGCCGGCGTCTCGGTGACGGCGGCAAAACACGCGCGCATCGCCTCCTGCCCCGTCATCTGCGCCACATGCAGGCCCATATGCGCCACCTCCAGCATGTCGCCGGAGCCCAGGCTGTACCAGGGATCCATCACGCAATCGTGGCCGAATGCCACCGGCACGCYCCCGGCCAGCAACTCCGGCACGCGGGTCATGCCACGCCGCTTCGGGTAGGTGTCGTGCCGGCCCTGCAGCGTGATGTTGATCAGCGGGTTGGCGATGGCCGCCACACCGGATTCTCGAATCAGCGGAATCAGCTTGGACACGTAGTAGTTGTCCATCGAATGCATCGAGGTCAGGTGCGAACCCGTGACCCGGCCCTGCAACCCGAGCCGCACGGTCTGGCATGCCAGTGTCTCGATATGGCGCGACAGCGGATCGTCACTCTCGTCGCAATGCATGTCCACCCGCAGCCCGCGCTCGCAGGCCAGCTCGCACAGGATGCGCACGGACTCCGCGCCATCGGCCATGGTGCGCTCGAAATGCGGGATGCCGCCCACCACGTCGACGCCCATGCCCAGGGCGCGCTTGAGGTTGTCGAGCGCGCCGGGCGCGCGCAGCACGCCGTCCTGCGGAAAGGCTACCAGTTGCAGGTCAAGGTAAGGCCGCACCTTCTCGCGCACGTGCAGCAGCGCCTCGGTGGCAAGCAAGCGCGGATCGCACACATCCACATGCGAACGGATCGCCAGCAGCCCCTTGGCCACCGCCCAGTCGCAATAGGCGAGTGCCCGCTCGACGATGGCATCCTGCGTCAGCAGCGGCTTGAGCTCGCCCCATAGCGCAATGCCTTCGAGCAACGTGCCCGACTGGTTGATGCGCGGCAAACCGTAGGACAGCGTGGAGTCCATATGGAAATGCGCATCCACAAAGGGCGGCGTGACAAGCTGCCCCGCCGCATCGACCTCGGCCGCCGCTGGCGCCTTGAGCGCCGGCTCGACTGCCTTGATGCGGTCGCCCGCGATGCCGATATCGATGCCGGTGCGGCCATCGGGGAGCGTGCAGTTGCGCAGGATAAGATCGAGCATAGTGGTTGTTTGTTATTCGCTACGTGTGATTGGACTCAGCGTTCGCCCTTGCGATAGGGCTTCATCAGCGCCTGCGGGTATGTGGCGCGCCGCGCCACCAGCACCAGCGCGAGAATCGACAGCACGTACGGCAGCATCAGGTACAGCTGATACGGCAGCGGCGGCAGACCCGGCAGGCTGGCACCGCTCTGTTGCAGGCGCAGTTGCAGCGCATCGAAGGCAGCAAACAGCAAGGCACCCGCCAGCGCGCGGCCCGGCCGCCAGGACGCGAACACCACCAGGGCCACGCAGATCCAGCCCCGCCCGTTGATCATATTAAAGAAGAACGCATTAAAGGCGGACAGCGTCAGGAATGCACCCCCCACCGCCATCAACGCCGAACCGGCCATGATCGCACCGATGCGCATGGCGCCTACCCGAATCCCCTGCCCCTCCGCCGCAGCGGGATTCTCGCCGACCATGCGCACGGCCAGGCCGAGCGGCGTGCGATAAAGCACCCAGGCCACCACGGGCACCAGGCCCAGCGCCAGCAGCGTCAACGCGCTTTCCTGGCCGAAGACGGGGCCCAGCACGCGGCCGAGCAGCGGCACGTCCTCGATCCAGCGCATCGGCGCGAAGGGCGTGATGGTGGGTGGCGTGGACACCGAGGCGAAGCCGATCCGGTAGGCATAGTAGGACAGGCTGGTGGCCAGCATGGTGACGCCCAGGCCTGCCACGTGCTGCGACAGCGCCAGGCTCACCGTCAGCCAGCCATGCAGCAGGCCGAAGGCAAGTCCCACGGCGGCAGCCACAGCGACCCCGCCCCACAGCGGGGCGCCATGATAGACCGCCAGCCAGCCGCCGAACGCGCCGGCCACCATGATGCCTTCGATGCCGAGGTTGAGCACGCCGGCGCGCTCGCACAGCAACACGCCCAACGTGCCGAAGACCAGCGGCGTGGCCACGCGCAGCACCGCGATCCAGAATGGCGCCGAGGCCAGGATATCGAGCAATTCCATCAGGCCGCCTTGCCCCGCGCATCGAAACGGATACGGTAGCGTGTCAGCATGGTGGCCACCAGCATGGCGAGCAGCGCCACCGCCACGATCACGTCGGCAATGCTGTTGGGCACGCCCACCGCGCGGCTCATGCCGTCCGCCCCCACCAGCACCCCCGCCACGAATACCGACGCCGCCACCACGCCTAGCGGATGCAACCCCGCCAGCATGGCGATGACCACACCGGCGTAGCCGTAGCCCGGCGAAATATCGAGCGTGAGATAGCTGGTGCGCCCTGCCACCTCCACCACGCCTGCCAATCCCGCCAGCCCGCCCGACAACAGCGCGGCCCACATCGTCACGCGCCGCACCGGCATGCCGGCGAACGCCGCGGCGCGCGCATTGGCGCCCACCGCGCGCATCTGCAGGCCGAACACCGTGAAGCGGTTGACCGCCCACAGGATCACGGCAAGCGCGCCAGCCAGCAGCAGCCCGCTGTGCACGCGCGAGCGCGCCATCAGTTTCGACAATTCCAGTTCCGGCACCAGCGGCACCGATTGCGGCCACCCCATCGCCGTGGCGTCTTTCATCGGGCCGTCCAGCATCATTGACACAAACAGCAGCACGATAAAGTTGGCCAGCAAGGTCGTAACCACCTCATCCACGCCAAGCCGCGTCTTGAGCCATGCAGCCCCGAGCAGCAGCAAGGCACCGGCCAGCATGCCGGCCGCCACCATCAGCACGAACAGCAAGCCCGTCGGCAACTGCTGCGCCCAGGGCACCGCCGCGCCATCGACCTGCCCGCCAACGGCCACCGCCGCCAGCGCGCCGAGATAGAGCTGCCCTTCGGCGCCGATATTGAACAGGCGAGCGCGAAAGGCTACAGCAACCGACAAGCCGGTCAGGATCAGCGGCGTAGCGCGCGTGAGCGTTTCCGACCAGGCAAAACGCGATCCGAAGCCGCCTTCGAGCAGCAGCATGTAAGCACGTCCCACCGGCGCACCGGCCCAACGCACCAACAAGGCGCAGATCAGCAAGGTAGCAACGATCGCCATGACCGGCGCGGCCAGCATGGCCACGCGCGAGACGCCGCTTCGGGCTTCAAGCCGCATGCAGTACCTCCCCCGTTCCAGCAGCGCCATGCGCGCCTTCGCCGGCACCGGCCATCGCCAGTCCGAGTTCTCCGAGCGTCCATGCTGCCGTCGGACGCGCCTCGGTCAGCCGGCCTGCGTGCATCACGGCAATGCGGTCGGCCAGCGCATGGAGTTCATCGAGGTCTTCCGAGATCAGCAACACGGCCGCGCCCTCTTGCGCTGCATCGAGCAGGCGCGCGCGCACATAGGCCACCGCGCCGATGTCCAGCCCCCAGGTGGGCTGGCTGGCCACGACCAGCAGCGGCACCCTCCCTTCGCCCCGCACCGAGAGCGCCCGGCCCAGGATCAGCTTTTGCATATTGCCGCCCGACATGGTCCGGGCCGGCACGTCGATACCGGCGGTGCGCACGTCGAAACGCGCGACCAGTTCCCGCGCAAACCGCTGCGCCGCCGCGCGCCGGATCACCCCCCCACGAGAAAAACGCGGCTCGCCGAGTTGCTCGCTGGCGGCGTTCTCCCAAACGGTCAGGTCGCCGATCACGCCCACCGCGTGGCGGTCCTCCGGCACGCGCGCCACGCCTGCCTCGATCCATGCGCGCGGCCATGCCGGCATTGGCTTGCCAGCCAACGTGACATGGCCCTCGGCGGCCGCCAGCGTGCCGCTGGTCAGTTCCGCCAGCGCGGCCTGGCCGTTGCCGGACACGCCGGCGATGCCCACGATTTCGCCAGCCCGTACCTGCAGGCTGACTTCGCGCAACAGCGCGCGGCCGTCCGCGCCACACGCGCCAATCTTCTGCAACGCCAGCACGGCGGGCGCCTCACTGGCACCGTCCGCGTCCAGCCGCGCGGCGCGTTCCGGCATGGCCACCACCCGGCCCACCATCAGTTCCGCCAGTTCGGCCTTGCTGGTCTGCGCCGCCGTGCACTGCGCCACCAGCCGCCCGCCGCGTAATACGGCGATGCGATCGGACACCCGCAGCACTTCGTCGAGCTTATGGCTGATAAAGATCACCGACAGCCCCTCGGCAATCAACTGCGCCAGCGTGGCGAACAGCGTTTCGGACTCGTGCGGCGTCAGCACCGCGGTGGGCTCGTCAAGGATCAGCACGCGGGCGCCGCGGTACAGTGCTTTGACGATCTCCACGCGCTGGCGCTCGCCCACCGACAGCTCGCCCACCCTGGCTTGCGGCCGCACGGCCAGGCCAAAGCGCTCGGCCAGCGCCAGCACCCTGTCACGCGCCGCGCGCCGTTCCAGGCGCCAATGCCACAGCGGCTGGGTGCCGAGCATGATGTTGTCCAGTACCGAGAGATTGTCGGCCAGCGTGAAATGCTGGTGCACCATGCCAATGCCGGTGGCAAGCGCCGCGCGTGGCTGGCCGGGCGGCAAAAGCTGGCCGTCGACCTCCACCGTGCCGGCATCGGCCACGTAGTGCCCGAACAGGATACTGACCAGCGTGCTCTTGCCGGCGCCGTTCTCGCCCAGCAGGGCCAGCACTTCGCCGCGCCGCAGTTCCAGCGAGATATCGTCATTGGCGGTCAGCTGGCCGAAGCGCTTGGTGATGTTGCTCAGGCGCAGGATGGGGACTTGCATGGGTGGTTGATCGATGTGGCGGTCAGGTTGCGCTGGCTTGCTCTTCGCTCCCAGGCGGAGGAAAGGGGGCAAGCCAGCGGCGGGGAATAGCGAGGCGAAAGCCGCCCTCACTGCGTCGACTTCGGCTCCGTCTCCACCACCTTGACTGCGAACTTGCCGTCGAGGATGGCCTTCTCCCTGGCCCTCACCTTGGTCATCACATCGGCGGGAACCTTGCCTTCGAACGTGCCCAGCGGCGCCAGTTCGGCCCCCTTGAATTTCATCAGCGAGTAGGGACCGTAGTCCTCGCTCTTGAACTGGCCCGCCTTGACCTTGCCAAGCGCCGCGCCGACCGTGGGCTCCATATTCCACAGCGCCGAGGCCACTACCGTGGCGKGATATTGCGGCTGGGTGTTGATGACATTGCCGATTGCCAGCTTGCCCTTTTCCTTGGCGGCATCGGATACGCCGAAGCGTTCGGCGTAGAGCACGTCGGCACCCTTGTCGATCATGGCGAAAGCCGCCTCCTTGGCCTTGGGCGGATCGAACCAGGAACCGATGAAGCTGACGGTGAACCTGACCTTCGGATTCACCTCGCGCGCGCCTTCCATGAAGGCGTGCATCAGCCGGTTGACCTCGGGGATGGCATAGCCACCCACCATGCCGATGTGGTTGGTCTTGGTCATGCCGCCGGCAATCATGCCGGTGAGGTAGGAAGGCTCCTGGATGTAGTTGTCGAACACCGAGAAATTCGGCGCCTGCGGCTTGCCCGAGGAGCCCATCAGGAAGGCGGTCTTGGGATAGTCTTTGGCCACCTTGCGCGCCGCCGCCTCCACGGCGAAGGACTCACCCAGGATCAGCGCCGACCCCTGCTCGGCATACTGGCGCAGTACGCGCTCGTAGTCGGCATTGGACACGCTCTCCGAGAATACATAGTCGATCTCGCCGCGTGCCTTGGCCTCGTTGAGCGCCTTGTGAATCCGCGACAYCCATTGCTGTTCGACCGGCACGGTATACACCGCCGCCACCTTCAGCTTGGCTTGCGCCTGCGCGGGCGCGGCGCCGCCAAGGGCGGCCACGCTGGCGGCGGCCGCCGCGAATTTCAACCAGGTCCTGCGCTTACCCTCAAACCTCATGACGTTCTCCCCTTGTTGACGATAACTCCGTGGCCAGGCCGGCCGACTCCAGCCCGCATCCGCGCAGCAAAAGCCGCACAAGATGGTCAGTGGCCTGTTCGTAGTCGCGCTGGCCCAGGTGGCTCACCCCAAGCACGGCGCATACCTGCGACTCGAAATCGGCATAGGTCTGGGTGGCGGCCCAGATGGTGAAAAACAGGTGCTGCGGATCCACGCTGGCCATCTCGCCACGCGCGATCCACTCACGGATCACGCCGGCCTTGCGCGCCACCAGCGCGCGCAGCGCGCCGTTGAGCACATCGCGGATTTCCGGCGCACCGTGCAGCAGTTCATTGGCGAATACGCGCGAGGCGTCGGGATGGCTCGCAGACAACCGCATCTTGGCGCGGATGTACTGTTCAAGAGCTATCTGCGGGCTTTGCCCCGCGTCGATGATGTCGGTCTCGGACAGCCACAGTGCGAGCGTATGGGCCAGCACCGCCCGGTACAGCGCCTGCTTGGTGCGAAAGTAGTAATGCAGGTTGGATTTCGGCACGCCGGCGCGCGTGGCGATCTCGTTCATGGTGGCACCGGCAAACCCGGCCCGCGCGAACACATGCTCGGCCGCGTGCAGGATCAGCGCCTCGTTCTCCTGGCGGATACGGCCGCCCGCCGCCTCCCGCGGCAGCGGAAAGCATGGCGGCGGCGCCGTGGCCGGCGCTTCCATTACTTGGTGCCGTAGAGCCTGTCGCCGGCATCGCCCAGGCCGGGCACGATGTAGCCGTGCTCGTTGAGCTCCTCGTCGATGGCGGCGGTGACGATGGCCACGTCGGGGTGCGCTGCCTGCAGGGCACGCAGCCCCTGCCGCGACGCGATCAGGCACACATATTTGAGCGTGCTCACGCCGGCTTCCTTCAGGCGATTGAGCGCGGCAATGGCGGAGTTGCCGGTGGCCAGCATGGGGTCCACCACGATCACCAGCCGCTCGTGGATATCCTCCGGGATCTTGAAGTAGTACTCGATCGGCTCCAGCGTTTCGGGGTCGCGGTACAAGCCGATGTGCCCTACCCGCGCGGCCGGCAGCAACTCCAGCATGCCATCCAGGAAACCGTTGCCGGCGCGCAGTATCGATACCAGGCACAGCTTCTTGCCCGACAGCACCGGCGACTGCATGGGCGCGATCGGGGTCTTGATGGAGATCGTTTCCATCGCCAGGTCGCGGGTCGCTTCATAGGTCAGCAACTGGCTGATCTCGCGCACCAGCCGGCGGAAGTTATCCGTGGTGGTGTCTTCGCTGCGTACCAGCGTGACCTTGTGCTGCACGAGCGGATGGTCCACCACCAGCACGGACGGAGTGACGGGCGGTACGGCGGAGAGGTCGGTCATGATGCGCTCCTGGAGGGCGGTCGCGAAGAGGTCTTGCTGCGGCTCGGCGCGTGGCTGCGATATCGGTCAGAACACCGTGCCATCGCTATTGATGACGAACGGCGGCGGACCGCCGGGCCTGCGCTTGGCGGCAATGCGCCGTCCCGCGGCCCAGGTGCCGCCTTCCAGCACGCGGGCAAGCGGGAACGCCGCGGCCGACAGGCCAAGCGCCTCGCGCACCGACGCGGCCACAAGGTCCAGCCCCGTCACCGTAAGGGCACGCCACTCCACGATAACCGGCTCGTCGACGGTATGCGCCAAGGYTGCAAATCCGGGATCGCGCGGCACCATCAGTTCGAAATCGAACAGCAGGCCACCATTGCGGTATTCCGGCAAGCCCGTCAGCGCCTCCAGCCCGGTCACGGCCAGGCCGGCATCTTCGAGCGGCTCCAGCAGCGAGTACGTCAGCCACTGCGTCAGCTTGTGGAAAGGCACCAGCCCGTCGGTGCAGGCCGGATGTGGCCAGCAGTCCCCCAACGATATGCCACCGAGGCTGACGCGCCCCGGCCACACGGGCCCGAGCGCTACCAGCAGCGTGGTCAGCACGAAGCCGGCCTCGATCTGGCCGTCGACGGCATGTGCCTTGAGGTAGTCATACAGGTTGCCCAGACGCGCAGGCGTGCCGAACACGGCCGGCGTGGCCTGCGCCACTTCGCCCAACCGGCGCAGCAGGCCGGCACGGCCGTCCAGGCCAACCAGCCGATTGTGCTGTGCCACCTGGAAGGCGGTCGCGATGGAAGGCGCGTCGATCCGCATCAGCCGCTCGGCATCGGAGCGCAGCGGCTGGCCCGGCTGGGCGGAAAAACCACCGCGCGCGAACAAGTCGAAGCTGGCTACGCCAAGCCCCTCGGAACGGGTCAGCAGCAGGTCGCTGGCCGGATCGCGGTAGCGCCAGTCGGGGCCTGCGCCGGCGTCCAGCAATACGCTGGGAATCACCAGATCGATGCCGATGCGGGCGCGCTCCTCGCGGTCAGCCTCGCCGGAAAGCCCGCCGCGTTCGCACAGGATCTGCCAGCGGTCCAGCCTCTCGCCGGGACCGCCGCTTTCAAAGTGGCGCCAGCGGCTGTGGTACGGCACGTTCAGGTCCGGATAACGTTCCCGGATGGTGGTCGCCACATAATCGGCCACCGCCGGAATCCGTTCCGGGTGCCACGTGAACAGCTCTGACGCGCCTGCCGCCACATGGTCCGTCACGGCGGCGCATCGGGTGCGTACCGCCAGGCCGGTCAGCAGCGCCGCGGCCGGATGGCCCGCCGGCACGGGACTGGCCCATCCGCCGCGGCCATCCGCGTCATTCGTGAACGCACTGGGGGAGCCCTGCGGGCCGCCCGCTTCGGGTATCTCGTTCATTCGTCCAGTCCTCTACCCTTGGCCAGCGCGAGTTCCTCGGCACCGGGCGGGGTATAGCTCGTGAAATAGCCAGCCGCCACCTTGGCGTCGATTTCCACTCGGGCATCGGCCGGGATCAGTGCATCGGGAATCGCTACCTGTTCGACCACCTCGATACCCTGAGCGGTCAGCGCCCCGTGCTTCATATTACTCATCGAAGCCCAGCGATCGATACGCTTGATGCCAAGCCAGTGAAATACATCGGGCATGAGTTCCTGGAAGCGCATGTCCTGCACGCCGGCCACGCACTCCGTACGCGCGAAATACGTCTCGGCCCGGTCGCCGCCGACCTGGCGCTTGCGGGCGTTGTAGACCAGGAACTTCGTCACTTCGCCCAGTGCCCGGCCCTCCTTGCGGTTGTAGACCACCAGGCCCACCCCGCCCTGCTGCGCCATCTCGATGCAAACCTCGATGCCATGCGCCAGGTAGGGCCGGCAGGTACAGATATCGGAGCCGAACACGTCCGAGCCGTTGCACTCGTCGTGCACGCGGCAGGCCACCTTGGTCTCGGGCTTGCCCAGCTTGGCCACATCGCCGAAAAAGTACAGGGTCATGCCACCGATCGGCGGCAGGAACACCTTCAGGTCGGGCCGCGTCACCAGTTCGGGGAACATGCCGCCGGTCTGCTCGAACAGGCTGCGGCGCAGCATGCTCTCCTTGATCTCGAAGCGGCGCGCGAGCGCCGGCAGGTACCAGACCGGGTCGATCGCTGCCTTGGTGACACGTACGTCGCCATTGGCGTGCAGGATCTGGCCGTCAGGCGTGAGGCGGCCGGCTGCAATGGCTCCCGTCAGTTCCGGCATATTGATGTGTGCCCGCGTAATGGCGATCGTCGGCCGGATATCGATACCCGCCGCGATGCGGTCTGCAAAGGCAGTCGAGACCAGATGGCCCCAAGGATCCAGGGAGACGATCTTGTCCGGGTCGCTCCATTGCGGATGGGGCCCGACGATTTCCGCCGGAGAGGTATCGGTGAGATCGGCGCGATGATCCCGCTGCAACTTGCCGGAGGCCACCGCCAGCGCCCGATACACCGCATAGGCGCCGGAGTGGGTGCCAATGACATTGCGTTGGGCCGGATTGGTCACGCTGGCGATCACGGGTCCGCGCTCCGCCGCCGTGGCGGCCCCCCAGTGGATGGGTTCGGCCGGCTTGTCGCGGCGCGCGTGCGAAGTCAGGACAATATGGTCGGACATGGCAGCCTCGGAACAGGAATCCTGACCAAACGGTCAGGTTTGCAATTCCATAGTAGGCAACCTTCGTGCCATATCCCAATGCTAGTTTCTACCCTGTGTTGCATGCCGCACGATGGCGTGCCGCACCATCCGCGTGCGCGCGCCGCCCCGCTGGCCAGTTCATGGTGCACAGGCACCATGCAAAAGAAAAGCGGCACCCAGCCGCTGGGGCGGGGTGCCGCTAGGCTGTGATCGCGAGGGGTCAGGTCGACCGATGCTGCCCGCCCTGCTGCCGCTGGGCCGGTTCCGCGCGCGCCGGCCACAAGGCCATGCGCAATGCGCGTAGCGGGTCGGTACTCTCCACGTAACGGTGGAACACGGTGCCGGCAACGTTGCTCAACAGCCATGCCAGTATCATGCCCAGCGCATTGAGCAGCGGCCGATTCGGTGCAACGTGGAATACCACCGCGTTCACGACCAGGCACACCGGGAAATGCACCAGGAAGACCGAGTAGGAAATGCGCCCGAAAAATGCCAGGCTCGGGGCCTGCGGCCAGCGATCCAGCCACCCTCCGCGCCGCGCAACGGCCAGCAGCAGGGCGATGGATAGCGCCACGGCAATGCGCAGGCGGAAGTCCACGATCAGTGCCGCCAGCACCACTGCGCCCAGCACCAGCAACGCAACCGGCGAACGCTCCGGTGCGGAGGCCCAGAACGCCAGCGTGCCCATGCCATAGGCGCCGAAGAAGTAAATCGCCCAGATATCCCAGGCCGCATCCCGGTTAAACCAGAACAGCGAAGCCACGACCAGCCCCGCCACCACCAGCGGCCCGAGCGGGCTGCCGCCGACATCGAACCATTGCGCGCAGCGGCGCGCCGCCCACAGCGCAACAATCAGCAAGACGAACAGTTGCAGATCGATGGCCACGTACCAGACGCCGGCCGACAACGCGTCGAAGTCGAGCACGTTGTGCAACAGCAGCACATGCGCCAGGAACTGATGCAGGCCGGGGGCCGACGGAATGGAATCGTGATGCATCCAGGTGCGCGCAATGGCGGCACCGGCAATCGCAATCAGGATGGCCACGCTATAGGGCACCACCAGCTTCTGGTAGCGGCGCCAGATCGCCTGCAAGGGATGCGGCACCACCAGATGCCCGCCCGGCGCCAGGCTACGCGCCGCCAGGAAGCCGCTGATGACGAGAAAAGCCTGAACGGCGATACGCGCGTACTGCGAAAACCAGTCAAGGAGGTCGGGAGCCAGCACGTGCGCCGCATCGGACATGGGGCCGTAGAAGGCAAGATGGTGCAGCACGATCAGTTGGGAACTGATCGCCTTGAGAGCGTCAATGCACGCCATGCGCGAAGGACGGGGGCTCATTTGTTATAAGAATGCTACAAAGTACACAAGGGCCGGATTTTACTCCCAAGAAACACGATCGGTACCGAAACGGGCCAGGATGGAGCGTGACGATTTGTTTCAATGAGGCACAATCACCACATCTTTTCAACAAATAGATATCTTAACGTCACATTAATATGGTTTCGGCTTAGAAACCGTGGCCGATGCCTGCCGTCGCTCGCTCCTGCCAGCCTGTCCCGGCCAGGGCGTTCGGTGGACACGCCGCCTTGGCGGAATTTACGCTGCAACGCGGAAGCGGCTTCGGCCTGATTCAATTCGCGCTGCGCCGGCTAGCGGCGCGCCACCCGGCACGACAGCCAGAAAAGCACCGCCGCCGCCGCTAGCGAAACCCAGTAATCCGTCGGCGCGCCGGCCCACCAGTGAATATGCCAGGGCACGAAATCCGGTGAGAAGCGCGCCAGCCCGAACGCCGGGTTCAGCACGAACCACAGGAAGTCCTCGGCGATCCAGAACAGCATGATGCAGGCGATCACGCGCGCTTCGGCTCGCCAGTTCCAGCGTCCACCGTAGACCAGCGGGAAATGGAAGAACAGTGCCACGCAAGGGAACACCCACGCGTGATAACCGGTCATCGGGCGGCCGCCCCAGAAGATCTCCAGCAGCCAGTGATGTTCGACGCGCCAGGTGGGCAGGTTTGCCGCCCAGCCCGCGGCGCCTTCGATCTGGATCTCCACATTGGCGAAGAAATACGCCAATAGCAGCGTCCAGGCAACGGTAAGCATCAGCACCAGTGGATGCCGCGACGGACAGGACTGCGCGCGCTGGTGCGAAGCCGAGAGATTTAGGGCGCGCATCTCAGCGTCCCGCCTGCGCCACACCCGCAGCCTGCCCGGTCAGTTGGCCGCACCGTTCCAGGTGCCCCAGCACGGTTCCCAGCACGCGGCGCGCCGCCGCCGGTTGCCCCAGCGCGCGGGCGCGCACGCGCATCTGATCGAGCCGCGCCGGCTCCGCCAGCAATAGCCGGACACGATATTCGAGCGACACGAGATCGACTGCCTTGAGCGCAGCGCCCTGCTCCAGCAGGTAATCGGCGTTGCGCTCCTCCTGGCCGGGGATGGGCGCATTGACCACCATCGGCACACCCATCGCCAGGCATTCGGATGTGGTCAGGCCACCGGGCTTGGTGATGACCAGGTCGGAGCACGCCATCAGGCGCTCCACTTCGTTGGTGAAGCCAAAGGGGAAGAGCCGGGAGGTATGCGCGCAAGCCAGTGTCTTGAGCCGCGCCAGCGCCGTCTCATTGCGCCCGGCGAGCACGATCAGCTGGAAATCGTGATCGAGCCGTATCAGTGCATCGGCCACTTCGTCAAGGCCTCCCAGCCCTGCCCCGCCCCCCATCAGCATGATCGTGCGCCGGGCCGCATCGAGCCCGAAGTGCCGCGCGCAAGCCTGGCGATCCTGCGGGTGGGAAAAAGCCGGCACCACCGGGATGCCGGTGGTATGGATGCGGCCGGCCTCGATGCGATTGGCCCGCATGCGAAAGGCGATTTCCTCGCTGGCGGCGAAATAGCCCGTCATATTGGGAATCACCCACATGCCGTGCAGATCGAAATCGGTCACCTGCACCCACACCGGCACCGCCAGCCGCAGCCGGCGTACCTCATGCATCAGGATCTCCGCGGGCAGGAAATGCGTGCAGACGATGGCATCCGGCGCAAATTCATCGATCGCGCGGCGAAGCGCGCGCGTGCTCAGTCGCTCGGCGGCGCGCCGCAGCTTCTGCATCGGCGCGGCCGGGTCGGCCTCGGAGGTTCTCTGGTACAGCATGCCCCACAAGGCCGGATAGCTATTGACCAGCTTGATGTAGAAATCGGTGTAGAGCTTGCGGAAGGTCGCCGGGACGTACTCCATGACATCGAGGTGCAACGTCTGCACGCCCGGAAATTCGGCTTCGGCGGTGAGGCGAAGCGCTTCGGCGGCGCGCATGTGGCCGGCGCCGGCGGAAACGCTGAGGAACAGGATCTTCTGCTGCGACATGGCGATTGGGGTTTCCAGGAAATATCCGGGCTGGCCGGGAATGCCAGGCTTGCGCCCGCAGTGGGATCACTTCATGACAAAGGACTTGATCAGGGTCAGTTCGCCGGCCTTGCGCATTGGCACGAGGAACACCTGCTGCTTTTCGTTGGGGGTGTTCTCATCGGTGATCAACGCGACTTGCGCCACGGTGATGGCCTCCGGGCCGGCGCCGCTGCCGTAGTAGTTGACGTAGACCAGATAGGTGCCGGGCGGCGGCGCGGCGATGGAATAGATCTCGGGCCCGTAACCTGTGGTGACATCGACGTCGAGCGCGCCGCCATTGGTGGCCACGCGATTTGCATAGAACGTGTGCTGGCCATCAGGCGCCACCACGTGCAGGTCCAGGTCGGTCTGATCGCTATCCCAGGACAGCACCACGCGCAGACGCGGGCGTGTCTTGCCCTGGTAGCCGTCGTAGAACTGCACGCGCTTGCTGGCGCCCTGCGCGCTGCGGATTTCCACGCTGTTGCTGCCACCGGAGAAGGCATACGGCCGCGAAAAGCGGCCATCTTCCTCGACCCGTTGCGGCATGGCCACGCCGTTGACCACCAGGGTAGCAACCGGCGCGCCGGTGCGGCGCTCGCGCCCGCCCGGCGACGGGCTCGTGGCCTCGCCCTCAGGCTTCGGCGCTGAACGGATACGCCCGGCGATCATCGCGCTGGCGGCCTGTCCCGCCCGCGTGGAAACCGCCACCGCGGGGTAGTGGACTTCCTGCGTATAGGCCGAGGCCGCGGTGTCTCCGGCGGAGTTGCGCCAGCCGTTGCGCGGCGTGGTGAACTCGATGGCATCGTCCGCGCGCGCGGCCCCCGCCAGCAGCAGCGCCGGCAGGGTCAGGCTGAAAATGGCTAACTTCGGCAAACGCTGCATATCCATGCTTCCTTACTGACGTTCTTTGCGGCTGTTTTTCCGCATTTACTGACCGCGTGCCCGCTACTGCTCAGAACCGCACCGATTTCATCAGCGCCAGCTCGCCCAGCTTGCGCAGCGGCACCACGAGCGTCTCACGCTTTTCGTTGAGCGTGTTCTCGTTGTAGATCAGCGTGAGCTTGGCGGTGATCAGGTCGCGCTCGTTCGCGCCTTTCTCGAAGTTGTAGCCGGCGGCGTTGAAATTGCCCCAGTAGTTCACATAGAACAACCACACGCCAGGACGCGGCGCCGCGCTCGAAAATATCTCCGGTCCCGCGCCGTCCACACTGTCCACGTCCAGCCCGCCCCCCTCCGGCAACAGCGGGCTGGCAAAGAATGCATGGCCGCCATCCGGCGAAATCACATGCAGGTCGACCTCGGCCTTGGGATCGTCCCAGGTCAGCACGGCGCGCAGCTTGGCCTGGGTCTTGGTGGCATCGGCCTCGTAGAACTGCAAGCGCTGGCGCGAAGCGCCGTCGGCGGACACGATTTCCACGCTGTTGGAGCCGCGGCCGAAGGCCCAGGGCCGCGCGAAGCGCCCCTGCTCGTCGGTATATAGCGGCATGGCGGTCCCGTTGACGACCAGGGTGGGCGGCTTGCGGTCGGCCTTGCCGACTTTGCGCAGGCGCCCCTCGATCAGGGTGCGGTACTTTTGCGCGCCCCGGTCCACCGGCGGCTTGGGATAGGCGGCGGTGTAGCGTTCGAGTTCGCTGGACAGGCCACCGTGGCGCCAGCCGCCGACCGGACCTTCGAGATCGGCGACCGGCTCGGCCGCCACGGCCAGCGGTGCTGCGGCACAGGCCAGGGCCAGCGCGCCACAGCGCCAGTTGCGGATGCGTTTGCGGGTGGGTTTCATCATGGATTCTGCGTACGTACCAACTTGCGCGCCAGGGCTTCGACAAAGCCTTCGTCCTGCCCGCGAGGGTGGCGGGCGAACGCAAGGTGGAGATATTCGTGGGCCAGCGCAACACGATCGTCCTCACTGGCAAGCCGGTGGACATAGAGACGGTTACGGCGGGCATCGGCATAAGGGCGCCCTTCGCGGACTTCGCACACGGCAGGCAGCGGCGGGGTTTCGTAGCCCGGCTCCGCCGCGAGCCGGCGCTCCCACTGGGGCGCGCGCTGGGCCAACCATTGCCGCGCATTGGCCACCGCCAGGCAATCTCCGGCCACCGGGCTCTGGAACGAGGTCAGCGTGGCCTGTGGCCACCAGCGTGCCAGGATGGCGTCGAATGCCTGGCCCTGCCCGGCAGCGCGCCGGGCCTCCAGCCAGGCCATGCGCCCCGGGCCGCCCGCATCATGGTGGTAGCGCACCGCGACGCCGGACAGCACCAGCGCATCGGTCAGGTCGGCGGCGGCGCGCGCCGCCGCGGTGGGCGCGCGCGGCAGCACGCGCTGGGTGCGGCTGCTGTCGGCGATATGGAAGCAGCCTTGCTCGCGCGTGGCCTGCTGGATCAGGTAGCTGCGCGCGGCCACCGCCAGCGCGCGGGCGGCCTCGGGCTCGGTGGTGTCGCCCTCGCGCTCGACCACCCGCGCCACATAGTCGTTGAGCCCGAAGCGGCCCAGCACGCGCGGTGCGGCACCAGGCGTGCGCATCAGCGTCAGCTCGCCCCGGCTTTCGACGCRCAGGCTGTTGCCGTTGGTGAATTCGGCGCGGAAGGTGCCGTTGAGCGGGCCATCCGGCGGGGCCTGCCGCTTTGCCCCGGCGCCAACGGCTTGCAGATCGCGCAGCGGATAACGCTCGAACATGTCGACCAGCACGCAAGCGCCGTCATCGGGCACCGGCACGGATGCCAGCAGCGGCTGCAGGCGAGGCGCGGCACGGCGCAGCACGTTGGCGCTGGCGCCGGAGCCGCCCAGCCAGACCGGGCTGCCATCGGCCAGCCAGCCAGCGGCACCGCCGATGGACGCGCCCGGCCGCGCGGGATCGGGCATGGTCCAGGTCTTGGCGCGCAGCAGGCTGCCATAGGTGGCCAGCGTGCCTTCCCCGCGTCCCACGGTCAGCACGGAGACCAGGGTGGCGGCGGCGGCCTGCTGCGCGGCCGGCGGGACCGCATGCAGCCCGGCCAGCAGATCGGCCACGGTCACCTTGCGCTCGGGCTGCATCGCCTGCATGTCCTGCAGCCATGCCGGCGCACCGGCCTCCTTCCAGAAACGGCGCCAGTCAGTACCGGACAAACCCAGCCGGCGTGGTTCGAAATAGCGTCCGCAGGACTGGATCAGCGCGCGTTCGCGATCGATGCTCTGCCCGGGCGTGCAGCAGTAAGCCTCCTCCGGATCGCCGCCGCGGCAGATGTAATCGTCCGAAGGCTTGTCGCGGCCCACCAGGTAGCTGTAAACGAACAGCTTCCACACGCTGCCCAGCGGCGCCTGCAAGCTCGCGGACAGCGGCGCGGGCGCTGCTGCGGCGTTGCCGTCGAGATGGAACAACTGGGCCTCGGCGCCGGCGAGGCGCGCGAAACGCAGGGGCTCGCCCGCGCCGGGGCGGGCGGATGCCAGCGCTGCGGCCAGCGCTGTCCCGGCGCACGCCGCGCCCAGCGCGACGAGTGCCGCCACGCGCCACCCCCGGCGGCACGCCGCATAAGCAGCCCGGGCCATCGCCTTGCGCACCGCCCCGCTCATGCCGGCCTCACTCCACCGTCAGGGGGAAGCCGGCCGTCTTGCCGTCGCCTTGCAGGGCCTTGGCATCCGGCTGGTACATGCGGAAATAGCGCACCGGCGGCAGGTTGAACTTGCCCGGCAGCGAGAAGCGCACCAACTGGCGCAGCACCACCGGGCGCTCGAGCGAGACCACCGGCTGGTGATAGGACAGCATGCCCATCTCGTAGGTGACCGCGCGCTGGAACGGCTGCAGGCCCGTGGCCTTGTTGTCCGGATCCGGCAGCCCCTCGATGCGCAGGCCCCAGGTCGTGCCTTCGACCTCGCCGCCCGGCGGCAGCGGCGCCTCTACCAGGCCGTAGCGGAACGTGCCCTGGCGCGGGCTCAGCACGATCTCATCGACATAGAGCGTATTGCTGTCGAGTTTGTAGCCCGGCTTGACCGGCTTGGCCGAGAACGCCAGGCCAGCCGTACCCGCGGCGGCTGCCTCGGCTTGCTTGCCCTCTTTCGCGGCGCCATCGCTGGTGGGTACCAGGCGATAGAGCTTGCGTTCGATGCCGACAGGCAAGCGCGAGGCCTCCTGGGCACGGCTGCGGTAGGACAGCACCGCATTCGTATTGAACGATTGCGACGCCGCTTCCATGTTCTGCGGCACGGTGAGGGCCAGCGTCTCGGGCAGTTGCGGCCCGTTCCAGCGCCATTCCGGCAGGCCTAGCTGGCTACGCGCGGCCTTCCAGTTGCCCTGCGGCACGCGCAGCGCGGGATCGCCTTCGCCGGCCAGGCCACGGCCCAGGCCGCCGCCAAGGGCCTTGTTGAGCCAGACCAGCGTCACCGCCCGGTCGATGGTGGGCGAGGCGGCGCCCGCGCGCGCCAGCAGCGCCTGCACGTCGGAGGTGGCTGCGCCCTTGCCGGCCATCAGAAGCAGGCTCTGCACCAGCGGCGACGGGTCGTTAGCCAGTGCCTGGCGCGCGGCGTCCGCGGCGCCGGCGAGGCCTTCCGGCATCGGCTGGCCGATCTGCCTGTAAAGCTGCGCCGCCAGCACCGCCGCCACACGGCGGCCTTGCAGCGAATCCGGCGCGGCGAACACCAGGCTTTCGCCCGCCGCGGCACCGGGCACATCGGCACCGGGACGCGCCAGCTCACCGGCCAAACCGCCGAGCTGCGTGGCGACCGGCAGGCCCATCTCGTTGATGAACCAGAGGGCTAGCGTGCGATGCAGCAGCGGCTCCTTCATGGCCTGCTTGTAGGCTTCCAGCGTGCGCTTCCAGTGATCGGGCGGCAGGCTGATGCCCACGGCACGCGTTGCCAGCCAGTCGGCGTAGTAGGCATAGGCCGTCAGCAGCCCGCTATTGCCCACCGTATCGCCCCACCAGCCAAACTGGCCATTGACGCCGGCCAGCAGCGCCAGGCGCTGGCGCTGGGTGCGCAGCAGCGCGTCGATGCCCTGCGTGCCGCCGCCGGTGTCGGCACCAGTGGCCGCAAGGCTGCGCTGCGCCAAAGCCAGCGGGATCAGCCGGCTGGCCGTCTGCTCGGTGCAGCCGTAGGGATAGGCCAGCAGATCGTCGGCCACGCGGGCGAACTGGCTGGCGGCGCCATCCACGAAGCGCAGGCGCACATCCTGCGCATCCGCCGGCAGCTTGAACGCGGCGTTGGCGCCGGCCAGCGGCAACGTCAGCTCTCGCTGCGAGAGCCAGCCAGTGGGCTCGACCGTGAGCGTCGTCTGCAAGCGATCCACCGTCTTGCCCTGCACCTTGATCTCGGCATTGACCACGCCGCTCTGCAAGGCGCTTTGCGAGACCGGCAGGCGCACGTAGTTGGCGCCACGCTTGAGCGCCACGCTCTGGTTGACGTTCAGGCCGGCGCCGATCACCACGAGATCCGCCGCCACTTCCTGCTMGCCCTGGTTGAAGGCCACCATGTCGATGCGCGGGGCGTCCTCGGCACGGTAGCGCTGCGGCCCGGTCCACTTCAGATACAGGCCCTTGTCGGAACGGATGCTGGCGGTGCGCTGCCCGACCATGCCATCGCCCGACATGGCACGCACCGTGACGCGCCAGCGGGTCAGCGAATCGGGCATGGTGAAGCTCATGCGCGTCCGCCCGTCGGCGCCGGTACGCAGGTTGGCCTCCCACGCAGCAGTGTCCTTCTCATCGCGGCGCGGGCGTTCCAGCACCTTCACGCCGCGCTCGTTGTAGCGGCCCCGCTCCGGCCCGCCAGCACCCGGCTGGGCCGAGACGGCAAGGTCGTAGCCGATGAAATTCAGGCTGGACGTGGTGCGCACGCTGTTGCGGCGTGGATGGTAGAAAAAGTCGACAATGCTCGGCGCGATCTCCGGCTGCAGCACATAGACCATCTCGTCGACCACGCTGACGGTGAGATTGGCCGGCACGGGCTTGCCGTTAAAGGCGCTCGTCAGGTCCAGCGTGACTGTGTCGCCAGGGGCATAGACAGGCTTTTCGCTCCTGACCGTCAGTTCGATGGTCGGCTGCACCACGGCAATGCCGGCGTTCTGGAACACATAATCGCCGTCCTTCACGTACAGCACCGAGAACGTCATGTTGGGGCTGAAATCGTTGCCCACCTTGATGCGTGCGCGCCACTGCCTGTCGGTGACCTTCTCCAGCGAGAGCCAGTCGCCGCCCATGGAAAGCAGGCCGCGCCGCTCCACCCGGTCGCGCTCCAGCGTCAGCAAGGCGTCATCCACGGCGAGCGGGAACGTCACCAGCGCCTCGGCGGTGTCGCCGATGCGGTAGCGGTCGCGATCGAACACGATCTCGATATTGCCCGGCACGGTCTGCAGGCCCTCGCCCGCCACCCAGTGGCTGGCGGCGGCCAGCAGATTGCCGGCGCCATCCTTGACGGAGAGCGTGTACGACCCCGGCTGCTCGAACTTGACCGGGAACGCCAGTGCACCGTTTGCGGCGGCGCCGAGCGCGCCTTCGCTGCGGGTGCGCGACTCGAGCCGCACCAGCTCCCATTTGGCGGGGGCCTGCGCCGGTGCCTGACCGGTAGCCGCGAGCGCCTGCAACTGGAAGGTCACGCTCTGGCCGGGGTTGGTGAAATTGGCGGGCGCGGTCAGCTTGTACGGCGTGGCGCCGCGCGCGATCAGCAGTTCGCGCGTGACCTTGACCCGATAGGCCGCACCGTCGTTGGCAAACACCGTGACCACATAACGGCTCGGATCCTTGGCCGCGGGCAGGGTCAGCGCGGCATTGCCGCTGCCGTCGGTGGTCAGTTCCTGTTGCTCCAGCTTGACCGGGAACAGGCCGGCATACTGCAGCTCGCCCTCCACCATCGTCACCTGCTGCGCGCGCAGGCTGACAGACAGCCTGGCATCCTTGACGGGCTTGCCGTCCGGATAGCGCAACTGGATCTTGCCCTTGACCGCCTCGCCAGTTGCGTAGTCGGCCTTGTCCAGTGCGAGATTGACGTCGAAATGCGGCTTGATGTATTCCGCCACGCGGAAAGCGCCGCCGTAGGTATTGCCGCCGTAGTCGAAGCGCAGCGTATAGCCGCCGGCTAGTGCATTGGCCGGCAGCGTGAAGCGCGCATCGGCGCCATTGTCGGCCGCCAGCGCGGTACCGACCGAAGCCAGTGGCGCGCCATTGGGGTCCAGGACCTCCAGCTTGATATCACCCGCCGCGGCCGGCCCCGATTCGGTGGCGTTGCGGAAATTGCGGCCGATGAACTTGACCCGGACCTCGTCGCCGGGGCGGTATAGCGGCCGGTCGGTGAAGGCGTACAGCTTGGTGTTGAAGATCTCGCTGTCGTAGTAGAAGTTTTCCGAGATAAAGGCACCGCCGGCCGGGTCCACGCCCAGCAGGTAGCTGCGTTCCGGGCTGGTATGGGCCAGTTCCGCCGCACCGTCGGCGCCGGTGGTCGCGCTCTGCAGCACGCCCAGGCCATCGGTCCAGGACAGGCTGGCGCCGGCAACGGGACGCCCGCTCTTGCGGTGCGCGGCCCAGACCAGCATGCCGTTGCCCGTGCTCTTGGTAATGGCCACGGTGTCGGAGACGAACAGCAGCGTATGGGCACGGTAAGTGCCGATAATGGCTTCGACGATATACAGGCCCGGTTTGAGTTTGCCCAGCGGCACCATGACATTGCCGACGTCGCGCGGCAGGAATTCGCTGCTGCTGCCTTCGAGCTTGACGTCCTTCGGCGGCTGGATCTCCCTGGCATCCCAGATCGGGTAGCGGAAACGCTCGACCACGTCATAGCCCTTGAGCGGCTCATACTGCGGATTGTTCTCGAAGCGGGTGGGCTGGGAGATCTGGTCGCCCATGCTGAACTGCGGGGATTCCTCCACCGCCTTGCTGCGGGTGGCGAACGACAGCACGCGCTGCCATGCGCGGCGCGCCTGCTTGTACCARCTATCCCAGAGGTAGGACAGGGTATTGGCCAGCCCTTCTCCACGGTAATTCGCCTTGACGTCGATGCGGTGGAGGTTCTTTTGCGCCTTCAGGAAGGCAATCGGGTCCGCGACCCGGTACACCAGGACATCGGCGCCACCGTAGCGTTGCAGCTCACTCTTGTATTCGCGCCCCGGCGCTTCCAGCCGTACCTGCGCGGTCTGGTCACTGCCGAAACTGGCGTCCGACAGCAGGAAGAACGGCTGCCCCTGGAAGGCACTGTAGCCGCTGGACGGCACCGTATCGAGCGTGACGCCGGGCTGCCCGGCGGCGGCGGCCGCGTGGGCGCAGGCCAGCAGGGCAAGCGCCAGCAGCATGCGGGCAATCACGGAATTCAGGAACGCGCTCGCGCGCATCATGACGACAGGCATCGTCTTTACCTCGACAAAAAGGCGAAACGGAATACGCCGATGAAATTGGGATTGCCGTCCTGCGGCTGCCAGCGCGAATCGTTCCATTGCATCAGACGGGAAAGGGTGACGGCACGCAGGCCGTTATCGGTACTGGTCACGGTGCCGGTGTGGTAGGCCAGGTACTGGCCCATCCAGATCATCAGGTGCTGTTCGTCGCCCTGGTCGTAGAAAAGCAGGTCGCCGGGCTGGGCCAGGTTGACGTTCCGGGCAACGAAGCGGCTATTGCCCTGCACCAGCGCAAGGGCCGAGGCATAAGCCCCTGTACTGCCGTCGGCGCGGGTCCAGCGCTGGCCAAGCGTTCGCTGGCCCGGGCTCAGGCTCAGCTCAGGCGGCAGCTGGCGTGCCGAAGCACCGCCTTGCATGCCGTTGGCACGCAGCCAGCGTGCGTCATGCACCTTGAGCGCCTCGCCCACGGCAAAGCGCACCAGACCCGCGCAATCGCGCTGGTACCAGCGCGGGGTCGGGCCCTGGCGCAATTGCTCGCCGACGATGCGTACGAACCATGCGCGAAACGCCGCCGACTGCGTGACATCGAGCGAGTCCGCCCCGGGCGTGCCGGCATCCAGACCCGACAAGGCCCAGGCGCGGCCGCTGCCAGCCAGCGGCAAGCCAGCCACCAGCGCCGCCAGCATTGCGCGGCGGCCTCGGCTTACAGCCATCACTGCGCGGCCTCTTGCGCCGACGGGGTCGCCAACGGTGCCGCAGCCAGCACGCCGCGCGGCGGCAAGCCTGCCTGTTGCCAGTTCACCTGCACCCACCCACGTCCGGACGGCAGGCTGTCGGCCAGCACCAATGACACCGCCGGGTAGGTCGCCAGCGCCTTCAGCTTGGGGAACAGGTGCGCGCGCGCCGCGTTCAGGAACAAGGCCTCCTGGTCCGCGGGCAATGCCTTCGTGGCCTCGCGCCGCACCAGGGGCGCCAGCGCCGAAGGGGTGAAGCTCAGCACGGTGCGAGCCTGCTGGCCACGCTGCATGGTGTCGGCCGCCGCCGGAAAGCGCTTGCCCTGCACCGCCAGCGCATCGTCGACCAGCGCGCCATCAGGCGAGAACAGCACGATATTGCCAGCCAGCGCCAGCGTCACGGGGAAATAGGCGCCCGCCGACAACTGGGCCGCGAACGGCGCACCCTTGGCCTCGCGCGTGCCGTAGGGCGAGCTGACCGCGCGCGACCAGAGCACGGCCCCGCCAGCGCCCTCGCGGTTCTGCACCGGCAGCCGCGCGTACGCGCCCTTCTCGCCACCGGCATTGGGCTCGTAGGCGCCGATCACCTGCCCGAACAGACTCGCCAGTACCGGGCGCAACGTGGCGGCGGCGTCAGCCGACTTGATCCGCGCGACGAACAGAGGCGCCACCAGCGCCGACTTGCTGTACCAGCACACCGCGGCCGGGCCGTCGAAGGCCTGCCCCACCTGCGTTGCCAGTTCCTCCTTGCCGTCACTGACCTTTTGCAACATCTTGCCGGCGGCCTGCCAGTCGACCGGCAGCGTGGCGCAAGCGGCGGGGTCGGCCGGCAAGGCCTTCCAGAGTTCGGCCGTGTTCCACTGGCCGGGCAGGCGCGCGCCATCTACCAGCACCGCGCTGCGCCAGACGACATCGTCGGCTCCAGCCTTGGGGTCGGCGCCGGCAAGATCGAAGCGCAGCGCTTCGATGCCTGGAAAGAAGGCCTGGTAGCCAAACGAGAGGTAGTTCGCCCCCACCACCACACGGTGGCCCTTGGACGGACCCTTGGCGGCATCCAGTGCGAACGATTGCAGCGGGGCCTCGCGGGCGCCGGCGTCGTCGGACAGCCAGGCGGCCACTGCCTTGGCGCGGGCCGCAATCGGTTTGCTCTCGGCGTCGAGCAACATGCCTGCTTCGGACAGGATCACCAGCCGGTCGCCCTTGCCCGCCAGCAGCAGGCTGCGCGCCGGCCCGACCCGCAGCGCGTACAGCGGCGTGCCGTCGATTTCGCCGGCGCGGCTCAGTTGCGTGTCGGCCGGGGCGATGGTGCCCAGAGTCTGCAGCACCTTGGCCAGCCCGTTGCGCTCCATCGACAGCGCCCAATAGCGCAAGGTGCCATCGGCGCCGCGCCACGCCATGAGCCGGCCCGGTTCGTCGAACACGCGCTTGAGCAATGCGTCGCTCCAGTCCAGCTCGTGTTCGAAGGCTATGCGGCGCAAGGCGCCGGCAGCGGACAGACGGCCTTCATTGTCTTCGTAGTAATTGACGAAATCTTCGGTGAGCACGTCCCGCAACAGCGGCACGCGCAGCATGTCGCGCGGCAGGCTGGACAGGCTTTCGCTGTCGGCCAGCGCGTCCGGGCGGTTGAAATCAAGCTCAAGCTGGCGCGGCTGCCCCTTCCAGGCGCGGCCGAACGGGTGCCAGACCAGTTGCACCGCGACACCCGCGGCTACTGCCAGCGCAACAGCACCCAGCGCGATCTTCTTGCGCGAAATAGTCATGATTCCCTTCGCTATCGTGATCACTGCACGTCACAGACGCAGCGAACCCGGTAGCGTACCGCGCACATCCAGTCCGCCGCAACCCGACGAACGTGAAATTTTGTGAAACCGCGCCGGGCGCTGCGCGCGCCGGGAAACCGCTCATCCGCGGCATCGCATTGCCTCTGGCTAATCCCCGGCGGATATTTGCTAATGACGAAGATGTACTTTGCCTAGCAAGGCCTCGGGCGTAGCCTTGCGGTTTTTGAAATATTCGACATATGTTTCCGTTTTCCACTTTGACCAGCGCCGGCGCATCGCGCGCCTCGCACCTGCTGGTCAAGCTAGTCTTCGCCGCGGCGGCCGCGCTGTCGTTCTCCGCCCCTCAGGCAGCCCAGGCGCAAAGCCCGGTACTGGACAAGATTCGCAATACCGGCACGATCGTGCTTGGCTACCGGGAATCGGCCCTGCCGTTCTCCTTCGCCGACGACAAGGGCGAGCCTGCGGGCTACGCGGTGGACTTGTGCCTGCGCGCCGCCGAAGCCGCGCGCGTGAAGCTTGGGCTGAAGACGATCAAGGTGCGATGGATGCCGCTCACGCCGCAGAACCGCATCCCGGCCGTGGTCAACGGGCTGGTGGATCTGGATTGCGCGCCCAATACAAATTCGCTGGAGCGCCAGAAGCAGGTAGCTTTCAGCGTCTCCCATTACATCTCCACGGTACGCATGCTGGTGCGCGCGGACTCCGGCATCCAGTCATTCGATGACCTGCGCGGCAAGAACGTGGTAACGAGCGCCGGCTCCACCGGCGACCGCCACGTGCGCCGCCTGAAGAGCCAGTATGGTTACCACGACATCTACGCCAAGGATCATGGCGAGTCCTTCCTGCTGCYGGAATCCGGCCGCGCCCAGGCGTTTGTGATGGACGACGTGTTGCTGTCGGGGCTGCGCGCCCGCGCCAAGGACCCGTCGCAGTTCGTAATCGTGGGTCCCGCCCTGTCGGTCGAGCAGAATGCGTTGATGATGTCCAGGGCGGACCCGGAATGGAAGCAACTCGTCGACCAGACCCTCGCGTCGGTATTCGCGGGCCCGCAGGTCGTCGCCTTGCAGAAGCAATGGTTCCAGCAGCCGATCGGCGCGCGCAATATCAATCTTGCACTGGCGCCGAGCACGCAGGTGCGGGATGCATGGAAACACCCTTCGGACGTCGCCACGGAATAAATCCTGACGACGCATCGGAAGCCTCCGCGGCCGCCAGGCTCCCGGGGGCTTTTTTTTCGCAAGCGTCAGCGTGCGCCGGGCGCCCAACGGAGCCGAACTCGCAGCACTGCGCGCCGACAGCCGCCAAAGTGCTCAACAATTCATATTCAGCATTAACCGTCAAGCAAGTCTTGCCGACAAAGGCAATAGCGGCTTTCCATAAGTCAGCACAAAGCTGTGCATTTCACAATACAGCACGTGTTGACAGCCGGGCGAAATGTTGGCGACACTGGGACCAGGCGGACAAACCCGGCATGGTGCCTGGCCCTTGGCAAGGCCACCTTCCCCCGTCAGTTTCCGCGTATTCGAACCGCCGGAAGGCGGCATTTTCCAGGAGAAAACATGAATAAGTTCGTCGCGACAGCCATCGCGCTGTGCATTGGCGCCGTCTCCGTGGCTGCCCAGGCGCAATCCACCGGCAAGAAACAATTCGACCCGTATAGCCAGGGCGCCAAGTCGGGCGAGAAGTTCGACCCGTACAGCCAGGGTGCCAAGTCCGGTGACAAGTTCGACCCGTATTCCCAGGGCGCGAACAAGAGCACCCGCACGGACCTGACCGACGCCTCGGCGCCGGAGGCCAAGAAGCCGGCCAAGAAGACCAAGAGCAATAGCAAGAGCAAGAAGCCCGCTGCATCGGCCGCAGCCGCCAGCTGACCGGCAAGGCGCGCCGGAACCCGGCGCTCGCCAGCAAAAAGCCCGCCGATCCTGGCGGGCTTTTTGTCTTGCGCGTCCGTGCGCTATCGCGTGGGGGGAACGTCAGGTGCTGTCGTGTCCAACTCCATCGCCGTGACGTCGATACGCTGTACCTTATCCTGCTGGCGGATCTCCGTACGCAGCACGAATGCCTCGGCAGGGCAATACCAGTCCGTTACGTGCATGACGGTGGGCTCGACCTGCACCACCTCCTCTCCCACCATCAGCGGCCCCAGCGAGGTCCGCTTTTCGTAGGTGATGGGCATGCACTCCTTGCGCCCCAGCACGGTATCGATCATCTGGCGCTTGCCCACATGGCGGGAGCTGACACTGATCGAGGCGTACAGCGCGCGCATGCTTCCCACGACCTCATCCGCGCCCAGCGGAAATATCTGCAGCGATACGCTGGACTCGAACGCCTCGCCCTCGATGGTGCTGCCCTCGTGGATATCCATGCCCGCATAGCTGAACACACCCTGGCCCCTGAAGGCGGCCTCGCCATACATGCGCGCATAGCGCCCCTGCGCGTTGATGACGGCATGCTCGCTCTCAATGCTGCTCCTGGCGGTAGCGGAACGGCGGTCGATATTGACCATGTGGACCTGGTTCATGATGACCGGCGGCCCCATCAGCGCGGACAATGCCGACTTGGAACGCACCTCGAGTTGCGCCCGGCATCCTGTCGGGCTCTTGGTGGTGCGCCGCAATGTCATGGTGACCGACATGGGCATGGCGCCATCGCCCTCCATCTGCACCCGTGAACCGGAACGGAACCAGGGCGCATCGCAAAGCACGGCAAGGGGTCGCAACGGCGCACTATCGGCCGGGGCCGCGGCGGCCACTGAGGTGGTCTGCGCCTGCGCAGGATTACCCGCTGCCAGCCACACAACTCCGGCAACCGCCGCAGCCTTTGCCCTTTGCGCCTTTGTCCTCACATGATTCCTGTCTAGAATGATTTCACGCCCCCGTCCGTTCCGCCGAAGGATCGCTGGCTAGAAATTAGCGCTTTTTTGCACGCCTGTCTTGCCGATCTTCGACGGTCTTCATCACTGCTGGCCCGGTGCCGGCAGCTTGCAAGGGAGTTCCTATGCTTCAGTATTACGCCAAGCTTTGGTGGGTCGTGGCACTACGCGGCATTTTCGCCATTGTTTTCGGGTTTTGTGCCTTTTTCGCCCCCATTGCCACGCTGGCCGCGCTCGTGCTGCTGTTCGGCGCCTTTGCCGCCGCCGACGGCATCACCGCGCTGCTGATGGCAATCTCAGGCAGCCAGCGGGAAGCCAGTGATCGCGGCATCCTCGCACTTCAGGGCCTGCTTGGGCTTGGCGTGGGCCTGCTGACCTGGTTCAGCCCCGTTGTGACCGCGTTTTCCCTGCTGTTATATATCGCCGCCTGGACGCTCGCCACGGGCGTCTTGCAGATCGTCGCCGCCATACGCCTGCGTAAGGACATTCCTAATGAATGGTGGCTGGTGCTGGCCGGACTGGTCAGCATCGTGTTCGCCTTTTTGCTGCTTTGGCAACCGCTTGCCGGCGCGCTGGCGCTCCTATGGCTGATCGGTGCCTGGGCGGTGGTGTGCGGCATCCTGCTTATCGGCGTCTCGCTGCGTTTACGGGGCGCCAGAAACACGCCCAATACATCACTTTTAACCTGAGAGGCGCAACCTGCCTGGATCGGCCTGGGAGCGCTGGCCCAGCGAGCGGCGGCGGGTCCCGGCGGTCGTGCTAACATTGCGCGCCTTTGTCACATAGTAACTACGGTTAGTCATGCGGCAAGGGCATGGAAGGCCAAGCGCTTGGAAGGCATAAAAGCAAAGGCGGCCGGCAGGATCGATTGCCCTTACTTTGTGTCTACCGAAGCTACGGTTGCCGCGTTGTGATGTTTTCTCCGGGCTCCCCGTACCGTCTAGGGTGTGGCGCCAGCCGGAGTGATTTCCGGGACCTCAGGGCGGCAGCGGCATGCTAAGCGTGCTGGGGGCGGTCGCGCCATGGCGAACCGGTGCGCTTGCCTGCAATGGCCGCAGGCGGGGCAAACCAACGGGCCTGAAGCCGCAGGTTGTGGCGACTGGCCTACCCGGCGGCGGCAGGCGCCACGACCGTTACATTCCGTCAGGCCCGAGAATCGGCCGTTCCGGGCGCAAGCCCAACGGCCACCCGATCAGTTTCCAGGAGACGTATGCGTAGTTCCGTGACCTCGCGAGATACCTCGCGAAGCACCGCACAAGGTGTTTCGCAATCCGCCGGCCTGCCGATTGGCGCGATTGCACTGGTTTGCCTGTTTATTCTCCTGGTCTGGTTCGGCACGCTCGACGCACGCCACCTGCTGCGCTCCGATGAAGGGCGCTATGCCGAGATCGCCCGCGAGATGTTTGCCAGCGGTGACTGGGTCACGATTCGCTACAACGCGCTCAAATACTTCGAAAAGCCGCCCTTCCATATGTGGGTGACGGCCCTGTCCTACACCCTGTTCGGCGTAGGTGACTGGCAGGCCCGCCTCTGCGTGGCGCTGTCGGGCATGATCGGCCTGCTGGCTTCCGTGCTGGCGGCACATCGCTGGTATGGCGCGCGCGTCGCCCTGCTGACCGGCCTGGTCCTGGTGGCCGCGCCCATGTGGAGCGTGGCCGCGCACTTCAACTCGCTGGACATGACCCTGTCCGGCGCCATGGCCTGCGTGCTGGCCTTCATGCTGCTGGCCCAGCATCCCTCCGCCACGCCGGCCGCGCGCCGCTACTGGATGTGGGCTTGCTGGGTGGCCATGGGCGTGGCGATCCTGACCAAGGGCCTGGTGGGCATCGCCCTGCCGGGGCTGGTACTGGTGATCTACACCCTGGTTTCGCGCGATTTTGGCCTGTGGCGCCGCCTGCACCTGATCACCGGCATCGCGCTGATGCTGATCGTCACGGTGCCCTGGTTCTGGCTGGTGTCGGAGCGCAATCCGGAGTTCCTCAATTTCTTCTTTATCCATGAGCACTGGCAGCGCTATACCTCGACGGTGCACTCCCGCAAGGGCCCGCTATGGTATTTCGTGCCGCTGCTGGTGGCCGGCTTCATCCCCTGGCTGGGCCTGATGCCGCGCATGTGGCAGGCGATGCGCGGCGGCGCCGCCGCGGCCCGCACGGCCACCGTCAAACCATTCCAGCCGGCGTTGCTGGCAGGGATCT
This sequence comes from Cupriavidus sp. 01L45, assembly GCF_056399885.1. NCBI lineage: Bacteria > Pseudomonadati > Pseudomonadota > Betaproteobacteria > Burkholderiales > Burkholderiaceae > Cupriavidus > Cupriavidus sp. 01L45. The sequence goes on along the minus strand of NZ_JBFTSG010000035.1, from coordinate 61,111 downwards.
GGGCCATTGCCATCTTTGTCTTCTTCAGCCTGTCCAGCTCCAAGCTGCCCGGCTACATCGTGCCGATCTTCCCGGCTCTGGCTATCCTGGCGGCGGTCGCGCTCAAGGAGATTGACGAGAAGGCCTGGAAGCGCCAGCTCAATGGCATGCTGGTAGTGGCTGCGCTCGGCTTGCTGGCCAGCCCCGTGGTGGCCACCCTGAACTCCGACAATACGCCCAATGAACTGTACCGCCTGTTCGCGGTGTGGGTTGGCGCGGCCTTCGTGCTGATGCTCGGCGGCATCTTCCTGGCGCGCAAGCTGCTGGCCAGCAAAGGCCTGATGGTCAGCATCACGTTCTATGCGCTGGGCATGTTCAGCAGCTTTACCGTAGCGCTGCTCGGCCATGAAGTGATGGGGCGGCCGACTTCGGGCGTGGACATGGTCCCGGCCATCAAGGCGGTCCTTACCGATGACATGCCGATCTACGGCGTGCGCATGCTGGACCACACCTTGCCTTATTACCTGCGCCGCACCACCATCATGGTGGAATGGCCCGACGAACTCGAGTTCGGCACCAAGCAGGAGCCCGGGAAATGGCTGCCCACGCTGGAAGCCTTTATTGCAAAATGGCAGGATGGCCAGCACGCCGTAGGTATCATGTCGGCCTCCACCTACAAGCTGCTTGAAGAGCGCAAGGTGCCGATGTACAAGATCGGGCAAGACAAGCGCCGCGTGGCGGTCACCAATTTCCCGCCCCCCGGCCAGGCGCCGGCAGCAACACCGCAAGAACCGAACCGCGCGCCATGACGCTTTCCACCTTCGCATTTATCTTTACTGGCGTGCTGCTTAATGCGTGCGCCCAGTTGCTGCTCAAGGCCGGCACCAATGCGGTGGGCGCCATCACGCTCGACCGCGCCACGCTGTTCACCACCGCCCTGCGCGTGTTGACGCAGTGGCCGGTGCTGGCCGGGCTGACCCTGTATGTGGTCAGTGTCGGCGTATGGATCGTCGGCTTGTCGCGCGTCGATGTGTCGATCGCCTACCCGATGCTTTCGCTCGGTTATGTAGTGAATGCCCTGGCTGCCTGGTACCTGTTCGGCGAAATGATCGGCCCGATGCGCGTGGCCGGCATGCTGCTGATCCTCGCAGGCGTGTTCCTTGTTGCCCGTTCCTGATTACCGTCACCCCGTACCAAGAGCCTGATCGCCATGACCGCTACCGCTGCGCAAGCCTTCCTGCCCTTCGTCAAGCCGAATATTGACGCCGATGCCATCGCCGAGGTCGGCAAGGTGCTGGCCTCGGGCTGGATCACCTCCGGCCCCAAGATGCACGCTTTCGAAGCCGCCCTGTCCGAGCTGTTCGGCGGCCGCCCCGTGCGCACCTTCGCCAATGGCTCGGCGACGATGGAAATCGCGCTGCGCGTGGCCAATATCGGCCCCGGCGACGAAGTCATCACCACCCCGATTACCTGGGTGGCCACGGCCAATGTCGTGATCACGGTGGGTGCCAGGCCCGTCTTCGTCGACATCGACCCGCGCACGCGCAATATCGATCTTGACGCGGTGGAAGCCGCCATCACGCCGCGCACGCGCGCCATCATGCCGGTCTACCTGTCGGGCCTGCCGGTGGACATGGACCGTCTCTACGCAATCGCCCGCAAGCATGATCTGCGCGTGATCGAAGACGCCGCGCAGGCCATCGACTCGCGCTGGCGCGGCCAGCGCATCGGCGCCTTCGGCGACCTCGTCAGCTTCAGCTTCCAGGCCAACAAAAACATCACCAGCGTCGAAGGCGGCTGCCTGGTGATGAACTCGCCCGAGGAAGCCCAGCGCGCCGAGCGCCTTCGCCTGCAAGGCGTGATCCGCACCGGCATGGACGGCATGGACGTGGAGGAGCCCGGCGGCAAATTCAACCTGACCGATGTCAACGCCGCCATCGGCCTGTCGCAGCTCGCCCACCTGGACGCCATCACCGCGCGCCGCGCCGAACTGGCGGAGACCTATTTCCGCTGTGCGGCCGACAGCGGCCTGGCCGAACTCGGCATCGAACTGCCACTGCCGCGCGACGGCGACCTGGCCACCACCAACTGGCATATGTTCCAGGTGGTGCTGCCAGCCGAACGTATCGAAGGCGGGCGCAACGCCGTGATGGAAGCCATGCGCGAGCGTGGCATCGGCACCGGCGTGCACTACCCCGCCCTGCACCTGTTTTCTTATTACCGCTCCCTGGGCTGGCGCGAAGGCATGCTGCCGCATGCCGAACGCATCGGTCGGGGCATCGTCACGCTGCCGATGTTCCCCGCCATGCAAGCCGCCGATGTGGAGCGGGTATGCGCAACTCTTAGCGAAACATGCAAACGCCTCTTCAAATGAGCCCAGTCGAAGTCTCGGTCGTCATCCCTGTCTACAACGAGGAAGACGGCCTGCAAGCCCTGTTCGACCGGCTCTACCCGGCAATGGACGGACTCGGCTGCAGCTACGAGGTCATCTTCGTCAACGACGGCAGTCGCGACCGTTCGGCGCAGATCCTGGCCAGCCAGTTCCATCAGCGCCCTGACGTCACGCGCGTGGTCCTGTTCAACGGCAACTTTGGCCAGCACATGGCCATCCTGGCCGGCTTCGAGCACACCCGCGGCAAGATCGTGATCACCCTTGACGCCGACTTGCAAAACCCGCCGGAAGAAATCCCGCGGCTGGTGGCAACCATGCGCGAAGGCCACGACTACGTCGGCACCATCCGCCGCGAGCGCAACGACACCGCCTTCCGCCGCATTGCCTCCCGCGCCATGAACCGGCTGCGCGAACGCATCACGCGCATCAAGATGACCGATCAGGGCTGCATGCTGCGCGCCTACGACCGCAACGTCATCGACACCATCAACGCCTGCCGCGAGGTGAACACCTTCATTCCCGCGCTGGCTTATACCTTCTCCTCCAACCCGGTCGAGATCGTGGTGGAGCACGAGGAGCGCCACGCCGGCGAATCCAAGTACTCGCTGTTCCAGCTGATCCGGCTGAACTTCGACCTGGTGACCGGCTTCTCGATCGTGCCGCTGCAGTGGTTCTCCGCCATCGGCACGTTGCTTTCGCTGGCATCCGCCGGCCTGGTGGCCGTGCTGCTGGTACGGCGCTTTGTTCTCGGCGCGGAAGTGCAGGGTGTGTTCACCCTGCTCGCCTTCAACTTCTTCCTGGTGGGCATCATGCTGTTCGGCATCGGCCTGCTGGGCGAATACATCGGGCGCATCTACCAGGAGGTGCGCAACCGTCCGCGCTACCGCATCCAGGCCGTGCTCGAAGGCAGCCCGGAGCAGCAAAAGAAACCGGAGCCCTCGTGCGCGCAGTAGTCTTTGCTTATCACAACGTCGGCGACCGCTGCCTGCGCACGCTACGCGCGCGCGGCGTGGAGGTGGCGCTGGTGATCACCCACCGCGACCGCCCCGATGAAAACATCTGGTTCCGCCGCGTTGCCGATACCGCCGCCGAACTCGGCCTGCCCGTCTTGTACGGCGAAGACCCGGCCGACCCGGCGCTGGCCGCCGCGGTGGCCGCCGCGCGCCCGGACGTGATCTTCTCCTTCTACTACCGCGCGATGATTCCTGCGGCAGTGCTGGCGCTGGCGCCGCAAGGCGCGTTCAATATGCACGGCTCTCTGCTGCCCAGGTATCGTGGCCGCGTGCCGGTGAACTGGGCGGTGCTGCACGGCGAGACCGAAACCGGCGCCACGCTGCACGCCATGGAAGCCAAGCCGGATGCCGGCTATATCGTCGACCAGACCTCCGTGCCGATCCTGCCCGACGACACCGCCGGCGAAGTCTTCGAGAAGGTGACCGTCGCCGCCGAGCAAACGTTGTGGCGCGCCCTGCCCGCCATAATGTCCGGCAACACGCCGCAACTGCCCAACCGGCTGGCCGAAGGCAGCTACTTCTCGGGCCGCAAGCCCGAGGACGGCCGCATCGACTGGCAGCAACCCGCCGCGCAGGTGTATAACCTCATCCGCGCGGTAGCGCCGCCCTATCCCGGCGCCTTCACCGAGATCGGCGGACGCCGCTTCGTGGTGGCCCAGGCTCGCCGCCCGCAGGCGGCCCTGTTCCAGTCCGCCAGCGCCGCCCGCCCGGGCTTGCACGTGATCGACGGGCAGATCGTCGGCGTGTGCGGCGACGGCGGCGTGATCCTTGTACGCGAACTGCTGGACGATGGCGGCACCGCCGCCCCGGTCCCGGCAGACGCGCTTTCCGTATTTCTTACCGCATTGTCCAAAGAGGAAAACCGATGAAAAAGGTCCTGATTCTTGGCGTCAACGGCTTCATCGGCCACCACCTGACGCGCCGCATTCTCGAAACCACGTCGTGGGAAGTCTACGGCATGGACATGTCCAGCGACCGCCTTGGCGACCTGATCGACCATCCGCGCATGCACTTCTTTGAAGGTGACATCACCATCAACAAGGAGTGGATCGAGTACAACATCCGCAAGTGCGACGTGGTGCTGCCGCTGGTGGCCATCGCCACCCCCGCCACCTACGTGCGCCAGCCGCTGCGCGTGTTCGAACTGGACTTCGAAGCCAACCTGCCGATCGTGCGCGCCGCCGTGAAGTACGGCAAGCACCTGGTGTTCCCGTCCACCTCCGAGGTGTACGGCATGTGCCACGACGACGAATTCGACCCGGAATCCTCCGAGCTGATCTGTGGCCCGATCAACAAGCCGCGCTGGATCTATGCCTGCTCCAAGCAGTTGATGGACCGCGTGATCCACGCCTACGGCATGGAGCAAGGCCTGAACTACACGCTGTTCCGTCCGTTCAACTGGATCGGCGCCGGCCTGGATTCGATCTTCGAATCGAAGGAAGGCTCCTCGCGCGTGGTGACCCAGTTCCTGGGCCACATCGTGCGCGGCGAGCCGATCAAGCTGGTGGATGGCGGCGCGCAGAAGCGTGCCTTTGCCGACGTCACCGACGGCATCAGCGCCCTGATGCGCATCATCGAGAATCCGGACGGCGTTGCCACCGGCAAGATCTACAACATCGGCAACCCCCGCAATATCCACTCCGTGCGCGAACTGGCCGAGATGATGCTGAAGATGGCCGGCGACTACCCCGAGTACGCGGAAGAAGCCAAGAAGACCCAGATCGTGGAAACGTCCTCCGGCGATTTCTACGGCAAGGGCTACCAGGACGTGCAGAACCGCGTGCCGAAGATCGACAACACCGTGGAAGAACTCGGCTGGAAGCCGGAGGTCAGCATGGAAGACGCGCTGCGCGCCATCTTCGAAGCCTACCGCGGCAAGGTCGTGGAAGCGCGCACCCTGGTCGATTCGGCCAACTGAGCGCAAGCACCCGATGGCCCGTATCGCCCTCAAGGTCGACGTCGACACGCTGCGCGGCACCCGCGAAGGCGTGCCGGCGCTGCTCTCCATGCTGGCCCGCGTGCGGGCCGAGGCTACGTTTCTCTATAGCCTTGGCCCCGACCACACCGGATGGGCGCTGCGGCGCGTGTTTCGTCCCGGTTTCCTGAAGAAAGTCTCGCGCACCTCGGTGGTGTCGAACTACGGACTGCGCACGCTGATGTACGGCGTGCTGCTGCCCGGCCCCGACATCGGCCGCAAAGGCGCGGCCGAGATGCGCGCGGCGCGTGCGGCGGGACACGAATGCGGCATCCACACCTGGGACCATGTCTACTGGCAGGACAACGTGCGCGAGCGCGATGCCGCCTGGACCCGGCGCCAGATGCAAAGCGCATTCGACCGCTACGTCGAGATTTTCGGCGAAGCGCCGCCCACGCATGGCGCCGCCGGCTGGCAGATGAACGATGATGCCTTCCGCCAGATCGACGACTGGGGCATGGCGTATGCCTCCGACGGCCGCGGCACCGCGCCGTACATCCCCACCGTCGATGGCGTCGCATGCCGCCATGTGCAGATGCCCACCACGCTGCCAACGCTGGACGAGCTCATCGGCGTGGACGACCTGACCGAGGATAACGTCCACAAGGCCGTGCTGCGCCTGAGCGAAGGCGAGCGCGACCATGTCTTCACGCTGCACACGGAACTGGAAGGCGGGAAACTTGCGCCGGTGTTCAACCGGCTGCTGGATGGCTGGCGCGCGCAAGGGCATGAACTGGTATCGATGGGCACGTTCTACCGCCATCTCGATCCAGCCAGCCTGCCAACGGCGCCTGTTACCTGGGGCGCTATCGAAGGCCGCAGCGGCGAATTGATCATCCAGCCCTGACACCACGGCAAAAGGATTCTCGCGCCCCCTTCCCAGGGGGCGCGTCCGTTTTCAGGCGCGCCCTGCCTTCGCCAGGCGCAAGCCGTTGAACACTACCAGCAAGCTCGCCCCCATGTCGGCGAACACCGCCATCCACATGGTGCCCACGCCCATTACCGTCAGCGCGAGGAACACCGCCTTGATGCCAAGCGCCAGGATGATGTTCTGCTTCAATATGGCCGACGTCTGACGTGACAACCGGATAAATGCCGGGATCTTGCGCAGGTCGTCATCCATCAGCGCCACATCGGCGGTCTCGATCGCCGTGTCGGTTCCGGCGGCGCCCATGGCAAAGCCGATATCGGCGCGGGCCAGCGCGGGCGCGTCGTTGACGCCGTCACCCACCATGCCCACGACCACGCGCTTGCCGCCGCCCGCGCCACCCTCGGCCCCCTTCACGCTCAGCGCCGCAATGGCATCCGCCTTGTCCTGCGGCAGCTGATTGCCGCGCGCCTCGTCGATCTGTACCTGGGCGGCGATGGCCTGGGCCGTATGCGGGTTGTCGCCGGAGAGCATCAGCGTCTTGACGCCCAGCGCATGCAACTCCGCCACCGCCTGGCGGCTGCTGTCCTTGACCGTGTCCGCCACGCCGAACAGCGCCTCGACGCCGTGGTCGGCGCCCAGCAGCACGACTGTCTTTCCTTGCCGCTCCAGCGCTTCCAGCGTGGCTTCCAGTTCCGGCGAGCACAGCCCGCGGTCGTGGATCAGACGATGATTGCCCAGGTAGTAGGCGCGGCCGCTCACGCTGCCGCTGACGCCGTAACCCGGCAGCGCCGCGAAATCCTGCACTTCCAGCACCGCAAGGCCCTCGGCGCGCGCGGCGTTCGCCACGGCCATGGAGACCGGATGGTCGGAGCGGGCCGCGAGGCTGGCCGCGATGACGCGCGCCCTCTCGCTGGCCGCCGCGCCGCCCGCCACGATCTCGCCCAGTGGCTGGAAATCGGTCTGGACCGGCTTGCCGTGCGTGATGGTGCCGGTCTTGTCCAGCGCCAGCCATTTGAGATCCTTGCCCTGCTCCAGATAGACGCCACCCTTGATCAGGATGCCGCGCCGCGCGGCCGCGGCCAGCCCGCTGACAATGGTCACCGGCGTGGAGATCACCAGCGCGCATGGGCAGGCAATCACCAGCAGCACCAGCGCCTTATAGATCCAGGCGCTCCAGTCGCCATCCAGTACCAGCGGCGGCACCACGGCCACCATCACGGCGCCGAGGAACACCAGCGGCGTGTAGATGCGGGCAAAGCGATCGACAAAGCGCTGCGTGGGCGCGCGGCTGCCTTGCGCCGCCTCCACCGCGTGGATGATGCGCGCCAGCGTGGACCCGCTGGCCGGCGCCGTGACTTCGTACTCCAGTTCGCCCGCCTGGTTGATGGTGCCGGCAAACAGCGCATCGCCCACTGCCTTGTCGACCGGCACGCTCTCGCCGGTGATCGGTGCCTGGTCCAGCGTGGACTGGCCGCGCAGCACGCGGCCGTCGAGCGCCACACGCTCGCCGGGACGCAGCCGCACCAGCGCGCCGATGGGCACCGCGCAGGCATCCACCGGCAGCCAGTTGCCGTCCAGCTGCCGCACCGTGGCCTGCTCCGGCGCCATCGCCATCAAGCCGCGCACGGCATTGCGGGCGCGGTCCAGCGATGCCGCCTCGATGCGCTCGGCCAGCGCAAACAGCACCATGACCATGGCGGCCTCCGGCCATTGCCGGATCAGCATGGCGCCGGTGACGGCGATACTCATCAGCGCATTGATATTCAGGTTACCGTTGGACAGTGCAATCCAACCCTTCTTGTAGACGCCAAGCCCGGCCATGGCCACGGCCGCCAGTGCCAACAGGGGGGCCAGCCAATCCTGGGCAGGCACTTGCAGCCATCCCACCACCTCCGCACCGAGCGCGGCCACGCCGGCCAGCGCCAGCGGCCACCACGGCTTGGCGGCCTGCAGTGGCAACGCCGCCGCCTGCTCCGACAGCGGTTCGGCCTTCATGCCGAGGCTCTCGATGGCGCGCACCACCGGATCCAGAGAATCCAGCGTATGGTGCACCGTCAGTACGCGCTGCATCAGGTTGAACTGGAGCGCCGCCACGCCGGCCATGCTGCCCAGCTTGTTCCGGATCAGGGTCTCTTCCGTGGGGCAGTCCATCGCGTCGATGCGATAGCTGGCCGCGGCGGCGCCTGCCGGGACCGAAACGGGAGCCGCGGGCGCCGCACTGGCGCAGCCGCAGCACGCCGGGCTGGCAGCTTGGGCGCGGTGATCGTGAACATGATCATGGCCATGCTTGTGGTCCTCGCCATGGTCATGCTGGTGCACATGCTCGTGCTTGTGCGCGTGGTCATGTGCGTGTGAATGCCCGTGATCGGCACCCTTCTGGTCACGAAGCGAGGCTTGGTCTGGCGTGGCGCTAGGCATGGCGGTTTTTCCTGCTTGTTATTGCTTACCGTCCATTTAAGACCCTGGAGCGACTACAGGGTCAAGCGCATTGTGAATCATTCTCAAAGTGCAACATCCGGCGCCTCCGCGGGGAACCTCGCTGGTGGCCCGCACTCGAACCCGGCTTGAATGCAAGCGGCTGACCCGATACGGCACCTGCCGCCGCCTTTTGCGCCAGTGTTAAGCCACAGTCGCACAAGGGTCATGCTTCCTGCCTATATAATCCGCCGCATGCGACGTTTCCTGATCCTGCTTTTCGCCATCATGCTGCCGCTCCAGTTCGCCTGGGCCGGTGCGGCGGCGTATTGCCATCACGAAAGCGCACCGCAGGACAACACGATCGCGGCGGCCAGCGACAACTGGCATTTCGGCCACCATAGCCACGCCCACCAGGGCAAGGTCAGCCAGCACGGCAGTACCGACAGCAAGGACGGCAAGGGCAATATCAAGCTGCCCGATCTCGACTGCGCCGTCTGCCACTTTGCCAGCGCCCAGCTGGTTCTGCCGGACCTCGGCGCGACCGCCTTGCATCACGGCGTGGCCATCAGCTACCGGGCGCTTGCCGCGTCCTACCTGTCGGCGCCCGGCGCCCCCCCCGACCGCCCGCWGTGGTCTCTCGCCGTCTGACCGGCGAGACGACTCCCTTTACCTCCAGACTCTCGTCTCGCCGAACTTCCCTGGCTTTTTTCCCCGGTGAAATTCGATGAGAACACTTGTGATGCCGCTCGGGCTGGCGGCAGCTTTGCTCAGCCCTGCCGCGTTCGCCCAGAACGCGGCGACCACGCCATTCCCCGCTGCACAGGCAGCCCGGCAAATCGCGGAGCCTGCCGGCAGGCTAACGCTGGAAGATGCGCTCGCCCTCGCGGCCGGACGCAATTTCACGCTTTCGGCAGCCGGCCATGAACTTGATGCTGCCGAGGGCGGCATCATGCAGGCGCGCACCATCCCCAACCCGGAAGTCGCGGTGCTGTTCGAGGACAACCGCCGCGACACCCGCACCACAACGGCCCAGGTCAACCTGCCGGTCGAACTTGGCGGCAAGCGCTCCGCGCGGATCGGCGCGGCGCAGAAAGCGCGCGAACTCGCGCAATCGCAACTGGGCGCGACCCGCACCGACTTGCGCGCCGCCGTTGTAGGCGGCTTCTTTGCGGTGGTTATCGCACAGGAGCGCGTCAGGCTTGCGCGGGGCTCGGCCGATATCGCCGCCAAGGGCGCGCTGGCCGCGGCCCGCCGCGTGGCCGCCGGCAAGATCGCGCCGCTCGAGGAAAGCAAGGCGCGCGTCGAACAGGCCAATGCCGAGCTCGAAGTCGCCGACGCCGAGGCCGCGCTAGCCGTAGCGCGGCAGGCCCTGGCTGGCCTGTGGGGCAGCAGCGAAGCCCGCTTCCTTGAGGCCGCGGGCAATCTGGACACCCTCCCCGCGCGCCCCGACGGCGCCACCCTGATGCAAGCACTGGACAGCGCGCCGGAACTGGCGAACAGCCGGTTGGAGATGGAGCGGCGGCAGGCCGTCATTGGCGTGGAACGCAGCCGCCAGTATCCAGACCTGACCGTCAGCCTGGGCAGCAAGCGCGACAACAGTTCCGATCGCGGCACCATGCCTGTGCTGGGCGTGTCGCTGCCGTTGCCGCTATTCGACCGCAACCAGGGCAATCTGTACGCCGCCATGCGCCAGGCCGACAAGGCCGCCGACGAGTACCGCGCGACGCAGGTGCGGCTCGCCAATGAACTGCAGCAAGCCGCGCGGCAACTGACCGTATCCCGGACTTCGGCCGAAGCCCTCAAAGGCACCGTGCTGCCTGCCGCCCAGCAAGCCTACGAGGCCGCCACGCGAGGCTTCGAAGCCGGCAAGTTCAACTTCCTCGACGTGCTCGATGCGCAGCGCACCTGGTTCCAGGCGCGCATCCGCTATCTCGGCGTGGTCGCCACCGCCTACCAGGCCGCCACCACCATCGACCGCATTCTTGGCCGTTGAGTCAAAGGAACCCATCATGGCAATCAGCAGCAAGCAAAAAACGAGCATCGCCATCATCCTGGCCGGCGGCGCACTGGCCGGCGCGGCATTGATCTTCACCGGCCGCGGCAACAGCGCGGCCGAAGGCGGACACGGCGCGCATACTGAGGCCGCCGCCCACAACGACGGCGAGCATCACGACGGCAAAGCCGGCGCCGCGCACGACGACGACGCCGCACATGGCGACGGCGAGCATCACGAAAGCAGCACAGGCCCCAATGGCGGACAGTTGTTCAGGCAAGGCGATGCCAGCGTGGAAGTGCTGGTGGCCGAAGCCGGCGCCAGTGAAGGCGGCCCGCGCATGCGGATCTGGGTCGCACAAGGCGGCAAGGCCGTGGCGCCGGCGGGCATCAAGGTGTCGGGGCAACTGCAGCGCCTCACCGGCGAGAAGGAACCGCTGGTTTTCCGGCCCGCCGGGTCCTACCTGCAAAGCGAAGCCACGATCGCGGAACCGCACGCGTTCGATGCCAGCCTGAATGTGACGCTGCCGGCCAGCAACGCGCCCATCGCAATCAAGCTCGGCAAGGAAGAAGGCCGCGTCGAGATGACGCCCGGGCAGATCCAGGGCGCCGGGCTCACGCTGCTCGCCGCCGGCCCTGCGCGTATCGAGGCAACAGTCTCCTTCCCCGGCGAGATCCGCTTCAACGAGGACCGCACCGCCCACGTGGTGCCGCGCGTAGCCGGCGTGGTGGAAAGCGTGTCGGCCAACCTTGGGCAGCAAGTGAAAAAAGGCGACTTGCTGGCGGTGCTGGCCAGCACCGCGCTGTCCGACCAGCGCAGCGAACTGCTGGCCGCGCAAAAACGCCTGGAACTGGCCGAATCGACCTTCCAGCGCGAGAAGAAGCTCTGGGAAGACAAGATTTCCGCCGAGCAGGACTACCTGGCTGCGCGCACCGCGCTACAGGAAGCGCGCATCGCCACGCAAAACGCCACGCAGAAGCTGACCGCCATTGGCGCCAGCGGCAATGCGGGCGGCAAGTCGCTCAACCGCTTCGAGCTGCGCGCCCCCTTCGACGGCACCGTGGTGGAGAAGCACCTGGCGCTAGGCGAAGCCGTGGCGGCCGACGCCAACGTGTTCATCATCTCGGACCTGAGCACGGTATGGGCCGAATTCGTGATCGCGCCCAAGGACCTGGACCGCGTGCGCGTCGGCGAGAAGGTGAAGATCGCCTCCACCGCCTTCGACGGCAAGGCCGAGGGAACTGTCTCGTATGTCGGATCCCTGCTGGGCCAGCAAACCCGCACGGCTACGGCCCGCGTTACCCTGCCCAACCCGAAGATGGCCTGGCGTCCCGGCTTGTTCGTTACCGTGGGTGTGACCGATTCCAGCGCCGAGGTGCCGGTGGCCATCGACGCCCAGGCGCTGCAAAGCATTGGCGAACAGCAGGTGGTGTTCGTTGCCGTGCCGGGCGGCTTCCTGGCGCAGCCGGTCAAGACCGGACGCAGCGACGGCAAGCGGGTCGAGATCACGCACGGGATGCAGGCCGGCTGGAAGTACGTGGCCGGCAACAGCTTCGTGATCAAGGCCGAGTTGGGCAAGGCCGGCGCCGAGCATAGCCACTAAGCGGAGACACCATCATGTTTGAACGAATGATCCGCTTTGCCATCGAGCAGCGGTGGCTGGTGCTGCTGGCCGTATTCGCCATGGCGGCGCTCGGCATCTACAACTACAGCCGGCTGCCCATCGACGCGGTGCCCGACATCACCAACGTGCAGGTGCAGGTCAACACGTCCGCGCCAGGCTACTCGCCGCTCGAAACCGAGCAGCGCGTCACCTATCCGATCGAAACCGCCATGTCCGGGCTGCCCGGGCTGGAGCAAACCCGTTCGCTGTCGCGCTACGGCCTGTCCCAGGTGACGGTGATCTTCAAGGACGGCACCGACATCTACTTCGCGCGCCAGCTTGTCAACCAGCGCATCCAGGAAGCCGCGCAGAACCTGCCCACGGGCGTGGCGCCGCAGATGGGCCCGATCTCGACCGGGCTCGGCGAGATCTACCTGTGGACGGTGGAAGCCGAGGACGGCGCAAGGAAGGCCGACGGCACGCCGTACACCCCGACCGATCTGCGCGAGATCCAGGACTGGGTCATCAAGCCACAGCTACGCACCGTGCCCGGCGTGACAGAGATCAACTCCATTGGCGGCTTCGCGAAGGAATACCTCGTGGAGCCAAGCCCGGAACGGCTGGCTTCCTACGGCCTGAGCCTGCAGGACGTGGTAGCGGCGCTGGAGAAGAACAACGCCAACGTGGGCGCCGGCTATATCGAACGGCGCGGAGAGCAATACCTGGTGCGCGCGCCGGGACAGGTCAAGTCCATCGACGATATCCGCGAGATCATCGTCGGCAGCGCGCAAGGCCAGCCCATCCGCATCCGCGACCTCGCCGACGTGGGAATCGGGCGTGAACTGCGTACCGGCGCCGCTACGGACAACGGGCGCGAAGTGGTGCTGGGCACCGTCTTCATGCTGATCGGCGAAAACAGCCGTGCCGTGTCGCAAGCGGTAGACCAGCGCATGGCTGCCATCAACCGTTCCCTGCCGGCGGGCATCAAGGCCGTCACGGTGTACGACCGCACGGTGCTGGTCGACCGCGCCATCGCCACCGTCAAGAAGAACCTGGTCGAGGGCGCGATCCTGGTGATCGTGATCCTGTTCCTGTTCCTCGGCAACCTGCGCGCCGCCATCATCACCGCGCTGGTGATCCCGCTATCCATGCTGTTTACGTTCACCGGCATGGTGACCTACAAGATCAGCGCCAACCTGATGAGCCTGGGCGCGCTGGACTTCGGCATCATCATCGATGGCGCGGTGGTGATCGTGGAGAACTGCGTGCGGCGGCTGGCGCATGCCCAGCAACAGCACGGCCGCCCGCTCACCCGCAGCGAACGCTTCCACGAAGTCTTTGCCGCCGCCAGGGAGGCACGCCGGCCGCTGATCTTCGGCCAGCTCATCATCATGATCGTCTACATCCCGATCTTTGCGCTGACCGGCGTGGAGGTCAAGATGTTCCACCCGATGGCGATGACGGTGGTGCTGGCGCTGATCGGGGCCATGATCCTGTCGGTGACCTTCGTGCCTGCGGCGGTAGCGCTGTTTATCGGCGACAAGGTGGCCGAGAAGGAAAATCGCCTGATGCTGTGGGCCAAGCGCGCCTATGCGCCGATGCTCGGCAAGACCATCGCCAACACACCGGTGGTGCTGACCCTTGCCGCCGTGGCGGTGCTGCTGAGCGGCCTGGTGGCGACGCGCCTGGGCAGCGAGTTCATCCCCAACCTGAACGAAGGCGATTTCGCCGTGCAGGCGCTGCGCATTCCCGGCACCAGCCTGACGCAGTCGCTCGCGATGCAGCAACAGATCGAGACGCGCCTCAACGAGAAATTCCCCGAGATCGAGCGCGTGTTCGCCCGCACCGGCACCGCCGAGATCGCCTCGGACCCGATGCCGCCCAACGCGTCCGACGGCTACATCATGCTCAAGCCGCGGGCAAAGTGGCCCGATCCGTCCAAGACGCGCGACCAGTTGCTGGCGGAGATGGAGGCCGAACTGGCGACCATCCCCGGCAATAAGTACGAATTCTCGCAGCCGATCCAGTTGCGGTTCAATGAACTGATCTCCGGGGTGCGCAGCGACGTGGCCGTGAAGATTTTCGGCGACGACAACGCCGTGCTTGAGGATACCGCGCAAAAGGTCGCCACCGTGCTGCAATCCATCCCCGGCGCGACCGAAGTCAAGGTCGAGCAGACCAGCGGCCTGCCGGTGCTCACGGTGGAGGTGGACCGTGCCCGCGCGGCCCGCTACGGCCTCAATATGACCGACGTGCAGGACACGGTGGCCATCGCCGTCGGCGGGCGCGATGCCGGCATCTTCTTCCAGGGTGACCGCCGCTTCAATATCGGCGTGCGCTTGCCGGAAGGCATCCGCGCCGATGTGGAAGCGCTGCGGCGCCTGCCGATTCCCCTGCCCAAGGGAACCACGGCAAGCGCCAGCTACATCCCGCTGGGCGAAGTGGCAACGCTCACCCTCGCCCCCGGCCCCAACCAGGTCTCACGCGAGAACGGCAAGCGCCGCATCGTGGTCAGCGCCAATGTACGCGGGCGTGACGTAGGCACCTTCGTGCCGGATGCCATGGCCACGCTCGATCGCCAGGTCAGGATCCCCGCCGGCTACTGGGTCACCTGGGGCGGCACCTTCGAGCAACTGCAATCCGCCACCACGCGGCTGCAGATCGTGGTGCCGGTGGCGTTGCTGATGGTGTTCGTGCTGCTGTTTGCCATGTTCGGCAATATGCGCGATGGCCTGCTGGTCTTTACCGGCATCCCCTTTGCGCTCACCGGCGGCATTCTGGCGCTGTGGCTACGGGACATTCCGCTGTCGATCTCGGCGGCGGTGGGATTTATCGCCCTGTCCGGCGTGGCGGTGCTAAACGGACTGGTCATGCTGTCTTTCATCCGCAGCCTGCGCGAAGAAGGCAAGCCGCTGGATGAAGCCATCCAAACTGGGGCGCTAACCCGGCTGCGCCCGGTATTGATGACGGCGCTGGTGGCATCGCTGGGCTTTATCCCGATGGCGATCGCCACCGGGACCGGAGCTGAAGTGCAGCGCCCGCTCGCCACGGTGGTGATCGGCGGCATCCTGTCATCCACCGCGCTGACCTTGCTGGTGCTGCCGGTGCTCTACCGGCTGGCCCATCGGCGGGATGAGGATGAGGCTGGCCAGGTGCGCGAAGCTGGCAACGAACGCCTGGCCGGTGCGGATCCGGCGCCAGCGTTGCCCAACGGCTAAGACCTGGGGAAGTTCACGCGGGCCTCTTCAAACGGGCCTGCGTGGACGAGGTCCGATGACCCCGCCTTGGGCGCGGCCTGGCCTGCCAGGGAAGAGCCGTCGACATGGCTCCGCACAATCGGCTCCCCTGCGCTTCGTCCCTTAACCTTCAAACCTTGGCCGGCCGCGCGCCGGTCGCCTGAGGCATCAGCGGAAACGTCAGCTCCGCCACCGTCTCGCCAGGCAAGCTGCGCAGGCTGACGCTGCCGCCATGCAGGCGCATGATGGTGTCGACGATGGCCAGCCCGAGCCCGGTGGAGGCCGCCGAATTGCTGCGCGCAGGATCTCCCCGGTAGAAGCGCCCGAATACATGCGGCAGCGCCTCCGGTGCGATCCCGCCACCGCCGTTGCCCACCCGGATCCTGGTGGCATGGGCGTCCGCCACCACCCGGATGTCCACGGCGCTGCCGGCGGGCGCATGGCGCAGGGCGTTGTCGACGAGGTTGGTCACCGCGCGGCGCAGCAAGGTCTGGTCGGCATGCACGCTGCCCTGCCCCGCCAGCTGCACCTTGATATCGCGGTCCGCGGCAACGGCCTCGTAATACTCTGCCACCTTGTCCAGCTCCGCCCTCGCGTCCAGCTCGCGCACCTTCATGGCCACCTGCGCATGGTCGGCACGCGCGAGAAACAGCATGTTCTCGATCATGCGGGCCAGGCGCTCGTATTCCTCCAGGTTGGACTCCAGCAGGTTTTCGTACTCCTGCACCGGCCGGCTCTGGCCGAGCGTGACCTGGGTCTGGCCGATCAGGTTGCTGATGGGGGTGCGGAAATCATGCGCGAGGTCGGCCGAGAATTCGGAGAGCCGGCGAAAGCCATCCTCCAGGCGCGCCAGCATGTCGTTAAGCGCAGCCACCAGCGCGCGCAGTTCGGTGGGCGCCTGCCCGGCATCGAGGCGCGTGGCAAGCCGGCTCATGGTGACGGCCGAGGCATCCTCGGCCATGCGCCTGAGCGGACGCAAGCCGCGCCTGGCCAACAGATAGCCCAACCCGGCCGCCACCGCCGCGCCGCACAGCGTGGCCCAGAGCATCTGGGTCTGGTATGCCTTCATCAGCGCGACGCGGTACCCTGCGTCGCGCAGCACCACGATCTCGACCGCGCGATCGGAATCTCCCAGTTGCCCAAGCGCGGAGATGCCGCGTGAAGCAACGCCGTTGCGCGGGTACCAGGTGTGCAGCCGCGATTTATCGGGGTGCGTCTCGGCAGGCAGCACGGGCAACACCGGCACCGGTTCATGGCGCGGATTGAGGCTCACCAGCGGCGCGCCCTCGCTGCCGCGTACCAGCAGGATCAGGCCTTCATGGCCCAGCGCGAGATCGGCAAAGCGATGTGTGTCGGCCCGGATCTCCTCCTCCGAACTGACTTCGCGCAGCAGGTGCCGCACCAGCAGGACTTCGCTGACCAGTTCGCTCTCGTCGCGATCCTGCAGCTGGGCGGCAAGCGCGCTCGCCAGGTAAGTGCCTACGGCCACCAGGATGGCCACGGTGGCGGCGCCATAGGCCAACGCAAGCCGTGCCGTGAGCGATGCCGGCAGACGCAGTACGGCGCGGATCAAGAGGCGGCCCCTGACATCGCCCGGCTCACAGGGCCTCCTCTTCCAGTACGTAGCCCATGCCCCTGCGGGTGTGGATCAGCTTGCGGGGGAAGGGATCGTCCACCTTGGCGCGCAGCCGGCGGATGGAAACATCGACCACATTGGTATTGCTGTCGAAATTCATGTCCCATACGTGCGAGGCGATCAGCGAACGCGACAGCACTTCGCCGCTGCGGCGCGCCAGCAGTTGCAGCAGCGCGAACTCCTTGGAGGTCAGCTCGAGCTTCTGCCCGTCGCGGGTGACACGCCGCTTGACTGTGTCGATCTGCAGGTCCGCCACTTCGATCAGCTCGCTTTCACGCAAGGGGCCGCGCCGCAGGATGGTACGGATGCGCATGACCAGTTCGGCAAAAGCGAAGGGCTTGACCATATAGTCGTCAGCGCCCAGCTCCAGGCCCTTGAGCCGGTCCGAGAGCTCGTCGCGCGCGGTCAGGAACAAGACCGGCGTATCGCGCTCGCGCCGCAGTTCCTGGAGCACCTGCCAGCCATCCATGCCCGGCAACATCACATCCAGCACGATCAGGTCGTACTCCTGGCCGCGCGCATGGGCAAGCCCGTCCACGCCGTCGCGTGCCAGGTCCACCACGAAACCGGATTCAGTCAGGCCCTTGCGCAGGTAGTCGCCTGCCTTGGGTTCGTCTTCAACAATCAATATGCGCATTTCCATTCACTCCGAGCCATCTGCCGGCCATCCGCCGGTTATTGCGCGGCCCGGCAAGACCGACACGCTATACGAGGAAAACCCCCCGCGGCAAAAGATGACAGGTTTGTCATGTTCGCGTCACGCTTCCGCACCTTTCAATGCAGGTACAATGACGGCTGCCATTCTCCTGCCCCGATGAAACGTTTCCTGAGCTCCTTCCTGCTATGTCTCGCCATGATCGCGCTGCCCGCACAGGGTGTCGCGGCGGCAGTCATGATGGTCTGCAGCGCGGCGCAGTCGGTGCAGGGATCCCACGGGCTGCCGACCGATTCGCCTGCCATGACATCGATGATGTTACGTCATGCGGCAATGAAATCGCAGGCGGAGGATGCGCTTGGCGGCCATGCCAGCGCGCACTGCCATGACGCCGCGGACCCGGCGCATGACCAGGCCGACGTGACAGACATCGCCGACCAATCCAGCCTGCAGGATCACCACGCCAGCCATGGCGCCGGTGGTGCCTGCAGCGCCTGTGCCGCCTGTGCGCTCGGGGCGGTCATGCCCACGATCCTGCCTGAACTCGCCCTGGCCAGCCACGGCCATGCCGCACCGGCAGCCGCCCTGGCCGCCTATACCGGTTTCCTTCCCTCGCCCTCGTACCGCCCGCCCGCCGCACGCTGCTGACACCCGAGGTGCGCCCAGCGCACGCTCATCCCCCGTTCGTTTTGCCCCGCGCCGCTAACCGCGCCACCCACGAACACTGAGGTTGTCATGCATTTCGTCCGCATTTTCGCGGCGGCTTGCCTGCTGCTCGGACCGGCCTTGTCGCCGGCCCAGTCCAGCGCACCTGCCGCCAATCCGCTCGACCCCGGCGCATCCGTGCCGCCCTTGCCGGCACTGAACGTGCTCGCCGGCTACGTGCCGTTCCAGGCCCAGCCGATCGCCCCATGGCGGGAGTCCAATGCCCAGGTCGCGCCCCCGGCAAGCAAGGACGCGCCGAGCGCCGGCGCGCCGATACCCGCTTGCAAGCCTGCCACGCCTGGGCAGGCGAGCGCCAGCCACGGCCACCACCACTAAGGGCGCCGCATGTCTCTCCGATTGCCATTCCGGCCCGGGCTGGCGGCAGCGGCTTGCGCCCTGCTGCTGGCCGGCTGCGCCGGATTTTCCCCTGATGGCGGCTTCGGCACCGCGGCCACCGCCGCGCGCGAACGCCTCGGCAAGGACGCCCTCTGGGTGCGCTCCGATGAGGATCGCGCCGCCGTCTTCGAGCGCACCCAGGCCTTGCTGGCGCAGCCGCTCGATGCCGACAGCGCGGTACAGATCGCGCTACTCAACAACGCCGGCTTGCAGGCGGCCTTTGCCGAACTCGGTATCTCCGAGGCCGAATACGTGCAGGCCACGCGCCTGCCCAACCCTGGTTTTTCCTTCAGCCGCAAGCGCCAGGGCGACGACCTGAAGATCGACCGCGCCATCTCGGTCGGCCTGATGAACCTGCTGGTGCTGCCGCTGGCGGCCCGCATCGAACAGGACCGCTTTGCCCAAACCCGGCTGGCCGTGGCCGACACCTTGCTGCGGCAAGCGCTGGAGACGCGCAAAGCCTTCGTCAATGCGGTCGCCGCGGAACAATCGGCACGCTATGCCGAGCAGGTGAAGAATGCCGCCGAGACGGGCGCGCTGTTCGCTCGCGACCTCGCGCGGGCGGGTAACGTCAGCGCGCTGGATCACGCGCGCGAGCAAGCCTTCTATGCCGACGCCGCCACCCAACTCGCGCGTGCGCGCCAGCAGGCCCTGGCAGCGCGCGAGCAGCTGACGCGCCGCCTCGGCCTGTGGGGTACCGGCGCGCAATACCGGCTTCCCGAGCGCTTGCCCGACCTGCCTAAAGCCAGGCCCGCGCTGGCCGACCTGGAGGGCTATGCCATTGCCAGCCGGCTTGACCTGCAAGCCGGCCGGTTGCAGCTGGACAGCCTGGCACGCTCGCTAGGCCTGACCAGGGCGACGCGCTTTATCAGCGTGCTCGATGTGAGCTACCTGAGCAACTCGGAGACCGCCAAGCCGCGCGAAACGGGTTACAGCATCGATATCGAGATCCCGCTGTTCGACTGGGGCGGCGCCCGCGTGGCCCGCGCCGAAGCGGTCTATATGCAAGCCGCCAGCCGGCTGGCGGAGAGCGCCATCAATGCCCGCTCGGAAGTCCGCGAGAGCTATGCCGGCTACCAGGCGCGCTACGACATCGCGCGGCACTACCGCGACGAAGTGGTGCCGCTGCGCAAGCGCATCTCCGACGAGGGCTTGCTGCGCTACAACGGCATGCTGGTCAGCGTATTCGAACTGCTGGCCGATGCACGCGAGCAGGTGGGCGCGGTGAATGGCTATCTCGACGCGCTGCGCGAGTACTGGGTGGCCGAAACCGAGCTCCAGGGCGCGCTCGGCGGACGGCTGCCGGAAGCCGGCGTCTCGCCGCCGCCCGCATCGCCCTCTTCCTCCAATGCGCCCCCGGCCCCCGCAAGCCCGGCATTTCCGGCCTCGCCCAAAGGACAATGACCATGGTTACCCGTAGACAATTCCTGCATGGCTCCGGCGCCACCATGCTCGGCGCGGCGCTGGTGACGCGCGCCGGCGCCGCGGTGCTGCCCGAAGCCGCGCTGCAAGCCAGCGCCGCCACCCAGCCGCCGCTGGCGCCGGCCACCGGCCGTCCGTACAACCCGGTGGCCACGCTCAATGGCTGGACCCTGCCGTGGCGGATGCGCCAAGGCTGGAAAGAGTTCCACCTGGTAGCGGAACCCGTCGAGCGCGAATTCGCGCCCGGCATGAAAGCCCACCTGTGGGGCTACAACGGCCAGAGCCCCGGCCCCACCATCGAGTGCGTCGAAGGCGACAAGGTGCGCATCTTCGTCACCAACAAGCTGCCTGAACACACGACCGTGCACTGGCACGGGATCATCCTGCCCGCCGGCATGGACGGCGTGGGCGGCTTGTCTCAGCCGCATATCCCACCCGGCAAGACCTTTGTCTACGAGTTCGAGATGAAGCACGCCGGCACCTTCATGTACCACCCGCATTCGGATGAAATGGTGCAGATGGCGATGGGCATGATGGGCTTCCTGGTGGTGCACCCGAAGGATCCCGCGCAGATGCGGGTCGACCGGGACTTCGTCTTCCTGATCTCGGCCTACGACATCGATCCCGGATCCTATACACCGCGCGTGGCCGAGATGACGGACTTCAATATGTGGACCTGGAACAGCCGCGTGTTCCCCGGCATCGACAGCCTGCCGGTGCGCCTGGGCGATCGCGTGCGCATCCGCTTTGGCAATCTCACCATGACCAACCACCCGATCCACCTGCACGGGCACCGCTTCGAGGTGAGCGGCACCGACGGCGGCTGGGTGCCGCCGTCCGCGCGCTGGCCGGAAGTCACCACCGACGTGGCGGTGGGGCAGATGCGCGCGATCGAGTTCGTCGCCGACAACCCGGGCGACTGGGCATTCCACTGCCACAAGTCGCACCACACCATGAACGCCATGGGCCACCAGATGCCGACCATGATCGGCGTCAAGCAGAAGGACCTGGCCAAGCGCATGAATGCGCTGGTGCCCGACTACATGGCGATGGGCGAGGCCGGCATGGCGGATATGGGCGGCATGGAAATGCCGCTGCCCGACAACACGCTGCCGATGATGACCGGGCAGGGACCATTCGGGCCGATCGAGATGGGCGGCATGTTCAGCGTGCTCAAGGTGCGCGCCGGCCTTGGCCGCAACGACTACCGGGACCCCGGCTGGTACCGCCACCCGAAAGGCACGGTTGCCTTCGAGTACGCCGGCACGCCCGGCGCAAGCCATTCATCGCACCAATGAGCATGTCAACACGATCAAGGAAAGAAAAGATGCGCAAAATGCAATCCCGTGCCGCGGCCGCCGCCAGCGCCCTGTCCCTCGCGCTTGTGTGCGCCAGCGCCCTCGCCGCGGGCAACCACGGCAGCCATCATGGCGATGGCCCCAGCGCCATCGGCGAGCCTGGCGATCCGGCCAGCGTGAGCCGCACCATCAAGGTCGACATGACCGACAACATGCGCTTCAGCCCGTCGGACATCACCGTGCAGGCCGGCGAAACCATCCGCTTCGTCGTCCGCAACGCCGGCAAGCTACGGCACGAGATGGTGCTCGGCAGCGAGGCCGACCTGCAAGCCCACTATGCCGACATGCTGAAAATGCCCGGGATGGAACACGCCGACCCCAATGCCGTCACGCTGGAAGCCGGACAGAGCGGAGAAATGCTGTGGCGTTTCACGCGCGGCGGCCACGTCGCCTTTGGCTGCCTGCTGCCCGGCCACTATGACGCCGGCATGCGGGGACAGGTCAGCGTGCGCTAAACATCCATGTATCGAATACCAAGCAATGAGGAAGGCATCCCCATGAAAATCCGCAAGATCCTGCTTGCGCTGCTGCCCCTGCTGGCGGCGGCCACCATCCTGCCGGCCCGCGCCGCCGCCGACACTGGCAATAGCGTCAATCCCGCGGACACCGGGAATGCCGCCGGGGCGCCCGGCGCGGTCCAGGCGGAGGCAGCGCCCATGACCGATGGCGAAATCCGCAAGGTGGATGCCGCTGCCGGCAAGCTCACCATCCGGCATGGCCCTATCGCCAACCTGGATATGGGCGCCATGACCATGATCTTCCGTGTGCAAGACCCCGCCCTGCTGGAGCAGGTCAAGGAAGGCGACCGGGTGAAGTTCATCGTGGTCCGCGCCAACGGCGTGCTGACGATAACGACGCTTGCGGTGCAGCCTCCGGCGCAGTGAGGCGCACCCGGCGGGCTTGGCGCCCGGGGGATGCCCGGAAGTGTTATCCGACGCGGAAAAAGTCGATCGTCTGTCCGGCATTGACCGCGCGCTGCAGCCATTCCGGGCGCTCGCCGGTTCCGTCCCAGCTCTGCCCCATGGCATTGCGGTACAGCGGCCGCGCGGGTTTTTCCGCCTCTGCTGCCGGCGCGGGAGCCGGTGCGGGAACGGCAAGTGTCGCCGCCGGCATCACCGGGGCAGGCGCCGGGGGTGCAGCAAAACAGCCCGCTTCAAGTAAATCGTCGAGCGTGAGGCCGTGGAGGTCCATCTGCTCACGGACCCACGTCGCCGCGGCTATTTTGGCTTCATCAGACTCTGACATGACTTTCGTAATTGACTTTCCCGGCGGCGGATGGCCAGCAAAGCGGAGGAAGGGGGATCGCCAGGCGGATCGAGCCGCCTGTATAGGGCACGATTTTACAGGGTCTTGCGCCCATGCTGGCACAGACATTTCCCAAGCGGTATCCCCATCGCCGCCATGCGCCTATGCCAGGCAGGCGGCATTGACGATGCCCGCGGAAAGCGACACTACGCCCATCAGCGCGCCCATGCCGCGGTTGTCCGCAGTAATTTGTTCGCTGACGCCGTGCAGCGCCCGCGCCACAAGCACATAGGCCAGCACCTGCACCACGAAGGCACCGAACCCCCAAAGCACAAACATCGAGAAGGCGGCATTGTGCTGGATGCTGGCCGACAACGTCAGAGAAAACCCCAATACCGCGCCGCCCAGCGATAAGGCGGCCGCCACATTCCCCTGGCGGATCAACTCGAACTCACGGTGCGGCGTAATGCGCGTATACACCAACAGGAATAATCCCAGCATGGCGAAACTGGCGAGAATATAAATCAGGTAGGCGTAAACCGGCTGCAGCGGGAATGTCATTTGGACTCCTGGTTATTTCGTACCGGCCGCCTGGATCGGATACAGCATGCCGGATAGGTCAAATCGTGTGCCAAGCAAGAAATGGAATCGCGCGGTGCGCCGCCTCAACCGCCACCTGAGCGGCCGGACCCGCCAAAGCGGCTGGTAAAGCCGCCGCGCGAGGATACCGGCGCCCGGCTGACCGCGGCCGATCGCATCGAGATACCGCCGGTCACACCGCGCCCGAGGCTGCTCCGGCGCAGCGTGGCCTCCTCCACCATGGTCGCATGCGGCGTGCCAGGCGCCTCGGCGATACGGGAGAGGCTGCCGTTACTGTCGTACACGCCCATCGGACGCGCGGCGCCGCCCGACATATCGCGCCGGGTCTGCGTGCCGTCGGGATGGTAGACCGTACCCGACTGGGTGTAGTACGGCCCGTACCAGCGGGCCACGGTGCCGCCGTAATACCCACCATGATAGCCACCGCCATGGCCGCCGCCGCTGCTCCCGCTGCCATTGCCACTGCCGGCATTGCTGCCGGCTGTATCCGCGAGGCTGGAGGCGTAGATATCGTCAACCGGCACGCTCTCGCAATCCTCGGGTGCATTCCAGTCGGCTTCGCAGTCGGCCTGCGATGCGTAGCTGGCGCGCCGCACGGTCACGGCTTCATCGTCCCCGTCGTCGCTGCATGAGCCGATGGCCGCGACGCCGGCAGCCAGCGCGCAGGCGCCGATCAGCCACAGGGCCGGCGAGCGGGATTTGCGCTGGCCGCGCGGGACGGACGCAGCCTGGCCGGGCCATGCCGACCGGCTGGAGCCGCTTGCCCGCGGCTGGTACGGGCTGCCGTATTTTGACGGCTGGCCGCCCTTCTTGCCTTTCTTCCTGGCCATTGCTCTGTCTTTCTCCGGGCTTACGATTGCTGAAAATAATGCGGGACGAAGAAGCTGGTGTTCTTCGCGATCGGACCCAGTTCCTCACGCACGCACAGGCCGGCGGGCACGTCATCCACAAGCCATACGCCGAGCGTGGTGAACCGTTCGTCAAAGCGCTGCGCGGGCGCGTAGGCCTGGTAGATGAAGCCTTCCTCGCCGTACTCGCCGGGATTCTCGAAGCGGCCCTGCGGCGTCACCAGCGACACGCTTTCGCCCTCACGCGACAGGAAGGGCTTCCTCGCGTATGAGCGCCCCGCAAAGGTGCCCTCGCTGAACGAAGCCTCCAGCAAATTGGGATGGCCGGGGAACAAGTCCCACAGGATCGGCAGGATGGCCTTGTTGGACAGCACGGCCTTCCATGGCGGCTCGACCCAGCGCACCGCGCTGCCCGCCAGTTCGGCACGGTAATCGGAAGTGGCCATCCATTCCCACGGATAAAGCTTGAACACCAGTTCCATCGGCCGGTCGTCGCCGTCGAAGAACCCGCCGCGTCCATCGGAGCCAACCTCCGCCAGTTCGGTCATCTTGACCGACCAGCCCGCCTGCAGCGCCGTATCCATCAGGTACTCCACATTGCAGACATCTTCCTGGCTGTCATACATGCAGGCGAAGTGCAATACCGTGGCGTCGCGGTAATGGCGGCGCAGCCATTGCCAGCGCGACACGAGCGCTTCGTGCAGGCTGTTGAACTGGTCGGCATCCGGCCGCACGGCCTCCTTCCAGAACCACTGCGCCAGGCTCGACTCGATCAGCGAGGTGGGCGTATCGGCGTTGAACTCGTACATCTTGGGCACGCCAAGCGCATCCATGGTCATGTCGAAGCGGCCAAACAGCGTCGGCTCGTCGCGATCCCAGGAGGTGCGGATCAGCTCCGCGAAATCCGGGGCAATGGCGAGCCGCGCAAACAGGTCGTGGTCGATCACGTGCTGCACGGCCTCCAGGCAGCGCTGGTTCAGGTCCAGCGCCGCGGCATACAGCGCCTCGATCTCCTGTGCCTCAAACTCATAGGCAACATCCTCGCGCCAGTAGAAGAAGGTATTGCGGTCTACCTGGCGCGGCAGGTTCTGTTCGTCGAGCGAGTGGAAATGAAAGCCGATGCGCTCAAGCTGCTGCGGCCAGTCGGCGCGCGGGGTCTGTGGAACACGTTTCATGGCAGGGCAATTTCCGCGGCCAGGGGCGCGGGAGCGGCAAGGAGGAATTCGTCGAAGGCCAGCGTGCGGCGGCCCGGCATGGGCGTCCAGTCGGTAAAGCGGGTAACCAGCGGCGCCCACCACCCGGCGGCGTGCTCAAGCACCGCCTGGTGATCCATGGCATCGGACTCGGTGACACCACGCGCCGGATTGGCCTGCGCCCAGCGCATCGCGGCGACGATGCTGGAAGCCACCTGCAGGCTGGTGGCGGAGTTGTGCGGCGCCAGTGCGCGAGCCCGCTGTATGTCGAGTTGCGAACCGTGCCACACCGCGCCGTAACGTCCGCTCATCAGCAGCACGCCGAGTTCGTCCACGCCATCCGTGATCTCTGCCTTGAGGATACGGTGGCTGGCAATACGGCCTGCGTCGCGCTCGCCCAGCCACTGCATCGAAGCCAGCGTGGCCCGGGTGGGCCGATAGGCGTAGTAGGCGGTGGGCCGGTACGGCGGCTGCCCATGCGCGGTACAACTGAGGTACTCGGCAATCGAGATCGACTCGTTGTGCGTGATCAGGTAGGCATCGAACGGCCCATGCAGCGCGGACCAGGAACGCACGCGCGTGCGATGGCCGGGCCGGTCCAGCACGATGGCCGCGCCGCTGCCGTAGCTGTGGCGCCTGCCCTCCGGGGGCAGCGCCGGCTCATGGCTGCCCCACCCGAGTTCGGCGTCCTGCAGGCATTCGGTGATGAAGCCGTCGGCCGACCAGGTGTTGGCGAACTCGCCGTGCGCGGGATAGCCCGGCGCGGACTGGCTGTCGTACTCGGCCACCTGGATCACGCGCACATCGAGCCGGCGCGCGAGCGCGGCCCAGCCGGCCCGATCCGCTGGCTGCGCGTCGGGCAAGCCGGGGATGCCCGCGTGCCGCGCCAGTTTCAGCAAGGCGGCCTTGACCAGCAGGGAAACCAGGCCGGGGTTGGCGCCGTGCGCGACCAGCGCGGTGGACATCCGCTCGCGGCCGTGGGCAAACGCCAGCATTTCGCTGCGCAAGGCGTAATTGCCGAGCGGGGAAGCGTCCGCAGCGTCCTCGTAGTCCCAGGGCTCGATGCCGCTATCGAGGTAAAGCGACTGGTGCGCCTGCGCGAGCGCGATCAGGTCGCGGCTGCATACTGCAGGCGCCAGGTTGAGCAGGAAGGTTTGCGGCCCGAGCAACGGGCCCAGCAGCCGGGTGTGGCTCCCGGGTGTGACGGTGGCATGCACTGGCGCCGCGCGGTATTGCGACGCGAGTGACAGCCGGTGCGCGTCCATCGCCCGGTCCACCACCGTGACGGCGGCCTCCGGGTAGGCATGGGCCAGCAATGGCAGGATGGCCTGGCCGATGCAGCCGAACCCGACAATAACGATTTGCTCGATGCGCTTGCTTGACATGGTGATATGGCTGCCGGCCGGGCACCTCGGGTGCCGTACCGGTAAAGAGTCCGTACGCCTTCAAGACGACTCAAGGTGACAGACTGAATGGCGAAGTGAATGGATGAGACCAATGGGCGAGAACGGGGCGGCGCGCGGACGCTCCGCTCAGGGCACCCACCAGTAACGGGTGATGTGGAAGAAGATCGGCGCGGCGAACACTACGGAATCCAGCCGGTCCAGCATGCCGCCGTGGCCCTGGATCATGTGGCCCCAGTCCTTGATGTTGCGGTCGCGCTTGATGGCCGACATC
This sequence comes from Cupriavidus sp. 01L45, assembly GCF_056399885.1. Classification (NCBI taxonomy): domain Bacteria; kingdom Pseudomonadati; phylum Pseudomonadota; class Betaproteobacteria; order Burkholderiales; family Burkholderiaceae; genus Cupriavidus; species Cupriavidus sp. 01L45. The sequence continues at coordinate 33,896 of NZ_JBFTSG010000035.1, read as the reverse complement.
ACCAGTCCGCCAAGGAAACCCATCAAGGCAATCACCAGCGCGATCAGGCCCGCTTTCCAGGGAGAGCCGTAGGGCGTGATCCACCACAGCGAGGCACCCAGCGCGGTGGCGCTGGCCACGCCGCCGATAAAGCCTTCCACCGTCTTCGACGGCGACAGCAGCGGCGCGATCTTGGTCTTGCCGAGCAGCTTGCCCCACACGTACTGCAACACGTCGCTGCCCTGCACCACGATCACCAGGAAGGCGATCAGCAACAGGTTGCGATCCTCGAAGCCGGGAATCGGCAAGGTCAGCAACGCAGGCACGTGCGAGATGCAGAACACGCAGATCATCACTGCCCACTGCACTCCCGCGCAGCGTTCGAGGAAGCGCGTGGTCTCCGCCGACAGCGCCGAGAGGATGGGCAGGATCAGGAAGGCGTAGACCGGGATAAAAATCGAAAACAGCCCATACCAGCCGATATGCACCAGCACATACTGCAGCGGCAGGAAGACGAAGAAGGCGGCGACGATGGCGCGGTGATCGCCGCGCCGGGTGGTGGTGATGGTGATGAACTCGCGCAAGGCGAAGAACGACAACAGATAAAACAGCACGACAATGGCGGTCCGCCCCGCGGCGAACGCCACCCCGAGCACGCCGATCATCCACCACCACGCCGATACCCGCGCGGCCAGATTATCGATCACCGCATGCGGGCCGCCCCGGGCAATGCGCCAGCGCAGCAGCGCGGTCACGATGGAGGCCAGCACAAGCACGCCCAGCACCCCGCCGAACAGCAGCCAGGTCTCGTGCATCATGGTCAGGTGAGGAAGGTTCATAGGTTCTCAGTCCAGCGCAGGCGCCAGCGACAACAGGCCTGCGCGGCAGCGCGCCAGGAAATCGTCCTTGGCTTCTTCCGCGCCAAGGGTCAGCGGCTTGCCGAAGGTAACGGTGCACAGCAGCGGCACCGGCACGAACTCGCCCTTGGGCATCACGCGGTTGAGGTTATCGATCCACACGGGGACGAACTCCACGTCCCGGCAAACGCACGCCAGGTGGTAGATGCCGCTCTTGAAGGGCAGGAGCCGCTCGTCGGTGGTATTGCGCGTGCCTTCGGGAAACAGGATCAGCGAGTCGCCGCGGCGCACGGCATGCTCCATCAGTGCCACCGGGTCGCTGCCCGGGTCGCTGCGTGTGCGGTCGATCAGCAGCGCGTTGAACACATCCTTGCCGATGAAACGGCGCAAGCCCGATTTGTTCCAGTAGTCCGCGCCCGCCACCGGCCGCGTCAGCGRCCGCAGGTCCGGCGGCAGGCAGCCCCAGATCAGCACGAAATCGCCGTGGCTGCTGTGGTTGGCAAAGTAGATGCGCTGCACCGCGGCGGGCAGGCAGCCGTTCCAGCGGGCCTGCATGCCGGTCAGCAGGCCCGCGAACAGGATGATGGCGCGTGCCACCAGTTTGGAAAGCCACATCTTCCGTTATCTCAGCAGCAGTAGCAGCAAGGCCACCAGTAATTGGAGGGCAGCCAGCGCCCCCGCCCAGTGAAGGAAGCGCAATGCGCCGCGAGCGCGTTGCGCCAGGGAGCGCCCGCCGGACCCGGGCCTGGCCCAGCCCAGCCGCACGAGCGCCTGGTCCAGCGAGCCCAGCATCTCGTCCGTGCCGGCGCTTTGCGAAATATCGGCAAGCGCCGCGAACAGCCGGTGATCGATTGCCACCCGCGCCAGCAGCCACAACTGCACGGCGCCGGACAGGGCCGCCACGATGCCCAGCACCAGGTAGACCTGGCCCGCCGGCGACAAGGTGCCGGCCAGCAGCAGGTTGATCAGCGCCAGCACCAGCCCGGCCCAGAGCAGCCGTGCCGCGCCGTCGAGGCCACCCACCGCGGCGTGCGCCACCCAGCGCTGCGCGGCAACGCCGAGGGGCTCGTCATCATGCATCGGGACCGACATAGCCTGCTCCCCCTGAAGACTGTGCAGCCGCCTGCCGGCGGCCGACGAATTGCGATAGCGCGTCCACGCTGTCCGGGCCCAGCACCACGGCCGGCCGGCCCTTGCGCAGCAGCGCCAGCGCCTGTCCGGCATCGTGCGCGCCGGCACGGCCTGCCAGCCAGGCGGCTGCCACCAGCGCGCTGCGCGAGTAGCCAAGCGCGCAGCATACAAGCACTTTGCGGCCGTCGCGATGCCATGTGTCGAGCACGGCCACCGCTTCATCCAGTTGCGCCTGCGTCGGCACGGTCAGGTCCAGCACCGGCACGCAACGATACAGCGTAGCGCTTGCCAGCCGCGGCAGCTCGGCGGTCAGGTCCAGCACGGCATCCGCCCCGAGCCGGCGCAGTTCGCCGCCGCCGGGAAAACGGCCGACCCAAAGCCCGGGCACGATCTCGCTGGCGCCGGACTGGCTGCGGGTCCACCAGCGCGAATTGGCGAGCGCCCCTAGCAGATAAGGCGCCAGCACCCAGTGCGCGGCCATCGGCATCGTGCCGTCGTGTCCCTTCTGGAACAGGCCAGGCACGCCTTGCCGGTATATCGCCGCGACACAAGCCAGGGACAGGGCCAGCCAGCCCAGCAGCAGCGCCGCGAGCGCCGACACCGGCAACAGCGCCAAGGCAACCGCGCCTACGGCCACGGCACCGGCGGCGTAGCGCCCGGCAAGCTGCCGCGTGCGGGCGCGGGCAGCGGGCCCGCCAATCCACCGCCCCTGCCCGAAGGGAAACAGGAAGACGCAGAACCAGCCCACCRGCCAGCCGGTAGGCACGTCGATGGCATGGTGCTGGTATGTGGTCAGCACCGACACGCCAATCAGGACGAACCAGCCGTGCAGCAGCCAGCGCCATCCGCCTCGCGCGTGGATGGCGTAAGCCACCCACAGGATCACCAGCAAGCTGATATGCAGCGAGGGCGCCTGGTTGAACGGCTTGTCGAAGCCACCCAGCAACGTGAACAGGTGACCGGGCAAGCCGTCAGCCTGCGGGCGGTCGAAGGCAAAGCGCAAGGGGAAGGCGATGAAACACGCCACCGAGATCACTTGCGCCGCCAGCAGGCGCCTGGCGTGCACGAGCAGTTCGGCACGCGTGCGCCACAGGAAGAACGACAAGCCGTAGAGCAGGTCGATCGACCAGTACGGCACGATGCTCCAGGGCACGAAGGGTATGCGCCGCTCCCATTCAAAGTAAAAGAACGGGACTTCGGCGCGCTGGCTCGCCAGCCAGTTGGCCAGACCATACGAGGAAAAGAACAAGGCCCCCATGCCGGCCAGCAGGACCAGCGCCAGGCCCCATGGACGAGCCTCGGCGGGCGCCACGGCAGCTCCCCTTCCCGCCCTGTCCTCGCCCTGCTCGCGCAGCATCATGCCGTCCTGCGCGCCAGGCTGACCGTGAAGATGCCCCACGGATCGATACGCTGCGCAACCTTCTCGAAACCAGCCTGCCGGACCAGTTCGTCCATCTCCGCCTGCGAGCGGCGCCGCATCACCCACGCCGAGCCGGCACGGTGGCTGGTGAGCGCGCGCGCGATGAATTCCAGCTGCGGGTGCCAGGGCTGGCCGGTATAGACCAGATAGCCGCCGGGGGGCACCGCGCGCGACAGTCCGCCCAGCGAACGCGCCACCATGGCGTTGTCGCCGAACAGTTCATAGAGGCCGGAGACAATGGCCAGCGTGGGAGCCGGGTCGAGCGCCGCGAGATCGTCGCCGTCGAAGGCGTCGCCCTTCTCGAAGCGGGCGATATCGGAAAGCCCCTTGCTGCGGATCAGCGCGCGCCCCTGCATGACGTTGATATCGCTGTAGTCGCGCAGCAGAATGCTTTGCACCTGTTGCGCGGCAGTGCCATTGAAGCCCTTGGCGGCCAGCGCCTCCAGGACGTAGCGGCCGTGGCCCGCGGCGATATCGACGATGCGCACCGGCGCGCCGGCAGCGCGCAGGCTGCCGATGGCCATGCCCAGCAGTTCCTCGATATTCACCTTGCGCTGGCGAATCCCCCGCCAGCCGATGGCGTCCAGGTAGTTGCGGTCGACCACCGGACCGACGCCAAACCGCCCTTGCGCCTGATTACAGTAAACGTAATCCAACGTGGAGCCCGAATCGAATCCGGTCTGGTGCCCGAGCCGCACGCCGTCGGACAGCAGGCCGCCGAATTTCAGGCCAGCCCGCGTCAAGGCCCAGTAGATGCCGGCCGGGCTGGCCGCGGACAGCGGACGCGCCAGCCGGTCTGACTCTTCCTTGAAAGCGCCGCTGCGGTCGGCGTCGAGCAGCGTGACAGGCGGCGATGGCGATTCGAACTCGCGCACGATAAAGCGCCGCGCCGCCGCCACAGCCTGCGCCCGATCGCGCTCGCCGAGGGTGTCGTGGTAGAAGCCGTCCAGCACGATGCGCTCCTTGACGCTGGAACCCAGGCGCTCGTAAAACGCGTCCTGCGGCGCGCGGTGCACCACCCAGTCGGCGCCAGAGATCAGCAATTGCGTGGGCACAGTGATGGCGGCCGCATCGGCCACGATACGATCGGCCGTCTCGTAGAGATCCAGCAGGATATTGACCGCGATCGGACGCGTAATCAGCGGATCTTGCTGATAACTGGCAATGCGTTCCAGGTCGTGCGTCAGGAACTTCGCCTTGACGTAGCTGTCGACGAAGAACTTGCCACGCAGCTTGTGCATGAGCTTCAGGCCTGGCCGCGCGAACGGCACGTAAAGCTTGACCTTGAACGCTGGCGAGGCAAGCACCAGGCAGCGAATCCGCGGTGCATAGTCATGCACCCAGGTGGAAGCCAGTACCGCGCCCACGCTCTGGGCTACCACCGCGATGCGTTCCACCGGGATGCCATGGACCGCCGCGATATGGTCGACAAAGGTCTGGATATCGCGCACGGACGTGGCCAGGCTGGGGCTATAGCCGCGCTCGCCGGGCGAACGTCCATGGCCGCGCGCGTCCCAGGCGAAGAATGCGTGGCCGGGCAAGCCCAGTTCGTCCACCAGGTGGGCGATACGGCCCGAGTGCTCATGCCCGCGGTGGAACAGCACGACGGCGCCCTGCGGTGCGTTGTCCGCGGTTGGCCAATGCCGGTAGAACAGCGACTGGCCATCGTGGGTTTCGAACTGCGCCTCGACGGGGGTACGGCTGGTTTGACTATCCACGTAGTATCACTCCACGGGTTGGGAAGAGGATCAGGCGCGCGGTGCCGCCTGTGCACGTGCCTGGCGTAGCTGTTCCGCCTCGGCCACGCCGCGGCGCACCCGGTTGGCGATGGTAAGCAGCGACAGCAGCGACAACAGTACCCACAACCAGTGCGCGGCATATGCGAGGCTCAGGCCGAGCCCGACCCACAAGCCCAGCGCGCCCAGCACCAGGGCCCGGTCGCTCTTGCCAAGCGGGCCGTCATAGCGCCGGCTGGCGCCGGCCAGCGGCCCGATCAGGCCGGCGCACTCGACGATCACGGCCAGGACGGCGAAGACCATGACCTCCCCCGCGCCGAAAGGCGAAACCAGGGCAAATGGCAGGATCAGCGCAAGATCGGAGACGATGTCGCCCAGTTCGTTGAGATAGGCGCCCAGCACGCTTTGCTGGCCATGTTCGCGCGCCAGCATGCCGTCGACGGCGTTAAGGGCCATGCGCATGAACAGCCAGACTGGCATCAGCAGGAAGACTGCGGGCAGCCAGGCCAGCGCGGCCACCAGGGCGCCAATGACCAATGAGCCCGCGGCGGCGGCGAGCGTCACCTGGTTGGCGGTCACGCCGCGCGCGGCGAGGTGCTTCACCAACGGTCGCAGAAGTGCCTGGAATTTCGGTTTGATCTGGTAAAGCGTCATGTTCCATGGCCGTTGAGGCCTTATGTTATTGGCGGCCATGGTGCCTGTACGCACGGCAACCGGCCATGTCAGTTCCCTGCCCCGGCCTCCCGGCCGCCTCCTTGGCGCCCGTCCGGTGTGCTGCGTTCCCGACAATCGGCAAGCATAGCCGGATATTGCACGCTTACGTCATTTTTTAAGAATTTATGAGATTTTCGACACATTCAAGACACGTTTGACAGGCTGCGGCAGCGCGCTGCGTTGCTTTACATGATTGGAGATGCGGCGCGATTTCGCAATATTTTGGATGTCCTGACGGGCATTGCGCGAAATTGCAAGAATTTGGAGAAATCGAAAGGCCGGGCCAGCAACCGCACGGCATAGCGCGGGCAGTGGTTGAGTACCTGGCTGCCCGGCCTGGCGGTCGGGGACATGCATGACAGCATTGTCATGTGCCAGTCATGTTGCCGTGGGCGCGTGCTTTTTAGACTGTCAGCACGGTCGATCCATGCCGGTCGCCGCCCCCTTGAATCCTCGGAGAAAAAGAATGCGTACTCTCAAGCAAGCCCTGCTGGCCACTGCCATTGCCACCACGCTGGCCGGTGCCGCCGGCCTCGCCAGCGCCGCCTCGCGCAGTGTCGACCCGTACCTTGACGGTGCCGCCACCGGCCAGGCCCGGGATATCTATACGCAGGGCGCCAGCAAGCTCGGTGCGCGCGACCCGTTCACCGATGGCGCGCACAACGGCGCGCGCGACCCCTTCACCGACGGCGCCCGCAACGGCACGCGCGACAAGTTCAGCGACGGCGCATGAGCCTCCTCGCTGATCGCCGGGATTCAGCGGATCTCGCTGTAGATATGCCTGGCCTGCTCGGCCGTGGCTAGCGGGCGGCCCAGCGTCCGCGCTCCCTCCGCCGCCTGCCCGACAAGCGCCGCGTTGCCTGGCGCGGTGCTGCCATCGCGCAGCTTCAGGTTGTTCTCGAAGCCCACCCGCACATGCCCGCCAAAGGCGGCGGCCGTGGTCACGCAGGCATTCTCCTCGCGCCCGAAGGCGCAGATCGCCCACGGCAGCGTGCCGTCGAAGGCCTGCAGGAACGGCAGCAGGTCGCGTGGTGACGAAACCTGCCCCGCCGAATACCGGCCCAGCACAAACAGCACCGACCATGCCCCCGGCGGCACCAGGCCGCGCGCGCGCAGCGCTTGCCAGCGCGCTACATCGGCCGCGTCGTACAGGATCATCTGCGCCATCACCCGCTCCCGCGCCAGCCAGCCCAGGAAATCGCCCAGTTCCGCCTCGGGGATATCCGGCACCGCGATTTCGCGCAAGCCGATGGAAACCGCCTCGGGACGGAGTTCGCGCACCATCGCGATCTGTTCCGCGGCGCGGTAGATGCCGGCGGCTTCGCTGGTCACCTGCACCAGCAGTTGATCGCCGACCTCCCGCTTCACGGCGGCAAGCGCTTCGCGATAGATCTGCGCATCCAGGGAGTGGCGCCCGTCGGGCTGGCGCACGTGCATGTGCATCATGGCCGCGCCGGCTTCGAGGCAAGCCCGCGCCTCGGCCGCCAGCGCCGCCGCGGTCGTCGGCACGGCCTGGTGGTCGGCGGCGGTCTTGTAGGCGCCATTGGGCGCCACGGTAATGATCAGCGGCGAATCCGCCAGCAAGATTTGTTCACTCATATTGCACTCGGTGTCGGTGTGGCCGGGGTCGCCCGGCAGGCCTCAGTCGGATACTGAAAGGTTCAGGGTTGGATCTTGGGCAGCTCCGGCGCGATCAGGTCTAGCCCCGCGCGCAGCAAGCGATCGTAACGCTCACGTTCGGCCGCGATGGTCTCGGGCGTCCACTGGTAAAACCCTTCGCCGCTCTTCATGCCGTGGCGGCCGTCCGCCGCGCGCTCGGTCAGGCACCGGGCCGGCACCGCCGAGTTGTTGAAGGTGGGATACATGGTAGCGCCGGCCGCCGCGTGCACGTCGATGCCGGCATGGTCGCGCTGCATGACCGGCCCTGCGGCCAGGAAGCGGAAGCCAAAGCCGAAGCGCACCGCCGCGTCCACATCCTCGGGCGAAGCGATGCCGCGGTCGATCAGATCGAAAGCTTCGCGCGACAAGGCGTGCTGCAGGCGATTGGCGAGGAAACCGGGCAAGTCTTTCTTCACCTTGACCGGCACCATGCCGCAACGGCGCATGAAGGCGATCAGGGCGTCCGCGCCAGCCTCGGCACTGCCCTCTCCCAACACCACCTCCACCAGCGGAACCAGGTGCGCAGGCATGAAGAAATGCAAGCCGAACATGCGCTCGCGGGTGGGCAGGCCTTCGCCGATGGCGCTGATCGGAAAGCTGGAACTATTGCTGGCAAGCATGGCGTCGGGGCGCGCGCGCTGCACCAGGTCGGCGAACAGGGCGCGCTTGATGTCGAGCCGCTCGGGAATGCATTCGATCACCAGGTCCACGGTGCTCCAGTCGACGGCTTCGAGCGATGGGGCCACGGTCAGCCCGGCCAGGCCGGCTTCGGCTGCCGGCCCGATCGCCGCAAGATTGGCGGCGACCTTTGCCGCCACCGCGGCGGCGCGCTGCGCCTCGGTCTCCACCACCGTGGTGCGGCAGTGCGCGCGGGCGAGCACCACGGCCACGTCGGCGCCCATGGTGCCGCCGCCCACCACCACGGCATGGGTGGCGCCGGGAGCGGCTAGAGAAAAGGTTACGGGGGCTTCGGCCATGGTGTTCCTTTGTACTGTCTGTCGGGCGTTGTCGTTGGGGCAGCGTGACCACGCTTGCCATGCAAATATGGCTAACGCAGCGCTTTGCCATTGGTCATGGCGCCCCGGTCTGGCGGGATCGAGCGCCAGTGTAGACAAGCCGCTTTGATTGATGAATCAGATTTTTTGGATAAAATGATCGGCAGATGAGATCAATCCCATGAAAATCAACCTGTCGATGCGCGATGTCGAGACCACGTTGGTGCTTGGCCGGACCCTTAACTTCCGCCAGGCCGCGGGGCAGTTGCACTTGTCGCAGTCGGCGCTTTCGACCCAGATCCTGCGCATTGAGGATTCCCTGGGCGTGCGGCTGTTCGACCGCACCACGCGCACGGTGCGGCTGACCGCGGCGGGCGAGGTCTTCATGCAGCAGGCGGCGATCCTGCAGGCGGCCTTCCGCGATGCCATCGATGCGGTCAGCGGCATTGCCAGCGCCGAACGCGGCCAGGTTGCCGTGGCCGCCCTGCCGTCGCTGGCCGCCCGTTTGCTGCCGCGCGTGCTGATGGCCTATCGCCGGGACCACCCCAAGGTTGCGCTGAAGGTCTACGACACGCTCTCCGGCCCCGCTTTCGACCTGGTGCGCGCCGGCGAGGTGGATTTCGCGCTGACAGCAGCCGATCCGCAGCAGGCCGACCTGCACTATGACCCCATGATGTCGGACCGCTTCGTGCTGCTGATTCCCGGCGAGCACCCGCTGGCGCAGGGCAAGGGGCCGCTGCGGTGGGCCGACACCGTCAGCGCCGAACACGTTTCGATGACGCACCCCAGCAGCGTGCGCCAGTATGCCGAATGGGCTTTCCTGCAGAACCGGATCCGCTTCCAGCCGGTGTTCGAGGCCGAGCACCTTGCCACCATCGCGGCGATGGTGGAATGCGGCTTCGGCGTTGCCGCGCTGCCGGAGATCGCGGCCGGCACCGTGCGCCAGTCCGGCATCGTCGAGCGCCTGCTCACCGCGCCGGTGACGGAGCGCTCCATCGGGCTGGTGACAGCGCGCAACCGCAGCCTGTCGCCGGCGGCGGCGGCTCTGGTCGGCGTGTTGCGCGCCCACTTGGCCCAGGCCGGCGGCGGCGTGCCCGCAGCCGTATGAGAGGCGTGACGGCCACCTCGCCCGGCGCGCCGGCCTGGTGGCACGCGAATCAATACTATGCCGGCCCGCCGGCGCGTTCACGCTCCGCCGCAAGGTAAGCATCGCGCGAAGGCAGCAGGTGATTGCGGCACAGCGCAATCAATGCCTCGCGCCGCCCTTCGCGCAATGCTTCGATCATGGCCCAGTGCTCCTGCCTGGCGCGTTCGCGATAGCCCGCCGCCGCCAGCGAGCCAAAGCGGATCGGATGGGCGCGCCGCGCGTATTCCTCGATGGCTTGCCGCAGCACCGCGTTATCGACCAGCGCGAACAGCTCGCGATGAAAGCGCTGGTTGATGCGGAACACGGCGCGCGCATCGCCGGCGGCTACGGCGACGTCGTGTTCCTGCTGCACCGACACCAGCGCCTGCAGGCGCACCGGCGGCACCGGCAGCGCGATCAGGCTGGCGGCGTGCGCTTCCAGCACCTCCCGCAAGGCATACAGCTCCATCACCTCGCGCGCCGGAAAGGCCCGCACCACGGCACCGACATTGCGCTTGCGCTCGACCACGCCCATGCCTTCCAGCGTGACAAGCAACTGGCGCACCACATGGCGCTTCAGGCCAAAGCGCGCCATCAGGTCGTCCTCGACCAGCCGCTCGCGCGGACTCAGCAAGCCGAAGACGATGTCTTCCTCGAGGATGGCGGCGGCGGCCAGCAGCGCATCCGCACCGCTGCCGGGCGCATCGTCCTGGTTGCCCTGCACCGCCTGCGCATGCGTACCTGCACGGGTTGGTCGATCCATGACAAGGCCCTCAGGACTGGCGCGGCACGGTTTCGTTGGTCTGCGCGGCGCGGAGGAAATCGAAGTCCACGCCCTGGTCGGCCTGCGTCACCGTGGCCAGGAACAGCTTGCGATAGCCGCGCTCGGCGGTGGGCCGCACCACCTCATGCTCGGCCGCACGGCGCGCCAGTTCGGCGTCGTCGACCAGCAGGGATATCTCGCGCCGGGCTACCGACAAGCGGATGCGGTCACCGCTGCGCACGTGGGCAAGCGGGCCGCCGATGGCGGCTTCCGGCGTAACGTGCAGCACGATGGTGCCGGCCGCGGTTCCGCTCATGCGGCCGTCCGAGATGCGCACCATGTCCTTGACGCCGGCGCGTGCAAGCTTCCTGGGAATCGGCATATAGCCGGCCTCGGGCATGCCGGGGGCGCCGGTTGGCCCGATGCGCTTGAGCACCAGGATGTCGTTGGCCCTCACGTCGAGAGTCTCGTCGTCGATGCGCAGGGCCATGTCCTCGGCATTCTCGAACACCACCGCGCGCCCTTCATGCTCCATCAGCACCGGATCGGCGGCGGACTGCTTGATGATGGCGCCACCCGGAGCGAGGTTGCCGCGCAGCACGGCAAGGCCCCCCACCGGGTAGATCGGCGCATCGAAGGGACGGATCACATCCTGCGCGAACGGCGCGGGCGCGGCGTCCAGTTCCTCGCCCAGCGTGCGGCCGGATACGGTGAGCGTGTCGAGATGCAGCAGCGGGCGCAGCTCGCGCAGCAGCGCCGGCATGCCGCCCGCCGCGTGGAAGTCTTCCATGTAGTGCTGGCCGGAGGGTTTCAGGTCAACCAGTACCGGCGTCTCGCGGCTCATGCGGTCCAGCCCCGCCAGGTCGATGTCGATGCCCAGCCGGCCGGCGATGGCGGTCAGGTGCACGATGCCGTTGGTGGACCCGCCGATGGCCAGCAGCACGCGGATGGCGTTCTCGATGGCCTTGCCGGTAAGGATACGGTCCGGCGTCAGGCCGGAGCGGGCCATGGCCACGGCGGTGGTGCCGGTGCGCTCGGCCACCCGCACGCGGTCGGCTGTGACCGCTGGCGCCGAGGCGCCGCCCGCCACCATCATGCCGAGCGCCTCGGTCAGGCAGGCCATGGTGCTGGCCGTGCCCATCACCGAGCAGGTGCCCACGCTGGCAACGAGCTGGTTGTTCACGTCGGCAATCTCGGCCGCGTCGATCTCCTCGGCGCGGTAGCGGCCCCAATAGCGGCGGCAGTCCGTGCAGGCACCCACGCGCTCGCCGCGATGCGAGCCGGTCAGCATCGAACCCGTGACCAGCTGGATCGCCGGCACGCCGGCCGAGGCCGCGCCCATCAGTTGCGCGGGCACCGTCTTGTCGCAACCGCCGATCAGTACCACCGCATCCATCGGCTGGGCGCGGATCATTTCCTCGGTGTCCATCGACATGAGGTTGCGCAGGTACATGCTGGTCGGCGCGGAGAAGCTCTCATGCACCGAGATGGTGGGAAAGTCCACCGGCAGCCCGCCCGCCAGCATGACGCCGCGCTTCACGGCTTCCACCAACTGCGGTGCGTTGCCATGGCAAGGGTTGTAGCTGCTGTTGGTGTTGACGATGCCGATCACCGGGCGCGAAAGCGCGTCGTCGGTATAGCCCGCGCCCTTGATGAAGGCCTTGCGCAGAAACAGCGAAAAGCCCTTGTCACCGTAGTTGGTCAGCCCCTTGCCCAGCCCGCTCTCGGCGTCATGCGCGGGCTCGAAGGGGTCCTGCGCCGCAGTAGAGGGGTTCTTGGGGGAGTCCTGGGAGCCGGCCATTCTTATCTCCAATAATATTATTGATAATCCAGGAGGGCATGATAGCTGGCACGGCAATACCGACGCAATGGGAAATTGGATCCGCTGGCTTTAATTGAAAATTCAGATCAGTCGATAGAAAACTTCTGATTCTTCAATCAAGAGACGCCCCCTACACTCTGCCGTAGCGACGAGCCGGGCGTCCCGCGCTGCACTGCAGCGCAAGTTTTCCCATTCATACCAACCCGGCGCAGGAGATCCTCATGACCGGCATTCGACGCCCCGCTCGCCACAGCGTTTCCGCGCCCCGGCGCCAACTGTTGCTTTCCGTCCTGGCCACTGCCGGCGCGTTGCTGGCAGGCGCCATCGCCTTCCCCGGCCTGGCCGCCGCGGCCGACTATCCTTCCAAGCCGATCCGGCTGGTTGTGCCCTATCCCCCTGGTGGCGCCACCGACGTCATTGGCCGCACGCTGGCCCAGCACCTGTCCAGCGCGCTAGGCCAACAGGTCGTGGTCGACAACCGTGCCGGCGCCGCCGGCAATATCGGCGCGGAACTGGTGGCCAAGGCTCCGGCCGACGGCTACACCTTGCTGATGGGCGCGCTGACCAGCCATGCGATCAACGCTGCGCTGTACAAGAGCCGCGTTTCCTATGACATCGAGAAAAGCTTTGCCCCGGTGGCAATCGTCGGCACCGTGCCGCTGGTGTTCGTGGTCAATCCCAGCGTCAAGGCCAGYAGCCTGCCGCAACTGATCGCGCTGGCCAAATCCACCCCCGGCACGATTACCTTCGCCTCCGCCGGCAACGGTTCGCCGCAGCACCTGGCCGGCGAGATGTTCAAGCGCATGGCGGGCGTGGACATGCTGCACGTGCCGTACAAAGGCAGCGGCCCCGCCATGACCGATCTGATCGGCGGCCAGGTGCTCAGCATGGTCGAGACCGTGCCGGCGGCGCAGGCCTACGTCAAAGGCGGCAAGATCCGCGCGCTGGCCGTCACCACCAGCGAGCGCGTGACGGCGCTGCCTGATGTCCCGACCGCCAGCGAAGCGGGCCTGAAGGACTTCGAGGTCAACTCCATGTTCGGCATCGTGGCGCCGGCCGGCACCCCGGCCCCAGTGGTGGACCGGCTCAACGCGGAACTGAAGAAGATCCTCGCCGAACCCGACGTGAAGGCCTCGCTGCTCAAGCAAGGTGCCATCGCCACCTGGACCACGCCGGCGCAAACGCAGGCCCGCATCAAGTCCGAGCTGGCGAAATGGACGGCGGTGATCCGGGAAGCCGGTGTCAAGCCTGAGTAAACGCGGCGGAACTAAGCGCGGCGGAACGCCCGAGGGCTGGCCATGCGAGCCCTCGCATCCGGCATGGCGTTGCCCGCCCCGTCGCGCAAGTGACGCGGCGGGCGCAGTTCGCTCCGGCTCTTGACACCCCGATGATTGCGCCTATCATGACAAGCGCAATGCTGCGCCGCAGCAAGCAATGATTGCCACCGGCGAAATCCCTTCGCACGCGTTGCATCGTCCATCGGAGACGCTTATGGCCACCCCCTCTCACTCCGAAGTCATCGAAGTGCCCGCGCCCTATCCGGGCATGGCTTTTGGCCTGGTTGGCGCGTGGGCGCAAGTGGCCCAGAAGATCGGCGCGCTGAACCTGGAAACCGCCAGGGCCGCGGTCGCCGAGAGCAGCGAGTACTTTCGCGAAGCGGTAACGCAGCCGCTGGGCTTCGCCTTGTTCCGGCCGGAACTGGCCGACGTGATTACCGAGCACTTTGCCGCGTATGCCAACAGCCTGCAAGAAATCCTGTTCGGCGCGAACGGGGAATTTACCGGCGAACTGCAACGCCAGCTCGCCGCGATGACCGGTCAGGATCCGTTTCAGTGGTGCCTGATGGGACGGGATTTCCTGCCGGACTATGGCAGCACCCTGCCCAACATGAGCGTGGCGATGACGGGGTGGGTCGCGGCCTGCCTGCCGGGCGCCAAGCCGCTGCCTGTAGCAACAGCCGAACCCGCGCAGCGCAAAACGCCGCTGCTGGCAGCACCGGCCGACGCCAGGCCGGGCGCGGCAGCGGAATAAGCCGGAGCGCGGTTGCCCAGGTCAACTAGACCTCGACCACCAGCATGGAGGCCGCCGCATTGCCCGTCACCCGGCTCAGATGGCCCTTGCCGGTAACGTCTTCCAGCAGCAATGCGCTTCCCGCGCCGAGGGACCGGCGCTGCCCGTCCGAAGCTTCGAACTCCATCTCACTACTGAGCAGGACAATCCACATGCGGATTGGGGAAGGATGGAGTTCGCCGCGCCACCCGCAAGGCAGCAGCAGGAAACCGTAGCGGGATGCCTGCCCGAACGCCGAAACGTTGAACGCCGGCGCGGGCGGAGCGAACTGGCGGGGGACGGTCTCGATCGCAACCGGCCCGAAGTGGGATTCTCCGGCTGCGTCGGCATGGATTCGCTCATAGGCTAGTACCGGCGTCAGCGATGCCATCTCAACCCTCCCGTACACACGAAAAGCGCTGATCAGGAAAGTCCGTATCAGCGCTCGCCAGGCCGCCCCGCTTTCCGGCATGGGCCGTCACTGGCAGGCGGTACCGGGCACAGGCTTGCCCGAGTGGGTCACGCCCTGGCACGCGTCGCCGACATTGGTATCGGCATCGAAGGCCGCGCTGTTGTACGGCTTGAGCCGGCCGGCTACCGTGCAGCAAAAACGCGGCTCCGACGGGGCCTGCGCAGCCGGAGCAGCCGACGTGGGCGGCGGCGGCGGCGGGGGCGGCGCGTTCTTCACCATGCGGGCGGAGGTGGGCGCTTGCGCCGGGCTTGCGGTGGGCGCCGGAGCGGGGGCGGGGGCAGGAGCGGGAGCAGCGCGAGAAGCTGGCTGCCTGGAGGCCTGGGCGGCGGCATCCTGCTCATCGTCATCGGGGGAAACGCACTGGCCCTTCTGGCAGATTCGCTCCCCTTTGCACTGCATGTCATATTGGCAACCCGCTGCATTCGCATGCAGCGGTAGCGCTATCGCCATCGACGTGGCGAACAGCAAGCCCAGCGTTCTCATATGCCCTCCTACGCGACCGCCATCGATAAACGCTCACGCAGCGTCCCCACTCAGCGCTAGCGCCATCTTCAGCCTCCGGCATCTGCGGCCCGGCGGCCCTGGCCTCCTGGCTGAAYACCGGGTTGGCCGGAGCGTTCAACCACCATCTTTAGAATAGCCAGCGATAGGGCACATCGGAGCACCGCGCGGAAAATTTTGTGAGCGCCGCCCCACCAACGATCGCGGTGGCTTGCAAAGCGGCATCCGGTTTCCAGCGCGGTCCCGACCAACCATGCCGTGACAGCGCGGGCGCCGAAACTTGCCGCGACGCGCCCTTGCACAAAGCGAACTTCCTGTTCAGCGCACCAGGAGCACTCGCAGCGTCAACGGCGCAGCCCGTCCACGTGCGCGCGTGCCTGGTCCCGCCGCGCGGCCTCGGCGACTTCGTTTGTCACCACCGTCTGGCCGATCGGCGCCAGCGCGATGCCGGCCAGCTTGAGATGCTGGATGGCAAAAGGAATGCCGATGATGGTGACAAAACAGGCAATGGCGGATGCCACATGGCCAAGCGCGAGCCAGACGCCGGCGAAGACGAACCAGATCACGTTACCGGCCAGGCCAAGGGCACCGGTGCCGATGTCATCCCGCTGGTGCAGTTCGCGGCGGCTGATAGCCTGCTTGCCGAACGGGAAGAAGGTGAATTTACCGATCACGAAGCAGGCCTTGCCCCATGGGATCCCGACGATGGAAACGAAGGCGAGCAGCCCGGCCAGCCACCAGGCCAGGCCCATGAATACACCGCCGAGGATGAACCAGAGAAAATTTAAGATGGCACGCATGAATCTCCCTCAGACAATTGAAGTCACGGCAGATGATACGCGAAGGTAACTTGCTTGCCCGCGGGCACAAGGCATGGCGTGCGCCAGACAGGATCGAGACCTTGTAAGATCATCGTCGAACGCCATCCCGGAACGCTTCCCCGCACACGAAAAGGCAGGGTGATCGACGACTTCAAGAAGGTCAACGACCGCTATGGCCACGATATCGGCGACGACGTGCTCAAGCGCGTTGCCGCGGAGATCAGGGAGGTGATGGCCGGTTGCCAGTTCGCGCGCCTGGGCGGCGAGGAGTTCGGCATCTACCTGAGCGAGATGTCGCGCGCCGAGGCGGAGGTACGTATCGACCTGCTGTGCCGCAGCGTCCGGGATCTGCCTTCGGCCCATCCGGTAACCATCAGCATTGGCGTCGCCCACCTGGACGGTGACACGCTCACCAAAGCCCTCATCAAAGCCGACGAGGCGCTCTATGATTCAAAGAGGACCGGCAAGGATAAATACACGTTCCACCGGGAAGCCAGTGCGCCGGGCGCCAAAGCCGGCCTGACCGGCCAGAACGCTGTTGGCTAGGGCGTTACTGGCGGGCCCGCTGGCCGGGCATCTCCCGGAACATCCGGCGCCACCCGGCGCAAGAGGATCGCCATGACCCGCTTCAGCACGCTACGCGCCACCTGGCTGGCATCCGCCTGCCTGACCGGCGCGGCACTGGCCCAGCAAAGCACCGTTGTCATCAACCAAAGCGGCGTCTCGGCCTCGGGAGCCTCCGGCAGCAGTGTCGTCGTCATCAATGGCCAGGTGCAGTCTTCCGTCGACGCCACCAAGGGAACGGGTCCCGAAAGGACCGAACGGCGCACGGTCGGGGCGTTTTCAAGCGTGCGGCTCAATGCCCCTGTCGAAGCGGTATTTTCGGCGTCGCCCACCGCGTCCGTTTCCATCACTGGCCCCGCGGACATCCTGCCGCTGATCGTGACCACCGTTGCAGACGGCAAGCTGTCGATCGGTCTCACGGCAGCGTGCGCGCCGCCATCTCCGGCTCGGGCGAGGTGGACGCCAGCGCGCTGCGCGCGCAAAGGCTGGATGCGCAACTGAGCGGCTCGGGACGTATCCTCGGATACGCTTCGGATGCCGCCAGCGTGGCACTGACGGGATCGGGCGATATCGTGGTCGCCGGCAGGCCGCCCCAGCGCGCGGTCAGCCGGACCGGCTCGGGCCAGGTGTATTTCGAGTAGCCGCGCGCCGGATTGCTACCATGCGGCCAGCCCGTCCACGGCCTGTTGGGTGATGGCGACGCCATGCCGCACCGTGGCATCGCGCCAAGGCTGGGCCACCGGGATGAAGGCATCGAGCATGTCCGCCCGCAACTGCGCATAACGCCCGGTGCCGCGCTCCGCCCTGAAGCGCAGCCATTGGTCCAGACGCAGTGCATGCCCCATATTGCTGCCCCGCGTACCAAACTCGACCACCGCGCCCACCAGCGGCCGCTCCCCGAGGAAACGTTCGACGCCATGGAATACCAGCCCGCTATAGGCCGGCCGTGCCAGGCCGTGCGGGCGGACACCGAGCACGCGCTGCTCACCCCACCAGCTGGCGGCACGCGCCTGCTGGCCGCTGCCATCCGGGTTGAAGCACAGGAAGAAGGGTTCGCCGTACTCGCCGATGCCGGTATGCCAGTCGATCAGGCCGACCCGCCCGGCATGCGCCAGGTGCTCCCGCACGATGGTCTCCAGCGTCAGGTTTGACCACTCCCGGTGGTGGCCGCCGAACACCAGACCATCGGGGTGGCTGTACTGGCCGCGGGCGCGCGTGTCGAACAGGGCGTCGGCGCCATGCCTGGCCCCGTAGGCTTGCGCCGCGGCTTCCGCGTCGGCAACGCTGTCCCAGCTCCACTCCGCCGGAATCAGGCTGGCATGCAGTTCCGCATAGCCGGGATTGGCGGGAACCGGCTGCGCCGCGTCGAAGAGATGCGCGGCGAAGTTGCGATTCAGGTCGACATTGTTTTCGGTGGTGCGGGTGCCGTGCGCGAAGCCATAGGGATTGAGGCCGTGCACCAGCAGCACGCCCAGCCCCGCGGGCAATTGCCGGGCCGGCGCGCTGCGCAGCCATGCGACCTGCGCGGCCGAGCCGGCGTAGCCTTCCTGGCCATGGGTGCCACTGATCAGGACCAGCTGGCGCGGCGCGCGCGCGTCGCCGAGATGCGCCACGTCGATGGCCAGCGGCTCGCCGGCCGGCCCGCTGGCGTGCGGATGCGGGTAGACGCTGAGCGCCGCGCCGGCCGCATCGGCAGCCGCGCGGAACTTGTTGCGGGCGCCGGTGTAGTCCGGCGCGTAGAAGTCCGTGAAATCCATCGGGATATCGTCCGCGCTTATTCGGTGAAGGCGACGGTGACACCCGCCGCTTCGGCCGGCGGCACCACCAACAGGCCGTCGATTTCCGCGATACCGCGCACCTCGCCCGCCGCCAGTGCGGCACGCGCCGTTTCCAGCGCCGTCGTGCGCAGTACCAGCGCGACCATGCGGTCGCGCCCGTCGATCAGCGGCGGCACGCTGGCGCCAAAGCGGCGCACTGCCGCTTCCGGGCTTAGCACCACCACGGAGGCGCCCCCGGCGCGCAGCCGTTGCCCGTGCTGCCCCTGGCTCACGTGCTCGCTGCCAAACAGCCGCGCCAGCAGGCCAATGGTGCGCGCCGGGTCGGCTGCCGCGATCACGTATTCCGCGACGCCGGTCACGCCATTGGGATGCGCCTGCCAGTGGCCGCGCCAGACCAGCTCGGGCGTGAAGTGGTGGCAGAAGTAGATGCGGCCGTTGGGCACCTGGTGGGCCGCCAGCCGCACCGTGCGAAAGCGCGCGTCGGCGGTGGCGCCGGGCAGCTCAACCGGGCGCGTGAACTCGCGCGGGGGCCCTTCCACCTCCAGCCCGCGCGCCAGTATCTCGCGGTGCAGCCCGGTCGAGTCGGCGCTCTTGAAGACCAGCCCGGTCAGGCCCGGGGGCTCGGCCAGCAGGTCGCCGCGGCCCGTGGTGGCCTTGCCGGCTTCGAAGCCCAGCAACTCCAGGTAGTCCGTGTCGAAGATCGCCAGGTGGTTGCTCGACCCGAGGGAATGGTGGCCGCGCGGCGTGAGCTGGAAGCCAAGCCTGCGATAGCGGCTGGCCGCGTCATCCAGGCGTTCGTGGACATTGACGACCACGTGGTCGAGCAGCGGGATCAGGTTCGGCATTTCAGGGTTCCGTTTGAACGGGCGCGGGCTGGGATGGGATGGGATGGGAAGGCTATGTCCGCGGCCGGAGCGCATGGAGATTACGTGAGCCTGGCCCGTTACCCAACTGCGCGTTTCGTCTTTGCTTATGCGTGCCGATGCCATGCCGGGGCGGCAGCGCAGCGAGCGCCGCCACCAGCCAACTACCGTCTTTGCTTAGACGAAAAGCGCGTTTCCCTCGCGCGGCGGCGCCCCCTACACTCGCTGGCTGTCCAGCCTTAGTGCTTTTCTCGATCCTTGTGGAACCCCAGCCATGTCCCTGACCCGACGCGACTTCCTGATCCAATCCGGCGCCCTTGCCGCTGGCGCCGCCCTGCCGGGCACGCTGCTGGCACAGTCCGCCGAAGCGCCGCGCAAGGGCGGCGTGCTGACGGTCCTGCTGGGCGGCGAGCAGCGCATCCTCAACCCTGCGCTGCGCGCATCCACCGGCGTCTACGTGGTCTCCAGCAAGATCATCGAATCGCTGGTGGACCTGGACGCCAGCGGCAGGCCGGCACCCGTGCTAGCCACCAGCTGGAGCAGCTCGCCGGACGGCAAGACCATTACCTTCAAGCTGCGCGAGGGTGTCACCTGGCATGACGGCAAGCCCTTCACCTCGGCCGACGTGCAGTACAACGCGCTGGAACTGTGGAAGAAGCACCTGAACTACGGCACCGCGCTGCACCTGTACCTGGAAGCCGTCGACACGCCCAATGCGCAGACCGCGGTGTTCCGCTATTCCCGCCCGATGCCGATCGAGCTGCTGCTGCGCGCGCTGTGCGACCTGGGCTACGTGGTGCCACGCCATAAGTTCGAAGGCACCAGCGTATTGGAAAATCCGGCCAATACCGCGCCCATCGGCACGGGTCCCTTCCGCTTCGTCCAGTATGAGCGCGGTCAGTTCGTGATCGCCGAGCGCAATGCCGCTTACTGGCGCAAGAACACGCCTTACCTGGACCGCGTGGTGTGGCGCATCGTCACCGACAAATCAGCCGCTGCCGCCGCGATCGAAACCGGCGAGGCACAGCTGACCACCTATTCGCACGTGGGGCTGGCCGACCTCGAGCGCTTCAAGAAAGACGGTCGCTTCAAGGTGTCCACCAAGGGCCTGGAGGCAAATTCGTACAACAACACGCTGGAGTTCAACGTGCGCCGCAAGGAGCTGTCGGACGTGCGGGTGCGCCGCGCCATCGCGCACGCCATTGACGTGGAGTTCTTCATCAAGAATTTCCTGTACGGCACCGCCAAGCCGGCCACCGGCCCGATCCCCTCGACGTCGTCCTTCTATCCGGGTGGCAAGCAGCCCTACCCGTTCGACCGCAAGCGCGCCGAGGCCCTGCTCGACGAAGCCGGCTTCAAGCGCGGCGCCGACGGCAACCGCTTCACGCTCAAGCTGGTGCCGATCCAGAACGGCGAGGACGTGCCGCTGTTCGCCACCTTCGTGCAGCAGTCGCTGGCCCAGGTGGGCATCAAGGTCACGGTGCAGCAGCTCGACATCGCCGGCGCGCTGTCGACCGTCTACCGCGACTGGAATTTCGACCTGGCCACGGGCTGGCACCAGTACCGCGGCGATCCGGCGGTCTCGACCACCGTCTGGTACCGCTCCGGCAGCCCCAAGGGCGCGCCCTGGACCAACCAGTACGGCTGGCAATCGGCCAAGGTCGACAAGCTGATCGACGATGCCGCTTCGGAAATCAACCCGGCCAGGCGCAAGGCGCTCTATGCCGAATGGGTCAAGGAGGTCAACGACGAGCTGCCGGTCTGGATGGTGACGGAGCGCGAGTTCTACTCGATCACCAGCAAGCGCGTGCACAACGACCACAACACGCCGCGCTGGCCCTCCAGCAGCTGGTATGACACCTGGCTTTCGGCCTGAGCCGGCCATGCGTGTGTTGTTGCTCGCGCTGCGCAGGCTGGCCGCCAGCCTGCCATCCCTGCTGCTGATCCTGTGCGGCCTGTTCCTGCTGCTGCAATTCGCCCCCGGCGACACCGTCGACGCGCTGGTGGCGGAGATGGGTGGCGCCGATGCGGCGGTCATTGGCCAGTTGCGGCAGTTCTACGGACTGGACGCCTCCACCACGGTGCAGCTCGGCCGCTACCTGTGGCGTCTCGTGCATCTGGACCTGGGCTACTCCGCCATCTATGGCAAGCCGGTGGCAGCGGTGATCCTGGAGCGCCTGCCAGTCACGCTGCTGCTGATGGGCTGTGCCCAGGTGCTGGCCGCCGTGTGCGGCGTCGCGCTTGGCGTCGCCGCGGCGCGCCGGGCCGGCCGCTGGCCGGATACGCTGGTGTCCATGCTCGGCCTGGTGTTCTATGCCACGCCGTCGTTCTGGTTCGGCCTGATGGGCATCGTGGTGTTCGCCATCCACCTCGGGTGGCTGCCGCCGGRCGGCTACATGGATGTGGCCGCAGGATACAAGGGGCTGGAGCGCATCGCCGACATCGCGTGGCACCTGGTACTGCCCACCGTGACGCTGGCGCTGATCTACCTGGCCATCTACCTGCGCATCATGCGCGCGTCGATGCTCGAAGTGCTGAGCCTGGATTTCGTGCGCAGCGCACGTGCCAAGGGGCTGGCGGAATACGCGGTGCTGGTGCGGCATGTCTTGCGCAACGCGCTGCTGCCGCTGCTGACGCTGGCGGGGCTGCAGTTCGGCACCATGCTGGGCGGCTCGGTGGTGATCGAGAGCGTGTTCGCACTGCCCGGCCTGGGCCGGCTTGCCTATGACTCGGTGGTGCAGCGCGACCTGAACACCCTGCTGGGCATTGTCTTTATCAGCGCGCTGCTGGTGATCGCGATCAATTTCATTGTCGACATGCTGTATGCGCTGCTCGACCCCCGCATCCTTCACGAACGCAAGGCATGAAGCTGCTCCAACGCTATCTGCGCAACCCGGCCGCCTTCGTCGGCCTGCTGGTGTTGCTGGCGGTCATCGCCATGGCGGCCTCCGCCCCGCTCTTGTTCCCGGCCGACCCGCTTTCGCTGGCCGGGCGCCCGTTGCAATGGCCGCTGGAGGACCCGCGCTTCTGGCTCGGCACCGACCAGACCGGCCGCGACATTGCCGCCCAGATTTTCCATGGCGCGCGCGTATCGCTGCTGATCGGCTTCGTGGCCACGCTAATCGCCGTCTGCATCGGCATCCTGATCGGGGCGTTCGCCGGTTATTACGGCGGCTGGGCCGACAACCTGCTGATGCGGCTGACCGAAGGCTTCCAGACGTTGCCCAGCTTCCTGTTGCTGCTGGTGCTGGTTTCGGTATTCGGCTCCGGCATCGCCACCGTGACGCTGGCGATCGGGGCCGTATCCTGGCCCGCCACGGCACGGCTGACCCGTGCCGAGTTCCTGACGTTGCGCAACCGCGACTTCGTCCACTCGTGCCGCGCGCTGGGCATGCGCGACCTGCAGATCATCTTCCGCGAGATCCTGCCGAATGCGCTGCCGCCGGTGGTGGTGTACGCCAGCGTGGTGATGGCGCTGGCCATCCTGCTGGAAAGCGCGCTGGCCTTCCTCAACCTGTCCGACCCGAACGTGGCCTCCTGGGGCAACCTGATCGGCGGCGGGCGCGGCGTGCTGCGTTCGCAATGGTATGTGTCGGCCATCCCCGGCATCGCCATCCTGCTGACCGTGCTGGCGGTGTCGCTGGTCGGACAAGGCCTGAACGATGCACTCAACCCCAGGCTGAAGCGCCCATGAGCGGACCCTTGCCCTTTCTTCTCAGTATCGACGCGCTGAGCGTCGCCTTGCCTGCCGGCGCCGATCGCGGGCTGGCGTTGAACAACGTCTCGCTGGCGCTGGCGCCTGGCGAAGTCCTGTGCGTGGTCGGCGAGAGCGGCTCCGGCAAGTCGATGACCGCCGGCGCCGTGCTTGGCTTGCTGCCCGACGGGGTGCGGCGCAGCGCCGGCCACATCCTGTTCGAAGGCCGCGAGCTCACGGCCCTGTCCGAAGCCGGGTTGCGGCGCATACGCGGCGCCCGCATCGGCATGATCTTCCAGGAGCCGATGACGGCGCTCAACCCGCTGCGCACCATCGGTGACCAGATTGGCGAGGTGTTCCGCACCCACACCCGGCTGGGCAAGGCGGAAATCGCGCGCAAGGTGCTGAGTCTGCTGGAAGACGTACAGATCCCGCAGCCACATGCTGCCGCCGGCGCCTACCCGCACGAGTTGTCGGGCGGGCAGCGCCAGCGCGCCATGATCGCCATGGCGCTGGCGCTCGAACCCAGCCTGCTGATTGCCGACGAGCCCACCACCGCGCTCGACGTCACTACCCAGGCCCAGATCCTGCGGCTGATCCGCGAACTGCAGAAGCGCAAAGGCACGGCGGTGCTATTCATCACGCATGACTTCGGCGTGGTGGCGGAGATCGCCGACCGCATCGCGGTCATGCGCCAGGGGGAAGTGGTGGAAACCGGGCCCGCCGCCGAGATCCTGGCGCGGCCCCGGCACCCCTATACCCAGGCGCTGCTGGCCGCCGTGCCCGCGCTGGAGCCGCCGGCGCCACGCGTGGTGGCGGGTGACACGCTGCTCGCCATCGACGGTATCGGCAAGACTTATCGCAGCGGCAGCTGGCTCGACCGGGGCCAGCGCCAGGTCCATGCACTCGACCAGGTCTGCCTGACGCTGCCGCGCGGCGGCGCGCTGGGCATCGTGGGCGAGAGCGGCTCCGGCAAGAGCACACTGGCACGTTGTCTGGTGGGACTGCTAGACCCGGACCGCGGCAGCCTGCGGCTCGATGGCGAAGATCTTCTCGCCGGCGGCGCGGCGCGGCGCCGGCAACGCGCCCGCCGTATCCAGATGGTGTTCCAGGACCCGTTCGGTTCGCTCAACCCGCGCCGGCGCGTGGGGGAACTCGTTGCGCAGGGACCGCTGATTCACGGGGAGCACCCGCTGCGGGCACGCCAGCGAGCGGCTGAGCTGTTCGAGCTGGTGGGACTGGACCCCAGCGCGCTCGACCGCTATCCGCATGAATTCTCCGGCGGCCAGCGCCAGCGTATCGGCCTGGCCAGGGCGCTGGCGCTCGAGCCTGACGTGCTGGTGGCCGACGAGCCAGTCTCGGCGCTGGACGTCTCCGTGCAAGCCCAGGTCCTGGCGCTGCTCGACGACCTGCGCTCGCGCACCGGCTTGTCGCTGATCCTGATCACGCACGACCTGCGCGTGGCCGCCCAGGTCTGCGACCGCGTCGCCGTCATGAAGGACGGGCGCGTGGTGGAGCAAGCGGCTACCGCAGCGCTGTTTGGCTCGCCCCGCCATCCGTACACGCAGGCCTTGCTGGCAGCGGTGCCGGGCAGGCAGGCGGTGGCGGGCCGGGCAAGGGCCGCTGGGGTCTCGCCTGCCTGCGCCGAACCCGATGCGGTGCAGGCAGGCCTCTGGTGATCCCCTGGCTGAACGCCACAAAGCCCGTCGTCCTGGCCCGTTCCGGTACCCACTTGCATTTGCCAGGCATTCGCCTATGATCTTGTAAACCGATTTACTAAATCGTTTTACTAAAGTGTTGATTAAGACGGCGAGGACGCGGAATGTATCGAAGCCATGCAAGACGGCTGTCATGCGCACGATCTGCCTGACGCACGGGCCCAGCGCGCGTGCGCTGTACTTCAGCGGCCGCGCGCTCGCCAGGCTCGGTGCGGTGGCCACTCTCAGGCTTAATGACAGCGAGGCCGGGCTCGCGCCGGACGAACTGGCAAGCGCCGCGGCCGGCTGCGACATCATTGTCGCCTCGCGCGAGTTGGCGGTGCCCGCCGCGGTGTTCCAGGCACTGCCGGACCTGGTGGCGGTGTGCCGGGTTGCCGTGGACATACGGGAGATCGACGTCCAGGCGGCGAGCCGTCACGGCGTCCTGGTAACGCGAGCCTCGCCCGGCTTCGCCGCCTCGGTGTCCGAATGGGTGGTGGGAGTGATGATCGACCTGGGCCGCGGCATCAGCCGGGCCAGCGCCAGCTATCACAACTGGGGCCACGCGACGCCCGCGATGGGCTGCGAGCTGCGGGGCGCCAGCCTCGGCATCGTGGGCTACGGCACCATCGGCCGCTATCTCGCCTCGCTCGGCCGCGCACTCGGCATGAAGGTGCTGGTCAGCGATCCCTATGCGGACGTCGATGACCTCGCGCTGGAGCGCCTGGACTTGCCCACCCTGCTGTCGCGCGCCGACTTCGTGGTCTGCCTTGCGGCGGTCATGCCGGGCACCCTCAATCTGTTCGATCGCGGCGCCTTCAGCGCCATGAAGCGCGGCGCCTGCTTCATCAACGCCTCACGTGGTGATCTGGTGGATGAGCCGGCACTGCTGCACGCGCTGAACCGGGGGCATCTCGGCGGGTGCGCGCTGGATGTCGGGCGGGGGCACGATCAGACACCCTCCCTCGCCCTGGCCCGCCACCCGCTCGTCATCGCTACGCCGCATATCGGCGGGCTGACGCCGCAGTCCGCCGAACACCAGGCCATGGATGCCGTGCGCCAGGTGGAAGACCTGCTGCGCGGACGCATACCCGATGGCGCCGTCAACGCCGAACATGCCAGCAGGTTGCCGCGCCTGCGCGGTGTGCCCGCTGGCGGACATGCGCAGGATGCCGGCAAATAGCCCGGCGCCTGCAAGGAAGTCATGGCCCGTGGCAATGACCGCGGACCAGGAAGCGGGAGTCATGGCATCGGGACGGCCCGGTGCGCGGGGATTCTCGCCAGAAAAGCGCGGAGGAACGACATGGTGACTGACAAAGCGGAACGGCGGCTCGCGGGGCCCGCCTGGACCTGCACGGAGGGAGAATATGCGATTGACGTGGATATCTTGCCGGTGGAGGACGGCCGCTGGGGCGCACTCGTCCGCTTATGCAAGCCGGGCAACGGCATGGAGCTCTCCTCACAATTCATGCTCAACCGGACTTTCGACAATCGGATCATGGCGCTGGCCTACACGCTGGCGCTGACGCGCGAGTGCGTGCAACAATTTGCTCCCGCCACAGCCGCGTCGATCGCCCGCATGCTGACAACCGGGAGCACCGGCAAGGCTTGTTGACGCTGCATTGCAAGAATGGCAGCATTCCCGGCTTCGGGGGGGCTGCCCACTTTGTCACATTCGCCCGCGCTCACCGCGGGTCCTGGAGTTTCCTAGTCATGCGTGTTGCATTTATCGGCCTGGGTGTCATGGGCTATCACATGGCGGCCCATCTCGCCGCCAAGGGCCATCAGGTCACCGTGTACAACCGCACGGCAAGCAAGGCCGAGCAGTGGGTCGCGGCCTTCGGCGGCAAATCGGCGGCCACCCCGGCGCTGGCCGCCCGGGACGCCGAAGTGGTCTGCTCCTGCGTGGGCAATGACGATGACTTGCGCGCGGTGCTCACCGGCGCCAATGGTGCTTTCGGCACGGCGCCGGCAGGCTGTGTGTTCGTGGATCACACCACCGCCAGCGCCAATGTCGCGCGCGAGTTGTACGCCGCCGCCGGCGAGCGCGGGCTGCACTTTGTCGATGCGCCGGTGTCGGGCGGCGAAGTCGGCGCGCAAAAGGGCATCCTGACCATCATGTGCGGCGCCGACGAGGCCGTGTTCACCCAGATCGAGCCGGTGCTGGGCGCCTATGCGCGCGCGGTCACCCGGATCGGCGGCGCGGGCGCCGGCCAGCTGGCCAAGATGGTCAACCAGATCTGCATTGCCGGCCTGCTGCAGGGCCTGTCGGAAGCCATCGCCTTCGGCGAGCGCGCCGGGCTGGACATGAAGGTCGTGCTCGACGTGATCAGCAAGGGCGCCGCGGGCTCGTGGCAACTGGAAAACCGCGGCCCCACCATGATCGAAGGCAAGTTCGACTTCGGCTTCGCGGTGGACTGGATGCGCAAGGATCTCGGCCTCTGCCTGGACGAAGCACGCCGCAACGGCGCCAGCCTGCCCGTCACGGCTGTGGTCGACCAGTTCTACGCGGACCTGCAGCAAGACGGCTGCGGCCGCGCCGACACCTCCGCGCTGATCAAGCGCTTGCGCTAACAGTTGGCGGGCAGCCTTTGCCCGCTGACTTCCCCTTCCGCCTGGACCGCCTCCCTCCCTGACGCCGCGCTCGCGGCGTCGTCCAATTCCTACATCCTTATCAGAGGCAGCCCCGCTGGTGCCGCCAACCTGCCCGGCTATCTTGTAGGCATGGCTGGTGTACCTGTCACGCAACCGGCACCACGCATCAAGGAGACCAACATGCTGAGACTGGCAAGCGCGCTCATCGCGGGCGCGGTACTTCTGATCGGGCTGAACGGCTGTACCGCTACCGGCGCCGTGGCCGGCGGTGTTGCAGGCCATGAACTGTCGCACGGCAATACGGCGGCAACCATCGGCGGCGCGGTGGCTGGCGGCGTCATCGGCCACGAACTGGGCAAGTAACGCTGGCCCCGGTCCGCACCGCATTGCATAGCCCGCACAGAACAACCATAAGCACCCCATAGGCATCCCATAAGCACCTCACGCTTATCCATTCGTCAAGGAGCCCGTCATGGCCATCGGTACGATCTTGCTTATCCTCCTCGTCCTGCTGCTCGTCGGCGCATTGCCAACCTGGCCGTACAGCACCGGGTGGGGCTACTACCCAAGCGGCGGCCTCGGACTGGTCCTGCTGATCATTGTGGTCCTGGTCGTGATGGGTCGGCTATAGAGACAGAGACCTGTGGAAATCCGTATTCGCTCAGGGAAACAAGGGCGCCCCGCTGGCATCGGCGGGGCGCCCTTTATTATTTTCATCGCTGAAAGAATGCGGGTTCCCCGCGCGGGATTGTCCCGCCGCCTCGTCAATAGGACTTCGGCAAACCCAGCACGCGCTCGGCGATATGGCACATGATCAGTTGCGCGCTGACCGGTGCGATGCGCGGGATATACGATTCGCGCAGGTAGCGCTCCACCTGGTACTCGCGCGCATAGCCCATGCCGCCCAGCGTCAGGACCGCGGTCTGGCAAGCCTGGTGGGCGGCTTCCGCCGCCAGGTACTTGGCGGTATTGGCTTCTGCGCCGCAGGGCTTGCCCTGGTCATACAGCCACGCCGCTTTCCAGACCATCATGTCGGCCGCTTCCAGCGCCATCCAGGCCTGCGCCAGCGGATGCTGGATGCCCTGGTTCTGGCCGATCGGGCGGCCGAACACGGTGCGCTCCCTGGCATAGCGCGTCGCCGCTTCCAGCGCGACGCGGCCGAGGCCGACGGCTTCGGCCGCAATCAGGATGCGCTCAGGGTTCAGGCCATGCAGGATGTATTCGAAACCGCGCCCCTCTTCTCCGATGCGGTCTTCCACCGGCACCGTCAGGCCGTCGATAAAGAGCATGTTCGAGTCCACGGCGGCACGTCCCATCTTGTGGATCTCGCGCACCTCGATGTGCYTGCGGTCCAGCGCGGTGTAGAACAGGCTCAGGCCCTGGGTCGGCTTGGCCACCTGCTCCAGCGGCGTGGTGCGCGCCAGCAGCAGCATGCGGTCGGCCACCTGGGCGGTGGAGATCCAGATCTTGCGGCCGTCCACGCGATAGCTGCCACCATCGGCCGACAGCACGGCCTGGGTCTTGAGATGAGTGGTGTCGAGCCCGGCATCGGGTTCGGTCACGGCGAAGCAGGCTTTCTCCTGCCCGGCGATCAGCGGCGGCAGCGCCGCCTCCTTCTGGCGCTCGTTGCCGAACACCACCACCGGGTTGAGGCCGAACACATTCATATGGATGGCCGACGCGCCGGAAAAACCGGCGCCGGACGCCGACACCGTCTGCATGATCAGCGCCGCCTCGGTAATCCCGAGCCCGGCGCCGCCATAGGCCTCCGGCATCGCGATGCCGAGCCAGCCCGCCTTCGCCATGGCCTGGTGGAATGCATGGGGGAACTTGCCTTCGTCGTCGAGCCCCGACCAGTAGTCGGCGCCAAAGTCGCTGCAAATCTGCGTCACCGCCTCGACGATGGCGCGCTGTTCGGGGGTTCTTTCAAAGTTCATGCTTGCCTCATTCCGGCTGGATGCCGGCGTCCTTGACCAGCTTGGTCCACTTGACCAGTTCGCCGGCGACGAAGCCGGCAAACTGCTTGGGCGTTTGCCCGAATGCTTCAAACCCCAGCGCCTCGAAACGCGGCGCCACTTCCTTGCTGGCGGCGATGCGGGACAGCTCGCGGTTGAGCCGCTCGACCACGTCCGCCGGCGTCTTCGCTGGCGCGAACACGCCGTTCCAGGAGGTAATGTCGAACCCCTTCAGCTCAGACGTGTCTCCCAGCGGCGGCAGGTCCGGCAGCAGGCGGCTGCGCTGCGCCGTGGTCACCGCCAGCGCGCGCAGCTTGCCTGCCTTGACGTTGGCAATGCCGGCCGCCACGTCGACGAACATCATCGGCACCTGCCCGGCAATCACATCCGTCATGGCCGGCGGCGTGCTCTTGTACGGCACGTGCAGCAGGTCCAGCCCGGCCATGCGGCCCAGGGTGGCGCCCGACACGATGCCGGTGCTGTTGCCGCTGGCGTACGACATGCCGGGATGAGCGCGCGCGTAGGCGATCAGTTCCGGCACCGTCTTGACGGGCAACTTGGGATTGACCACCAGGATGAAGGGCAGGTTGCCCATGCGCGCCACCGGCGTGAAATCGCGGATCGGGTCATACGGCAGCTTCTTCATCAGCGAAGGGTTGGCCGAATGCGTGGTGTTGGTGGTCATGAACAGCGTGTAGCCGTCAGGCGCGGCCTGCGCGACGATTTCAGCGGCGATGGCGCCGTTGGCCCCGGGACGGTTGTCCACCACCACGTTGGCCTTGAGCGCATCGCCCAGTTCCTTGGCCGTGATGCGGGCTACCGCGTCGGTGCCGCTGCCGGCGGCGAAGGGCACCACCATGCGGATCGGCTTGCTGGGATAGGCATCGGCCGCCGCCGCGTACGGCGCCGCGGCGAGTGTCAGCAATGGCAGCGCCGCGCGCAGCAGCGTGGTAAATCTTGGCATCGTGTTGTCTCCTGCTTCTTTCTGGTTAGCGATCCCTCTGCGATGGATCCGCTTTGTGGTGGTGGCTTGGAACCGACGGCCGGACTAACACCCGGACCGGCAGCCCCGCCGCTTCATGGCGCGGTCTTTTCTTTATAGTTCGTGTCCTTCACCAGCTTGGCCCAGCGCGCGGCGTCGTCGGCAATGATGGTGGCGAACTGCTCGGGCGTACTGCCGACGGCTTCATAGTCGATGGCGGCGAGGCGCGCCTTGATCTCCGGCATGGCCACGATCCGGACGATTTCCTGGTTCAGCCGCGTAACGATTTCCTTTGGCGTGCCCGCCGGCGCCAGCAAGCCAGCCCAGGAATTGAAGTTCATGCCCTGGATGCCGGCTTCCTGCATGGTCGGGACATCCGGCAGCGCCGGCGAGCGCCTGGACGACAGCACTGCCAGCGGGCGCAGCCGGCCCGCGCGGATCATTGCCATCCCGTTAAAGGGGTCGATGGTCATGTCGACCTCGCCCGCCACCACCGCCTGCATCTGCGGGCCGGTACCCCGATAGGAGACGCTGACGACATCCGGCGTGCCGGCGGTTGTCTTGAAGGTTTCCCCGATCAGCTCGATCATGCTGCTGCCGGCCGACAAGCTCAGCGGACGGCTCTTGGAACGCGCCAGCCCGACAAACTCCTGCACGGTCTTGGCCGGTACCGACGGGTGGACCACCATGACGAAGCCGATGCTGCTGATCAGGCTGATTGGCGCGAAGCTTTTGAGCGGCTCGTAGCCGGCCTTGTAGAGGACAGGGCTCAGCGTCTGCGCGCCGGCGGTGTTCAGCAGCAAGGTGTAGCCATCCGGCGCGGCACGCGCGACCTGGTCGGTGCCGATGATGCCGTTGGCGCCCGGCCGGTTCTCCACCACCACCGGCTGCTTCAGGGCCTCAGACAGCTTCTGCGAGACCAGCCGGGCCACCACATCGGAGGCTCCGCCCGGCGCGTAAGGCACCACCATGCGGATCGGCTTGCTGGGATAGGCGCTGCTCCAGGCCAGGGCCGGCGCAGCACTCCAGATCGCGGCGCACAGCATCAGGCGGCGTCGGGAAGACAGTTTCATCGGGATCTCCTCCAGGCTTCAACTACGAACGTCCGTTCGGCTGCGGGCAACCGCCCGGGACGGGGCAATGCTCAGGCGGGACGGATCACGCGATCCGGGGATTCCTCATAAGGCGGGGCGTAGATCACCAGCAGCTTGACGGGCTCGTCGCTGATGACGGTGAACACGTGCATGGATCCGGCGGGGAAGAAGCAGCAGTCGCCGGGCCCAAGCTCGCGCGACTGGCCGTTCACCTCGGCGAGCGCCCTGCCCTCCAGC
Source organism: Cupriavidus sp. 01L45 (assembly GCF_056399885.1). NCBI lineage: Bacteria > Pseudomonadati > Pseudomonadota > Betaproteobacteria > Burkholderiales > Burkholderiaceae > Cupriavidus > Cupriavidus sp. 01L45. The sequence continues at coordinate 2,392 of NZ_JBFTSG010000035.1, read as the reverse complement.
ACGTAGCAAACCTGCTCGATACCGGGATGGGCGTGCGGCAAGGCGCCCTTGCCGCGCTCGATGGTGCCGTGGATCACCTCAAGCTGGGTGGCACCGACATTCTCGCGGCCAATGATGCGGCGGTTCAGCGTACCCACATGGTTGGCCGGGTGGTAGCCGGGCACGTCTTCGGCACGGACGAAGCAGGTCGGCGAGGACGAGGGGGATGTCATTGCAGTCTCCTTGCCAGTTTCGCCCCACCCAGGGAGGGCGACAGGCAAACCGATCATTTTTTCATGTTTGTGAATTTTATTTTATACCCATGAAAACAAACACGTCCAGCAAAGGTACGCCCAGCAAGCGCCTGATGGAAGTGGATGGCAGTTCTACCGCCAAAATTACCGTCCACAGATAGAAATATCCGGTTTAGCATTCTGTAGATGTAACAAAATTTGGCGGATATGGGTTCCGCCAGGGAGGGCGCGGAGCGCTGTTGGCATGAAGCCACGCAGGAACGGCACCGAATTGGGGGGACGCGCGAAGTGTGACGGGCGCCCGTCCTGGCCACGATGCCTGATTTGGCCGATTCCCGCCGCGGCGGGGGCGGCAAGGTGAATCGCGTAGGGCTGCTACAATCGCACCAAGTTTTTTTACTGGCTGGACACGATGGGCTTCGAACAACTGGCGGCACTGAAGGAACAACTGGCAAGGCAAGCGAAGGCCGCGCCACAGGCTAAGACGCGGCGCGCGCGTCCGGTGGCTCCGGTCAGCCCGGCGAAGCCCGTGGATCCGGTGCTGCAGGCCATCGCGAAGCTGCAAAAGCGCTTCCCGCAAACTTTTCCGAAGAATCCTGCGCCGAAGGTAGCGCTCAAGATCGGCATCTTCGAAGATCTCGTCCAGCACGCGCAGGAACTTGGCCTGACGGAGTCGGTGCTGCGCGACGCGATCCGGACCTGGTGCCGCGGCACCCGCTACTGGACCTGCCTGGTGGAAGGTGCCCCGCGTGTCGATCTGGCGGGTCAGGAAGCGGGACACGTCGCACAGGCCGATGCGAACCGGGCGCTGCAACTCCATGCCCACCGCGCGGCGCGTGCGTCATCTCGAACCGCGACTGCGCCCAAGCCTAGCTGATCAGCGACATAGACACCCTCCGGACTCGAATCGGCCCGGTGGTGTTCCTCGATCCGCGGATTTCGGCGAGCGCCTAGATTTGAAAATCCGCGGCGATGTCTTCATCCGTGCGCGCCTCCAGCCGGCCAGAGCGGCAGGCACCGACAAACACGTCGTAGTCGCGCTCGACCTGATCCGCATACGCGTTCGAATACCCCAACAGCGCATCGGCCATCGCATCGCTATTGCCAAGGTAGCCGCTGATCTCCAGCGCCATCCCGCTGGCCTTGGCATGGGCCCGCGCCAGCACCCAGCCGCACAGCGCCGCGAACCTGGCCAGCAATTCATGATCCATCAGCTCGATCGCGGGCGACAGCTTCATGTCGCGCAGTTGCCGCATGTAGAAATGCCGGCCGGACGGCCCGTTGTTCCAGCCAAGGAACACGTCGCTGGCCGCCTGCATCAGCCGCTGGCCCTCCACCACACGCCGGCCTTCATGCATCACCGGCGGCGACTTGAAATAGCACGCCACTACTGACTGTGTGGCCYGCTTGCTTTGCAGGAACAGCGGCTTGCCGTGCTTGTCGATCATCAGGATGATCAGGCAGCGCGTGCCGACGCTGCCCACCCCCACCACCTTGAAGGCGGCATCGTGGCGCGTGAAATGGCTGAGCAACTGGCGCCGGTCGGGCGACAGGGTGCCCAGGTACGCCTCGAAAGACTTGTCGAGCGCCTTTCCGGCGTCGTCGATCTTCATCCAGTCGTCGTCGGGGGAGAACAGCGTGTTCTGGCCGTGTAGATGGAAGATGGCCGGCGGTGCGTCGCGGATAACCCAGCGCTCGCCAACCCGCTCCGACAGCTTCGGCAACAGCGCCTCGCTGGCGCGCTTGGTCGCGCGCGCTATCCCGCGCTCCAGGCGCTGGCGGATCTGCGGTGAAGGCGTCTCGGCCATCAGGCGCTCGAAGGTAATGCAGTCGTACCAGGTGTCGAGGATGCCCATCCCGGCATAGGTGGCCATCCGCTCCTGATAGCTACGCACGACCCGATAGACCAGGTCGTCGATCACGCCCCGCTTGTGGCGCAGATGCCGGCCCGCCACCACGAAGCTGGCGGTAAGCCGCTTCAGGTCCCATTCCCAGGGCCCGAGGCTGGTCTCGTCGAAATCGTTGAGGTCGAACAGCAGCGAGCGTTCAGGGCTGGCAAACCCGCCGAAGTTGGCCAGGTGGCAGTCGCCGCAGATCTGGATGGGGATGTCTGAATTCGGCGTACCGGCGAGGTCATGCGCCTGGATGATGGCGCTGCC
>NZ_JBFTSG010000034.1:0-97686 GCF_056399885.1 Cupriavidus sp. 01L45 | reverse complement strand
TGCGAATACTTGAAGAACACAGGACCGTAGCCGGCGCCGACATACACTTCCGTGGTGTACGGGCGCGTAAAGCCGTTCGGGTAGTCGCCCGGGTAGTAGTACTGCAGCACGCCGACGTCGTAGTTCCACTCCAGGCCGCCCAGCGTCACCGTGTTCTTGAAGCCGCCGTAGAAGTCCATCTCGATCGGCGCCGAGACTTGCGGATTGCTGTCACCGAGCCAGCTGATGCTCGAGTTCCAGTTGCCCACGTAAAAGCCGCTCGAATGCGCGTAGTCAAACCCGCCCTGGATGGCGGGGCGGCGGTTGGTCTGCATCAGGCCGCGATAGCGATACTCACTGGCCAAGGTCACGTTGGCGGTGAAGGTGTGCGGCGACGCTTCGGCGGCAGCGGCGGCGGCGTCGGTAGGTGCACCGCCCTCCTGCGCGCTGCTCTGGGCGAATGCTGCGGGGGTGAGCCCGCAAAGCACAACTGCACTGGCGCTGACTGCAAGGGCCAACTTCTTCATGGGTTTGCTCTCCTTTTCCTCTGGCTCGGTACTTGTGTGTTTAAGAATGATTTGCGAAACGACGCTCCTGCCACCATTACTGCAACTGCCGTGCCAGGCTGAAAACGAGGATTACAAATTATTATTTGTGCTCATATAGACGCTTTGAATGACTGCGCTGGCCGGCTCCCGGCGAGCGCAGTAACGTTAAAAGGTGTTACCAGCCCGCGCCGGCGCTTTCCCGGCGACGCCTGAAGCGCGATAATCGGCCCATGCCGGCGGCAAGTGCCGTGCGCGCATCGCCTTCGTCCGCACCCCATTGCGGTGCACCGCGATGCTGCACGCCGAATCCGCTCACCCAATTACACGCACCAAGGCGGTGCAAAAGGAGAATCACAATGAAGCCCACCGACCTGTTCAACGATTTCCAGGCCAAGATCAGCGAGGCCTTGCGCAACTCGCCCGCCAAGGACATCGAGAAAAACGTGCGCAGCATGATGACGCAAGGGTTTTCCAAGCTCGACCTGGTCACCCGCGAGGAATTCGATGTGCAATCGCAGGTTCTGGCGCGCACCCGCGCGCGGCTGGAAGAACTGGAAGCCCGCGTGCAGGCGCTGGAAAGCCGCGCGGCAGGCGGGTCCGACACGCCTGTTTCCGGCTGAAGCCCTTGCTGCGCCGCACGCTCGCCCAGGTGGTCAGATGAACCTGGGCCAAGATCCCGACCGATGGCCGCCGTATTCCGGCGGCCATTTTCGTTAACACATCCTTGACGCTTTCGGAGTGAGATGAGCCTCGCACTGCTGCGTAGCCGGGCGTTGACCGGCCTTGAGGCACCGCTGGTATCGGTCGAGGTGCACCTGGCCAACGGCCTTCCCGCCTTCACGATCGTCGGGCTGGCCGATACCGAGGTGCGTGAAAGCCGTGAGCGGGTCCGCGCGGCCATCCTCAACAGCCGCTTCGAGTTTCCCAGCCGGCGGATCACGGTAAACCTGGCCCCCGCGGATTTGCCCAAGGAATCCGGGCGCTTCGACCTGCCGATCGCACTCGGCATCCTGGCCGCCAGTGGCCAGGTCCCGCTGGACGGGCTGGATGCCAGCGAGTTCGCCGGCGAGTTGTCGCTATCCGGAGAGTTGCGCCCCGTGCGCGGGGCGCTGGCCATGGCAATGAGCCTGGGGCGTGACAACGCCGCGCGGCAGATATCGGGCGCAGGCCCGCCCCGCATTTTCGTGGTAGCGGCAGAAAATGCTCCGGAAGCCGCCTTGATCGACGGGGTCACGGTCTACGGAGCACGCTCCCTGTTGGAAGTCTGCGCTCACCTGGGCCCCCTGCCGGACGCCCGGCTGGCGCGTGCGGAGCCGCTTGCGCAGATCGGCGAAGGCGAGCCTGCCGGTCCGGACATGCGCGACGTCCGGGGCCAGCCGCAAGCGCGCCGCGCCATGGAAATCGCGGCAGCCGGACAGCACTCGGCCCTGCTGGTCGGCCCTCCTGGCACTGGCAAATCCATGCTGGCGCAGCGCTTTCCCGGCCTGCTGCCGCCGATGACGCTGGAGGAAGCGCTGGAATCCGCCGCGGTGCAGAGCCTCACCGCCGCCGGCTTCCACCCCGCCCGCTGGCGCGAGCGGCCCTACCGGTCGCCGCACCACACCGCTTCGGCGGCGGCGCTGGTGGGCGGTGGCAGCAACCCTCGCCCCGGCGAGATCTCGCTGGCCCATCAAGGCGTACTGTTCCTGGATGAACTGCCGGAATTCGACCGCCGCGTGCTGGAGGTCCTGCGCGAACCCCTCGAATCGGGCCGCGTCACCATTTCGCGCGCCACGCGCCAGGCCGACTTCCCCGCCCGGTTCCAGTTTGTCGCCGCCATGAATCCCTGCCCGTGCGGCTACCTGGGACACCCGTCGCGTCCCTGCCGCTGCACGCCGGACCAGGTGCTGCGCTATCAGTCCAGGCTGTCGGGGCCGCTGCTCGACCGGATCGACCTGCAAGTGGAGGTACCGGCCCAGGACCAGCGCGAAATGCTCGATGGCCCTCCCGGCGAGTCCAGCGCCGAGGTGCGCCAGCGCGTGCTGGCCGCCCGCGCCCTGCAGCAGGCGCGCCAGGGCAAGCCCAACGCGGCGCTCTCGGGGCGCGAGATTGACGAGCACTGTCCGCTCACGCCCGAGGCGCAAGCCTTGCTGCGTGGCGCCATGACCAAGCTGGCCTGGTCGGCGCGCGCCTATTTCCGGGCGCTGAAGATCGCCCGCACGATTGCCGACCTGGCGGGAACCGAGCTATTGCAGCCCAGCCATGTGGGCGAGGCCATCCAGTACCGGCGGGCGCTGCGTACGCCGTAGCAACGGCGTGCGTCCGGTTCGCACTCAGCCACGCCGGGGCGGAGGCACCGCCACCGGCGGCTCCGTCGGCGGCGGTGGGTGTTCGATGGGTGGGAGATCGGGCGGAATGCCCGGCGGCGGCGGCTCCTCGTCCGGCGGCACGGTATGGGCCGGTCGTGCATGCAACCTGGCCTGCAGGGTGGAAGAGCTTCGCATTGCTTACCTCCGCTTGGGTCGTCCTACCTATTGAAGCAAACGCACCTGCGGGAAGCTAGCGCCAGATCGGCAGAGCGGGCCGGCGCGGATGCCGGCCCCGCTTCTTCAAGCCGGATGGCGCCGGACGAAGAACAGCGCGGTGCCCACGGCCACCAGCACGCTGCCGAAGATCCGGTTCTGCCAGCGCACCGCGCGCGCATTGCGCAACAGGCCGCGCATGCGCGAGGCCAGCAGCGCGTAGCCATGCATCACCACCAGGTCCACGGCGCACATCGTCACGGCCAGGATGGCGAGCTGGGGCGCGAGCGCATGGGCCGGGTCGATGAACTGCGGCAGCACCGCGACCATGAAGATGATGCCTTTGGGATTGGTCACATTGGTCAGCAAGCCGGTGGCGAAACGGCGGCGCGGGCTCAGCGCGGCAACGCGCGGCGCCTCCTGGCCCTGCGCCGCCTCATCCGGGGCGCTATCCACGCGGGCGCGCCACTGCTGCACGCCGATGTAGATCAGGTAGAGCGCACCGATCGTCTTGACCACGGCGAACGCATGCTCGGACGCCAGCAGCAGCGCGCCCAGGCCGCCGCCTGCCACCAGCAGGATGATCACCAGGCCGGTCTGCAAGCCAAAGATCGTAGTGGTGGTCTTGCGCAGCCCGTACGACAGGCCATGGCTCATCGACAGCACCGCCCCCGAACCCGGCGAAACGGCAATCACCCAACAAGCCGCGAAATAAGCCAGCCAAACTTCCCAACGCATGAATGAACTCCCTTGAACGGACTGATCGGCCCGCGCATTGCGGGCCGGCTAAAGCGCAATAAGGCTCGGCAGAGCTTAAAACGGATGAAAACCGGTGAGGAACTGGTCGACCTGCTCCGCCTGGCGCTGGTCGCGCGCGGCATCGCCGGCCTCCAGCACAACCGCCTGGTAGACGTGCACGCCGGAAGCCACCAGCCGCGCCGTCAGCCTGCGAGGCGACTGGTCCTGCGGCGAGACCGCAGCCACCTGCACCTCCACGCCGTCAAGCGCCACGGCGGGTGTCGCGGCCGACATCACCTTCACCTTGCGCGTCTTGACCGCTTCCGCGGGGTGGGGACCGAGGTTGCCAAGCAACCCCGCCTGCATCGATTCAAGCGCGGCCTGCCGCAACGCGGCATCGTCGGCGGGCAAGGTCACCACGCCAACGGCGAACAGGGTTTCGTCGATCCGGGCCGCGTCCATCGTCATCGGCAGCTTGCGCCCGGCAATGGCTACTTCGCGGGCGGCGCCGCTTGGCTTGCCCGGATAGAGCGCGGCGTATGCACCTTCGTTGGACTGAATGGTGCGCCAGTCATAGCGCGGCGAGCAGGCGATCAGCCCGGCGCCGAGTGCGGTCACGGCGAGGGCGGTGGCAAGCGAGGACGGTAACAAGCGGGAAAACCGGCGGTGGGACATCTCGGCAGTGGATACGGCAGCGTGCGGCAACGGTCCGGCGGACATTGCCGGGGACAGTGCCCGGGATTGTGCGATCCCGCATCCAGGGCGCGCGGGCGCGGCACCACGGATGCGGACGGAAGCCGCTATTATCGGGGAACCTGCGTGCCAGCGCGCATCCACATTGCCAGCCCATGCAAATCCCGTCGCCAGGCCACCCGTCAGTCTCGTCCATGCCGCAACCGCGCCGTGCGCCCGCCCGCCGTACCTTGCGCGCCGTGGCGGCGGTGATGGGTGCCCTCATCGTCACGACAAGCCATGGCGCCTTGGCCGCCAGCACCCACCTGCCCGCGGCAACCGACCTGGCCGCCCAGGCCAAGGCGGCGGCCACCCGCGGCGAACCGCTGGTGGTGCTGGTCACGCTGCCCGACTGCGTTTACTGCGAAACGGTGCGCCGCAACTATCTCGGCCCGCAGGCGGCGGCGGGCGAGATCGTGGCGCGGGAGCTCGACATGACCGCCAACACGCCGCTGCGCAATGCGGATGGCAGCATGACCACGGCGCGTGAATGGGCCCGCAGCCGCCACGTGACGGTGGCGCCCACGGTGCTCTTCCTGGACGCGCGCGGCCGCTCGCTGGCCACCCCGTTGCGCGGCATGCAGCCTGACTTCTACGGTGCCTACCTGGAACAGGCGCTGGATAAGGCCCGCTCGGCGCTGGCCGCCACGCCGGACTGAACTGCGGCTAATCGCCGCAGCGCGAGTGCCTCCATGCATGCATCCGGCAGCGCCGCGGCAGCGGCAGTAGAATGGCGGCTTGTCTGACCTGTCGGCGAGCATCATGACGACCTCCACTTCCCCAACCGCCCCTCCCGCGGCAAGCCCGGCCCGGCGCAAGCTCTGGCGCGCGATCGGCGCCGTGCTGCTGGTTGCCGTGCTGGGCTGGTTCGGCTACCGCGCCATCGCCCCAGCCACTGCCGCGCCGCCCGCCACCTTCACGCTGCTGTCGGGCGAGAAGGTCAGCACCGCCGATCTCAAGGGCAAGGTCTACCTGGTCAACTTCTGGGCCACCAGCTGCGTCACCTGCGTCAAGGAGATGCCGGACATGGTCAAGACCTATGACAAGTTCAAGGACAAGGGCCTGGAGTTCGTGGCGGTGGCAATGAGCTACGACCCGCCGATGTACGTGATGAACTATGCGCTAACCCGCAAGTTGCCGTTCAAGGTGGCGATGGACTCCGACGGCGCGGCGGCCAAGGCATTCGGCGAGGTCCAACTGACCCCGACCACCTTCGTGATCGATAAGGACGGCCGCATCCTCAAGCGTTATGTCGGCGAACCGGAGTGGGATGCGCTGCACAAGCTGCTCGACGGCGCGCTCGCCAAGGCGGCCTGATCCGCGCAGCCCGCCCGAATCCGCCGGAAAGGTGCCTGCCATGGCACCTTTTTTATTGCGGCAGCCCCACGCAACGGCCCCGGCCTTGCGCAGTTCGCCTGTATGGATATACAGTTACCGGCAGTTTTCCCCGCCCATGCCGGCCAGCGCACTTGCACGCCCGGCATCCCCAAAGGCCCCTGCCGTGTTACTCGATCCCGATCCCAGCGCCGTGCTTTGCGATGCACCCGCCAACAGGCAGGATGCCTGCGCCACGCCCGCCTACCTGTCCACCCTGAACCCGGAACAGCGCGCGGCCGTGACCCACGAGCCCGCCGCGCCGCTGCTGATCATCGCCGGCGCCGGCTCGGGCAAGACCAACACGCTGGCGCACCGGGTCGCGCACCTGGTGCTGGGCGGCGCCGATCCGCGCCGCATCCTGCTGCTGACGTTCTCGCGCCGCGCGGCGTCGGAGATGGGGCGGCGGGTCGAGCGCATCGTGGACCAGGCGCTCGGCATGCAGACCTCCGGCGCGGGCCGCGCCGCGCTGACGTGGTCGGGCACCTTCCACGCCATCGGCGCGCGCCTGTTGCGCGAGTACGCCGAGACGCTCGGCCTGTCGCCCAGCTTCACCATCTGCGATCGCGGCGATGCCGCCGACCTGATGAATGTGGTACGCCATGACCTCGGCCTGTCCGCGCAGGCCTCGCGTTTCCCGCGCAAGGAAACCTGCCTGTCGATCTACTCGCGCGTGGTCAACACGCAGGCCCCGCTGGAAGACGTGCTCAAGCAATGGTTCCCGCGCTATGCCATGTGGACGGATGCGCTGCGCGGGCTGTTCGCCGGCTATGTGGAAGCCAAGCAGAAGCAGCAGGTGCTCGACTACGACGACCTGCTGCTCTACTGGGCGCAGGCCTTGGCCGAACCCGTGCTGGCGCAGGACATGGGCGCGCGCTTCGACCATGTGCTGGTGGACGAATACCAAGACACCAATGCGCTGCAGGCCGCCATCCTGCTCGCGCTCAAGCCCGACGGACGCGGCCTGACCGTGGTGGGTGACGATGCCCAGTCGATCTATGCCTTCCGTGGCGCCACGGTGCGCAACATCCTCGATTTCCCCGGACAGTTCACACCGGCCGCGGACATGGTCACGCTGTCGCAGAACTACCGCTCGACCCAGCCTATCCTGGCCGCCGCCAATGCGGTGATCGGCCTCGCGGCCGAACGCTATACCAAGGACCTGTGGTCGGAGCGCGGCTCGGCCGAGAAACCGGAGATCGTCGTGGTCAACGATGAAGCGGACCAGGCCCGCTACGTGGTCGAGCAGATCCTGGCGCGGCGCGAGGCCGGGCTGGCGCTGCTGTCGCAGGCCGTGCTGTTCCGCGCCGCCGACCACAGCGCGCAGCTCGAGATCGAGCTGGTCCGGCGCAACATCCCCTTCGTCAAGTTCGGCGGCCTGAAATTCCTGGAATCAACGCACGTAAAGGATGTGCTGGCGGTCGTGCGCTGGCTGGAAAATCCGCGCGACCGCATGGCGGGCTTCCGCAGCCTGCAGCTATTGCCCGGCGTGGGACCAAAAACCGCCGCGCGCGCGCTGGACGCGGTGGAAATCGCCACCGAGCCGCTGTTCGCGCTGGAATCCTTCGAGGCACCGCCGGCCGCCGCCGAGGCGTGGCCCGATCTGCTGGCGCTGGCGCGCAGCCTGATGGCGCCGGCCGCGCCGTGGCCCTCGGCCTTCGAGCAGGTGGTGGCGTGGTACCAGCCGCATCTGGAACGCCTGCACGACGACGCTCCCGCGCGCGCGGCCGATCTCCAGCAACTGGAACGAATCGCCGCCACCTACGCCTCGCGCGAGCGCTTCCTGACCGAACTCACGCTCGACCCGCCGGATGCGTCGAGCGACGAATCCGGCGTGCCGCTGCGCGACGAGGATTACCTGATCCTGTCGACCATCCACTCGGCCAAGGGCCAGGAATGGAAGGCGGTCTACGTGCTCAACGCCGTCGACGGCTGCATGCCTTCGGACCTGGCCACCGGCACCACCGAGGAAATCGAGGAAGAGCGCCGCCTGCTGTATGTGGCGATGACCCGCGCCCGCGACCACCTCGACATCGTGGTGCCGCAGCGCTTCTATGTGCACCAGCAGACCGGCTATGGGGATCGCCACGTCTACGCTTCGCGCACGCGCTTCCTGCCCAACCGGGTGATGCCGCTGTTCCACAGCCGCGCCTGGCCGCCGCCCCCGCCGGTCGCGGACGCGCCAGCCAGGGCGCCGTTGCCCAGGCTCGACCTGGCCGGGCGCATGCGGGATATGTGGCGTTGAGCTGCCGTTGACGGCAAGCTGCCCTACAACCCGTAGCGCTTGATCTTGTCGTACAGCGTGGCCTTGCCAACCTGCAGCAGGTCCGCGGCCTGGCTGACCGCGCCGCCGGTGCGCGCCAGCGTATCGGCGATGACAGCACGCTCGTAGTGTTCCATGCGCTCCTTGAGCGGCGTGGAGTCGTCGAGCGCATCGGCGCGCGTGCCGCCCTCGGGCACGCCCAGCACCAGACGGTCGGCGGCGTTGCGCAACTCGCGCACATTGCCGGGCCAGGCGCGCTGCATCAGCGCCTGGCGCTGCAGCTCGGAGAGGATGGGCGCGGGGCGCTGGTAGCGCACCGCCGCCACCAGCATGAAGTGCTCGAACAGCGGCACGATATCCTCGCGCCGCTCGCGCAGCGGGGGCAGCGGGATGGTGACGACATTGAGCCGGTAGTAGAGATCCTGGCGGAACGTGCCTTGCGCCACCAGCGCCTCCATATCCCCCTTTGCCGCCGCCACGATGCGCACATCGATTGCGATCGATGCATTGGACCCGAGCCGCTCCAGCGTGCCCTCCTGCAGCACGCGCAGCAGCTTGACCTGCAGCGCCAGCGGCATGCTCTCGATTTCGTCGAGGAACAGCGTGCCGCCGGAGGCATGCTCGAGCTTGCCCACGCGGCGCTTGCCGGCGCCGGTGAAAGCGCCCGCCTCATGGCCGAACATCTCGCTCTCGAAAATGGCCTCCGGCACCGCGCCGCAATTCAGCGCGACGAACGGTGCGTGATGCCGCGGCGACAAGGCATGCAGGCTGCGCGCCACCAACTCCTTGCCGGTGCCGGTCTCGCCGTTGATCATCACCGGCACGTCGGTGGCGGCCACGTTGGCCACCAGCATGCGCACCTGCTCGATGGCAGGAGAGCGCCCGATGATACGGGTGCCCGCGGCCGGGCCGGCCAGCTCGCGCCGCAGGGCGAGGTTTTCCAGTTCGAGCGCGCGCCGTTCCAGCGCGCGGCGCACGGTCTCGGTCAGGCGGTCGGCACCGAAGGGTTTCTCGATAAAGTCGTAGGCGCCTTCGCGCATGGCCTGCACCGCCATGGTGATGTCGCCGTGGCCGGTGACCAGGATCACGGGTACGCCCGGTGCCGCGTTGCGGCAGTGCTGCAACAGGTCCAGGCCGCTGGCGCCGGTGAGCCGCACGTCCGTCACCAGCACGCCGGGGAATTCCGGCGACAGGTGCGGCATGGCGGCTTCGGCCGAAGGCAGCGCCAGCACGGAGAAGCCAGCCAGTTCCAGGCTCTGCGCGGTAGCCTGGCGTACCAGGGGTTCGTCTTCGACGAACAGGACACGCAATCCGTCTTGCATGGCGATGCTCACTCAGTATGGGTGGGAGAGGTGGATCTTGGCTCCGCGCGGGGCGCGCCACCATCGGGCGCAGGTGCACGCCGCAGCACCACCACGAATTCGGCGCCGCCATCCGGCCGGCCGGCCGCGCTCAGCTGGCCGCCGAACTCGCGCACGATGGAGGTCGAGATGGCCAGTCCAAGGCCGAGGCCCTGGCCGATTTCCTTGGTGGTGAAGAAGGGCTCGAACAGCCTGGGCAAGACGTCGACGGGAATGCCGGTGCCGTTGTCGCGCACCGCGATGCTGACGGTGTCGCCGTGCTCGCTGACCGCCACTTCCACGCACGGCGCGTCCGGCGCAGCGGTGGCCAGCGCATCCAGCGCGTTACCGATGAGGTTGAGCAGCACTTGCTCGAGCTTGAGCTCGTCGGCCCACACCGCAGGCCCGGGCGGTTGCGACAAGCCCTCCACCCTTAGCGTGACGTGAGCGAGCCGCGGCGCCATCAGCGCCAGCACGTGATCCAGCGCGGCGCGCACATGCACCGCGTGGCGGCGCTGGCGCGCCTTGCCGGCGAACAGCTTGAGCTGCCCGGTGATCTTGCCCATGCGTGCCGTGAGATCGGCAATGGCGGCCAGGTTGTCGGTCACCGCATCGAGCTTGCCGCGCTCCAGCAGCACGCGGGTGTTGTCGGAAAAGGTGCGCAGGGCCGCCAGCGGCTGGTTCAGCTCATGGGTGATGCCCGCCGCCATCTGGCCCAGCGCCGCCAGCTTGCTGGCCTGCACCAGTTCGTCCTGTGCCGCGCGCAGTTCGCCCTCGGCGCGCGTGCGTTCGGCCACTTCGGCTTCCAGTTGCTCGTTGATGGCCATCAGGTCAGCCGTGCGCGCCTCCACGCGCCGCTCGAGTTCGTCGTAAGCGGCTTCGAGCAAGCGCCTGCCGTATTCGATGTCGCGCGCGCGCTGGCGGCGCTGGCGCCAGTTGAACAGCAGCAGGCACATGCAGGCATAGGCCAGCGCCGCGCCCACGGTGGCATTGCGCGCGCTCGCCAGCACCGGGTCCAGCGAGGCCATCACCTGCATGGTCCAGTCGGCCGGGCCCACCTTGCGGCTGATCTCGAGGTAACGCTCGGCGCTGCCGCCTGTGCCGATGCGCACCAGCCGCGCGCCCTCGCCCAGCACCGTATGGCCGAGCCAGCGCGTGACCGGCGATTGCAGCGCCTCCAGCGGCAGCGGCTTGACCGCCTGGTCGTGGTACTGGCGCGTGCGGTCCAGCTCCGACTGCAACTCGGGCGGCAGCGGCCGCAGCGTGCGGTATTGCCAGGCCGGAACCGATGAGAGAAAAACCACGCCGTGGTCGTCGCTCACCATCACCGGCTCGGCGCCGCCGGCGCCCGCGCGCTGGAACCACTCCAGGTTGAGCTTGACCACGGTCACGCCCACCACCCGGCTGCCCACCTTCACGGGCTGGGCGATGTAATAGCCGGGTTCGTCGCTGGTGATGCCGATGGCGTAGAAGCGCCCGACCTCCCCGCGCGAGGCGATCTGGAAATAGGGGCGAAAACGATAGTCGGTGCCAACGAAACTGCCCGGCTGGTCATGGTTGCTGGCGGCCAGCGCCACGCCGTTGGCGGCGATCACATAGGTGGCCGAAGCGCGCGCGCGGCGATTGACGTCGGACAGGTAGCGGTTGGCCGCCGCCACCCGCGCGGGATCGGTGGGCGCGGCCAGCAGGTCGTGAACGAAAGGATGAAGCGAGACCAGCGCGGGAAGGAACTCGTAGCGGTCGAGCGTGCTTTCCAGCGTGGCCGCGTAGCGGTCGGCGCGGGTCGCCGTGGTCTGTTGCAGGCCATCGACGCCGCGCTGCACCGAAACCAGCCAGGTCAGCGAGCACAGCGCCAGCAGGCCGATGGCCAGCGCCGCCACAAAGCCTCGCCAGCTTCCGCCGCCATCGCCCGGCGTATGCACCAGGCGGGCGGAAGCGGGATCATGCACGGCGAGGAAATCGTCGGAATGTGGCATCGGCGCATGCGAAGGGACACGCGCCGATGATACCCGCTGGCGGGCGGCGCCGGCTGGCGCCGCCGCCCCGGAGGCCCGGACCTCAGCGGACGCCGGAGCCGGCTTCGGCAAGTTCGGCCGTTTCATCGCCGCCACGGCGTAGCGCGCGGTCAAGCTGCACGCGGTCAAGTTCATGCTCCCACGCCGACATGACCACCGTCGCCACACCGTTGCCGATGATATTGGTCAGCGCGCGGCATTCGCTCATGAAGCGGTCGATGCCCAGGATCAGCACCATGCCCGCCACCGGAATATCCGGCACCACCGCCAGCGTGGCGGCCAGCGTGATGAAGCCGGAGCCGGTCACGCCGCTGGCGCCCTTGGAGGTGATCATCGCCACGCCCAGGACGGTGAGCTGCTGCAGCAGCGTGAGCTCGATGCCGGTGGCCTGGGCGATGAAGAGCACCGCCATGGTCATGTAGATGTTGGTGCCATCCAGGTTGAAGGAGTAACCCGTGGGCACCACCAGCCCCACCACCGATTTGGAGCAGCCCAGGTTTTCCAGCTTTTCCATCAGGTGCGGCAGCGCGGCTTCCGACGAGCTGGTGCCCAGTACGATCAGCAGTTCTTCCTTGATGTAGGCGATGAAGCGGAAGATGTTGAAACCCGTCAGGCGCGCCACCGTACCCAGCACCACCACCACGAAGACGATCGCGGTGAAGTAGAAGGTGCCGATCAGCTTGAGCAGCGGCACCAGCGAACCGAGACCGTACTTGCCGATGGTGAAGGCCATCGCGCCGAACGCGCCAAGCGGCGCCACCTTGGTGATCACATGCACGATGTGGAAGAACACCTTGGATACCTGTTCGACGAAGTCGAACACAATCTTCGAGCGGTCGCCCATCGCCGCCAGCGCCGAGCCGAAGAACAGCGAAATCAGCAGGATCTGCAGGATGTCGCCGTTGGCGAACGCGCTGACCATCGTGTCCGGGATGATGTGCATGAAGAACTCGACCGTGCTCTGGCCGTGCGCCTGCGTCACGTATTGCGAGATCGCCTTGGTGTCGAGCGTGGCCGGATCAATGTTGAATCCGACGCCCGGCTTCAGTATGTGCGCGGACAGCAGGCCGATGAGCAGCGCGAAGGTGGAGATCACCTCGAAGTACAGCAGCGCCTTGCCGCCCACGCGGCCCACCTTCTTCATGTCGCGCATGCCGGCGATGCCGGACACCACGGTACAGAAGATGATCGGCCCGATGATCATCTTGATCAGCTTGATGAAGCCGTCGCCCAGCGGCTTCATTGCAATGCCCGTAGCGGGCCAGAAGTGCCCGAGCACGATGCCCACCGCGATGGCGAATAGCACCTGCACGTACAGGATCTTGTAGAAGGGTTTCCTCATGATGTCGTCCTCGGTATTTTGACCGTGCCCGCCGCCGCAGCGGCGGCAGGTTCGCGCGCCCTGCAAATGGAACGCGTCTGCCTTACTAATCGCAACCGCCGTGCCAGCCCGCCACGCCGCGCCAAGCCCCTGATTTCAAAAGGAAGCTGGCAAAGCGGCCGCGCGTTCACTCCGGCTTTCCGGAAATCCGGAAAATGCGCGTCCGGGGATCCGGACGATCCCGCCCGCGCGGGTGCGCGCTACGCCACCCATGCCGGCGGCACCGCGCCCGCGGCATCGAAGCCGGGGCCCAAAGCGTCGAACCGCCCCGCTTCACACCGTATAATTCAGCCCTTCCACCCATTCCCTAGCGGCCGGCGCGCGCCCGGGGCACCTTTGCCTTGCGGTGCCGCAAGCCGCCGAACGCCCACCACGCATGAGCAGCTACTACGAGCACCATGTTTTCTTCTGCCTCAACCAGCGCGAGGATGGCGGCGCCTGCTGCGCTGACCACAATGCGAAGGCCATGCAGGAATACGCCAAGAAGCGCTGCAAGGCGCTCGGCATCAGCGGCGGCGAAGGGCGGGTGCGCATCAACAAGGCTGGCTGCCTGAACCGTTGTGAACTCGGGCCGGTGCTGGTGGTCTATCCCGAGGCCGTCTGGTACACCTTCGTCGACGAGCAGGACATCGACGAAATCATCGACAGCCATCTGGTGGGCGGCAAGCCGGTCGAACGCCTGATGCTTGATCGCTGACCGGCGGCCACGCAGATACGCAGATACGCTGAACCGATAAGCCGCTGAACCCCGGGCGCAGCCGCGCTTTAGCCAGYCACCCGCTTCCTGTTTCCATGAACGCGCATACCCAGGTACTTACCGTTGCCGGCCCAGCCGGCGCCATCGACATTTCGGTCGACCTGCCCCAGGCCGGCGCCCCGCGCGGCCTCGCGCTGGTGGCCCATCCGCATCCGCTGTTTGGTGGCACCAAGGACAACAAGGTGGCGCAAACGCTGGCGCGCAGTTTCGTGCAGCTGGGATACGCCACCGTGCGGCCGAACTTCCGTGGCGTCGGCGGCACCGCGGGCAGCCACGACAACGGCGTGGGCGAGCAGGACGACCTGCTGGCGGTGATTGCCTGGATGCGCACCCAGGCCGCGTGGTCGCCGGATGCCGCCACGCTGCCGCTGGCGCTGGGCGGTTTCTCCTTCGGCAGCTTCGTGGCAAGCCATGTGGCCCGGCGCCTGGCCGAGGCCGGCACGCCGGCGCAGCGCCTGGTCATGGTGGGGACCGCCGCCAGCCGCTGGGAAGTGGCCACGGTGCCGGCCGACACCATCGTCATACACGGCGAGCAGGATGACACCGTACCGCTGGCAAGCGTGTTCGACTGGGCCCGCCCGCAGGAACTGCCGGTGATCGTGATCCCCGGCGCCGACCACTTCTTTCATCGCAAGCTGCACCTGATCAAGCAGCTCGTCGTCAATGCGTGGGACCAGTGACGGGAGCGGCGCGCCGCCCCGCCATGTCACCGGATGCATTCCCCGCCCCTTTTTTTTGTCGGAAACTGAAACATGTTGAATAGAGCCACGCCGCTTTTCGCGTCCGCCAACACGTCCGCCATCGTCACCGCCGCCATCGTCGGCGCGGCCACGGTACTTCCCGCGGCGCCCGTGCGCGCCCAGGGCGTGCCGATGCCGCAGGTCGCGGCCAAGTCCTGGATGCTGTACGACGTCACCAGCGGCCAGGCCCTGGCTTCGCAGAACGCCGACGCGCGCATCGAGCCGGCCTCGCTGACCAAGCTGATGACCGCCTACCTGGCGTTTGCCGCTATCAAGGAAAAGCGCCTCACGATCGACCAGACCGTGGTGCCGACCACGCTGGTCCTGAAGGTCAAGAGCGACGAATCGCGCATGTTCCTGGAGCCCAACAAGCCGGTGAGCGTGCGCGACCTGCTGCTGGGCCTGATCGTGCAGTCGGGCAACGACGCCGCGCTGGCGCTGGCCGAAGCGGTCGGCGGCTCGGAGGAAGGCTTCGTGGCGATGATGAATCGCGAAGCCCAGCAACTGGGGATGAAGAACACCCACTTCACCAACACCGACGGCATCCCCGACCCGAACCACTACACCACGGCCATGGATCTGGCCACGCTGACCACGCGCATCATCAAGGACTTCCCCGAGTACTACAGCATGTACTCGCAGAAGGAATTCACCTACAACAAGATCCGCCAGCCCAACCGCAACCGCCTGCTCTACATCGACCCGACCGTGGACGGCGTCAAGACGGGCCACACCAAGTCGGCCGGCTACTGCCTGATCTCCTCGGCCAAGCGTCCGCTGGCCAATGTGCCGAACGGTTCGCGCCGCCTGGTCTCGATCGTGATCGGTACCACCACCGAAGCGGTCCGCACGCAGGAAAGCCTGAAGATCCTCAACTACGGCTTCCAGTTCTTCGACACCCTGCGCCTGTACGACCGCGGGCAGGTGCTGGCCACGCCGGAGATCTACAAGGGCAAGGAATCCACCGTCAAGATCGGCGTCAAGGACGAAACGTACATCACCGTGCCCAAGGGCACGGGCGGCCGCATCAAGCCGGTGCTGGAACGCCAGGAACTGCTGCTGGCCCCGATCGCGGYCGGCCAGCAGGTCGGCACAGTMAAGCTGATGGACGGCGCCACCAAGGTGGCCGAATTCCCGGTGGTGGCGCTGGAAGACGTGCCCGAGGCAGGCTTCTTCGGCCGCCTGTGGGATACCATCCGCCTGTGGTTCAAGCGCAAGTAAGCTGGAGGGCCTTGAAATGAGCAACGACAATTCCGACCAGGGCAAGCCGGGCAACGTCCCGCCGCGCGAGTCGCTGATCGAGTATCCCAGCCATTTCCCCATCAAGGTGATGGGAAGCATGCAGGATGGCTTCGCCGAAGCCATCGTGACGCTGGTGCAGGGCTTCGATCCCGACTTCCACGCCGGCAAGATGGAAATGCGTCCCTCGAGCAAGGGCAACTACCTCGGCCTGACCGTCACGGTATGGGTCACCAGCCGCGAACAGCTCGACGACCTGTACCGCGCGCTGACTTCCCACCCGATGGTGAAGGTGGTGCTGTAAGCGGTTGGACGGTGTAGCGGCCGGCCAGCTTGCCGCAATCCTCCCGCCATGCACTGCGTGGCGCCCCTCTCCCCCTGAGGGGTGAGGGGGTAACAACAATCAGGCACTTCGGACCGGGTTGGCCTATCCGCCCGGCTTCGTCTGGCGCCAAAAACAACAAACCATGAACACCATCACCCTCAAGCCCGGCAAGGAAAAATCCCTGCTGCGCCGCCACCCCTGGGTCTATGCGACCGGCGTGGACACCATCGAAGGCCGTTGTGAATCCGGCAGCACCGTGATCGTGCGCGCCGCCGACGGCCGCTTCCTGGCGCGCGGGGCCTACAGCCCCAGCTCCCAGATTCGCGTGCGGGTGTGGAGCTTCGACGAAAGCGAGCCGGTCGATCACGCCATGTTCAAGCGGCGCGTCTCCGCCGCCGTCGCCCATCGCAAGCAGTGGGTCAGGGACAGCGACGCGGTGCGCCTGGTGTTCGGTGAGGCCGACCGCCTGCCTGGACTGATCGTCGACTACTACGGCAGCGGCGCGAACGGCCAGCTGGTGTGCCAGTTCAACGCCGCCGGGGTCGAAGCCTGGAAGGACGCGCTGGTGCAGGCGCTGGTCAAGGAAACCGGCTGCCCCAACGTGTACGAGCGCTCCGACGCCGCCGTGCGCGAACGCGAAGGCCTGCCGCTGGTGACAGGTGTGCTGGCTGGCGCCGAACCCGATCCTGAACTCAGCGTGACCGAACACGGCGTGCGCTACTACGTGGACGTGCGCAGCGGCCACAAGACCGGCTTCTATGTCGACCAGCGCGACAACCGCAAGCTGGTGGGCGACCTCGCCAACGGCCGCGAGGTGCTCAACTGCTTCTGCTACACCGGCGGCTTCTCGCTGGCGGCGCTGCGTGGCGGCGCCACCGCGGTGACCTCGATCGACTCCTCCGGCGAAGCACTCAAGACCGCCGCTGGCAACGTCACCCTGAATGGCTTCGACCCCGAGCGCGCGACCTGGCTCGATGCCGATGTATTCAAGTCGCTGCGCCAGTTCCGCGCCGAAGGCCGCCAGTTCGACCTGGTGGTGCTGGACCCGCCCAAGTTCGCGCCCTCCGCCCAGCACATCGACCGCGCCGCGCGCGCCTACAAGGAAATCAACCTGGTCGGCCTGCAGTTGCTGCGTCCGGGCGGCCTGCTGTTCACCTATTCGTGCTCGGGTGCGATCAGCATGGAGCTGTTCCAGAAGATCGTGGCTGGCGCGGCTACCGACGCCCGTGCCGACGCGCGCATCCTGCGCCGCCTCTCGGCCGGCACCGATCACCCGATGCTGGCCGCCTTCCCCGAAGGCGAGTATCTCAAGGGCCTCCTGCTGGAAAAGATCTGAAATCCGGCCGCCTCGGCCAAGGACGAACGGCGCCCGAGTGCGCCGTTTTTCATCGGCAGGCCAGGCGCGCGCAACGGTCATCCCGACTTCACGCGAGCGTCTTTGGTTCGTCACAAACGCCATCTATAGTCCGGTGTGCGGACGCGGCATTGGCAGGTGCCCTTCCGCCTCTTCCTATCAGTCTTCGTGGTAGTTGGCCCCGCGGCGTAGCGGGGTTTTTTTGCTCCCGCCGTTTGTCGGCGACGAAGCGATGAGCCGTCAACGGAAGGACATCACAGGGCACGCCATGTGCATCCGCCAAGTGGCTGCGTCCAGTGCCGCCATGGCCAGGCCGCCCGGCTTCGCCAATGCCGCCGGTCGTCTATGGTGAAGAGAGAGCGATCGCCCCGGCGTAGATTGCCCCTTCTAACGCCCGCAAGCCGAAACTCCCTATAATCGAACGATCGTTCATATCCAGGGCGCCACCGGCGCCCGTACGTGGTCCAGGAGACGCCATGCCCGCCGCCAAACAACTGCCCCAGGTCCTGCAAAACCTGGCGCTGCCCGTGATTTCCTCGCCGATGTTCATCGTCAGCTACCCCGAGCTGGTGCTGGCGCAGTGCAAGGCCGGCATCGTCGGTTCCTTCCCCGCGCTGAACGCGCGCCCGGCCGAGATGCTGGGCGAGTGGCTCACGCAGATGGAAGAAGAACTCGCCAGCTTCCGCGCCGCCAATCCGGACAAGCCGGTGGGACCCATCGCGGTCAACCAGATCGTGCACGTCTCGAACGCGCGGCTGGAGCACGACATCAAGGTGTGCGTGGACCACAAGGTGCCGATCTTCATCACCTCGCTGCGCGCGCCGCCCAAGGAGATGATCGACGCGGTGCACAGTTATGGCGGCATCGTGCTGCACGACGTCATCAGCATCCGCCACGCCGAGAAGGCGATCGAGGCCGGCGTGGACGGCCTGATCCTGGTAGCGGCCGGCGCCGGCGGGCATGCCGGCACGCTGTCGCCGTTCGCGCTGGTGGGCGAAGTGCGCAAGATCTTCGACGGCGTGATCGCGCTGTCGGGCTCGATCGCCAACGGCGAATCCGTGCTGGCCGCGCAGGCCATGGGGGCGGACTTCGCCTATGTGGGCACCCGTTTCATCGCCTCGCAGGAAGCCCACGCCAGCGAGACCTACAAGCAGTCGATCACCACCTCCGCCGCGGCCGACATCATCTACACCAACCTGTTCACCGGCGTGCACGGCAACTACATCCGCGAGAGCATCGAGGCGTCGGGGCTGGATCCCGAGAACCTGCCCGTGGCCGACAAGACCAAGATGGACTTCTCCAGCGGCGCCTCCAAGGCCAAGGCATGGAAGGACGTGTGGGGTGCCGGCCAGGGCGTGGGCCAGATCCACGACATCCCCACCGCCGGCGAAATCGTGGCGCGCATGAAGGCCGAGTACAACGAGGCCCGCGCCCGCCTGGGACTGGCGGTCTGAGCGCAATGCCCCCGCCCGGCACCGCCGCAGCCGGCATGACCCTCGGCCGCAGGCAGCGGGCGCTGCGCGCGATATGGGTGGTGCTTGGCATGCTCAGCCTGCTGCTGGGCATTGCCGGCATCTTCCTGCCGGTGCTGCCGACCACGCCGTTCGTGCTGCTGGCCGCCGCCTGCTTCGCGCGCGGCTCGGAGCGCTTTCACGCACGGCTGCTGGCGCATCCGCGCTTCGGCCCGCTGGTGCATGACTGGCAGGTGCACCGCAGCGTGCCGCTGCGTGCCAAGTGCCTGGCCATCGGGATGATGTGGCCGTCGATGGGCATCACCGCGTGGCTGATGCGCGAGCGCCCGCTGGCGTCGCTGGCGCTGGTTGCCACCGCGGCGGCCGTCAGCGCGTGGCTGCTATGGCTGCCGACGCGCCCACCGGGCGGCCATGCTGCGCCGCCCGAACAAACTGGCGATCGCGCTCAGTCGTAGCTGCGCGCGTCCTCGATCACCTTGCCATCCTGCGGCAGCGAACCCGCTGCCACGAAGCGCACTTCGCCACGCAGGCGCATGACTTCGCGCAGCGATTCGCCGATGGCCTGGCCCAGGCTCGCATCCTCGCGGGTGGCATCGCAATGCAGGGTCATCACGTCGGCGCCAACGCTGCCCGTCACCACCAGGCGCGCGGCGCGCACCTCGGGATGGCGCCGCACCACCTCGCCCACCTGGCCGGGATGCACGAACATGCCCTTGACCTTGGTAGTCTGGTCGGCGCGTCCAAGCCAGCCCTTCAGGCGCAGGTTGGTTCGCCCGCACGGGCTGGCGCGCTCGCCCGAACCGGCCACGAACGCCGACAGGTCGCCCGTGCCAAAGCGGATCAGCGGATAGTCGCCGTTGCCGAGCACGGTCACCACCACCTCGCCGGTCTCGCCCTCCGGCATCGGCTGCGTGCCACCCGGCTCGACGATCTCGACCAGCACGTTCTCGTCCACCACCCAGCCATCGCCGCCCTGAGTCTCATAGGCAATCAGGCCCACATCGGCGCTGCCATACATCTGCTGCACCCGGATGCCGCGCTCGCCGAACCACGCGCGCAGCGAGGGCGGCAGCGCCTCGCCGGACACCAGCGCCTTGCCCAGGCTGCGGCAAGGCAGGCCGAGTTCGTCGCCTTTCTCCAGCAGCAGCCTGAGAAACGATGGTGTGCCCGCGTAGGCCGCCGGCTGCAGGCTGGCCAGCGCCTGCACCTGTGATTCGGTCTGGCCCACGCCGGCGGGAAACACGCAGCAACCCAGGCGATGGGCACCGGTTTCCATCATCATGCCGGCTGGCGTGAAGTGATAGGAGAAGGTGTTGTAGACCAGATCGCCAGAACGGAAGCCCGCCGCGAACATGGCGCGCGCGATGCGCCACCAGTCGGCGTCGTGCCCGTCCGGCTCGTTGATCGGCCCCGGCGACTGGAAGATATGCCGCAAGCCCCCCAGCGGGGTCGCATTGAGCCCGCCCAGCGGCGGCATCGCCTTCTGCCGCGCCGTCAGCTCGGACTTGCGCGTCACCGGCAGTGCCGCCAGCGCCGCGCGGGAATCCAGCGCKAGCGGATCCACATCGCGCAAGACCTCGGCAAAATAGGGGGCATGCGCCTTGGCATGCGCGACCTGCCGCGACAAGGCCGCCAGCAAGGCCTGCGAGCGGACTTCAGGGGCACGGGTTTCGAGCGAATCGAAGTGTTCGGACATGGTGCGTAGTTCGCGTAGTAGTCGCGTGATGAACCGCGTGAGGCAGCGCTCACCGATCGGCGTTGTGTTTAAGACCGAGTGCCCTTCTCAGGCCAGCCAGCGCTTGCGGCGGCGATAGCTTTTCACGTCGCGGAAAGAACTCCGCCCGCCGCCCTCGCCGTCGTTCGCCGCCACGCCCAGGTAGAACTCCTTCACATCCTCATTGGTGCGCAACGCCTCGGCCGCGCCATCCATCACCACGCGGCCGTTCTCCAGGATGTAGCCGTAGTCGGCATAGCGCAGCGCCACCATGGTGTTCTGCTCGGCCAGCAGGAAACTGACCTTCTCGCGCTGGTTGAGGTCGCGCACGATCTCGAAGATCTCCTCGACGATCTGCGGCGCCAGGCCCATCGACGGCTCGTCGAGCAGGATCATGCTGGGCTTGGCCATCATGGCCCGGCCGATCGCGCACATCTGCTGCTCGCCGCCGGAGGTGTAGCCCGCCTGCGATTTGCGGCGCGTCTTCAGGCGGGGAAAGTACGCGTAGATGCGTTCCAGCGCATCGCGCGTCTCGCTGCGCGACAGGCCGCGCGTATAGGCGCCGGTCAGCAGGTTTTCTTCCAGCGTCAGGTGGGCAAAGCAATGCCTCCCTTCCATCACCTGGATGACGCCGCGCTTGACCAGCTCGTTGGGCGTGAGCCGGTCGACCCGGTTGCCGCGATATTCGATCGAGCCCTTGGTGACGTCGCCGCGCTCGGCATGCAGCAGGTTGGAGATGGCCTTGAGCGTGGTGGTCTTGCCCGCGCCGTTGGCGCCCAGCAGCGCCACGATCCGCCCTTCCGGCACGTCGAGCGAAACGCCCTTGAGCACCAGGATGACGTGGTCGTAGATGACTTCGATATTGTTGACGGACAACAGGCTCATGATGCGGCTCGGTTGGTGGTTCCTGGCTGGCTTCATCCCCGCTCCCCCGTGCGCGGGAGAGCGGAGTCAACAACAAACGCCTCGCGGCGCCCGCTCAAGACTTCATGCACGTAGGCGAAATGCCCTTCTCTTTCGCGAACTGCGCGGCACTCGCCTTGAACAGCGGATGGATCAGGTTCTTGTTGCCTTCGATCCAGTCCGACACCACCACCCACTTGGTGCCATCCCACTGCTGGATCTTCACCTTGCCCGAACCCTCGTGGTTGTCGCAGCTGGTCTTGATCTCCGGCAGCAGGCCGGTCGCGCCCAGTTGGGCAAGTCGCGCGTTGGTCAGGTTCAGGTTCTCGAAGGCCCAGCGCATGTCATCGCCGCTCATGACCTTGCCCTTGCCATACTTGGCCTGCGCCACGCGGATCGCTTCCACCGTCACCACCGCGGCGGACACGCCGCGGTTGTAGAGCACCGAGCCGACCTTGTTGCGGTCCTGCATATTGCCCTTGCCGGCGCCGTAGACCACCTTGTCGATATCGGCGATCACCGGCACGGCCTTGCCGGCCACGTTCCAGGTCGCGCTCATATAGCCCTTGGCTGCGTCACCGGCGGGCAAGGTGTCTTCCTCGGAGCCAGCCCACCAGGAGCCGACCATCTTGTCGCGTGCGAAGCCCACCTTCTGCGCGGCCTTGAGCGCGGTCTGGTTCATCACGCCCCAGCCCCAGAAGATCACGTAGTCGGGATTCTCCTGGCGGATCTTCAGCCACTGCGCGCCCTGCTCGTTGCCGGGGTGCGCCACAGGGATCTCGACGAGGTTGAACTTGCCGAGCTTGGCTTCGGCCTCCAGCGCCACGATCGGCTCCTTGCCATAGGCCGAGTCGTGATACAGGTAGACGATCTTCTTGCCCGCCAGCGAGCCGCCGCTCTTGGAGGCCAGGTACTTGACGATGGCCGAGACCTGCATCTGGTAGGTGGTGACCAGCGGGAAGGCATAGGGGAACACCGAGCCGTCGACCGCATCGGTACGGCCATAGCCCATCATGACCAGCGGCACCTTGTCGGCCGCGGTCTTGTCCACCAGCGCGTAGGAAATGCCGGTCGACATGGTGTGATACGCGGTGCCCTTGCTGGCGGCGCTCTTGCTCTTGAGCCGCTCATAGCACTCCACGCCCTTGGCGTTGTTGTACTCCGTCTCGCACTCTTCCCACGAGAGCTTGACGCCATTCACGCCGCCTTCCTTGAGGTTGACGTAGTTAAGGTAGTCGACGAAGCCGCCGTAGAAGGACTGTCCGTTGGCGCCATAAGGGCCGACGCGATAGCTGGGCAAAGCGATGAACTGCTCGCCGCTTTGCGCCTGCACCGCCAGCGGCGCCAGCAGCGCCGCGGACGCTCCCACCGCCAGGGCAATGCGCTGCAGATTGCGAATCAGGATGGTCATGACTGTCTCCTTCACCTTGGCAGGTGTGTGTTTGTTATCGAATACCCGTTTGTTTGATCCGGCCTGGAAAACGTCAAAGCGTCAGTGCGTTGGTACTTAATGGGGGAATGGCCACAGCCGCAGCTTCTCCTTGGCGATCTGCCACAGCCGCGCGAGACCGTGCGGCTCCACGACCAGGAAGAAGATGATCAGCGCGCCGAACACCATCAACTGGATATGCGACACCGCGGCATTGGTAAAAGGCAGGTGCAGCAACGCGGCCAGCGGCGGCAGCGCGTTGTCCAGGAAGATCGGCAGCAACAGGATAAAGGCCGCGCCCAGGAAGGAGCCGAGGATGCTGCCCACGCCGCCGATGATGATCATGAACAGCACGCGGAAGGACAGGTCGAGCGAGAAGCCGTCGGGTTCGACCGAGCCCAGGTAGCAGAACGCATAGAGCGCGCCGGCCACGCCGCAGTAGAACGAGCTGACGGCGAAGGCCAGCAGCTTGGTGCGCATCAGCGGAATGCCGATCACCTCGGCCGCCACGTCCATGTCGCGCACCGACATCCATGCGCGCCCGGTGGACGAGCGCACCATGTTCTTGGCGGCGATGGCCAGCACCGTCACCAGCATCAGCACGAACAGATACTTCTTTACCGGGGTGTCGATGGCGATGCCGAACAGGTTCAGCTGCTGCGCGGTGATCACGCCGGAGGAACTGTTGTTGGAGAACCAGGGAAACTTGGTCAGCGCCCACACCACGAAGAACTGCGCGGCAAGCGTCGCGACAGCGAGGTAGAAGCCCTTGATGCGCAGCGACGGCAGCCCGAAGGCGACACCCACCAGCGCCGCCGACAATCCCGCGAGGATGAAGGTCAGCAGCACCGGCAGCCCTTCGATGCGCAACTGGAAGTTGTAGGCGGCATAGGCGCCCACGGCCATGAAGGCCGCCGTGCCGAGCGAGAGCTGTCCCGCGTAGCCGGTCAGGATATTCAGCCCGAGCGCGGCCAGCGCGAAGATCAGGAACGGGATCAGGATGGCCGAGAACCAGTATTCCGAACCGGTCAGGGGAATCGCGATGAAGGCCACCGCCATCAGCACCGCAAAGCCGATGCGGTCCTGGCGGATGGGGAAGATCTGGCTGTCGGCCAGGTAGCTGGTCTTGAACTGGCCGGATTCACGGTAGAACATGGGTTGTCTCCTGGGGCAAAGGCCGGTCAGACACGATCGATATGTTTCTCACCGAACAGCCCCTCGGGCCGCACCAGCAGGAACAACAGCGCAAACACGTACGGGAACCAGCCCTCGATGCCACCGAAGTTGCCCCCGAAGGCGGACTGAAAAACGGGCGGGATGTAGATCTCGGCGAGCTTCTCCGAGGCACCGATGATCAGGCCACCGACGATGGCGCCCGGCACCGAGGTAAAGCCGCCGAGGATCAGCACCGGCAGCGCCTTGAGCGCCGTCAGCGTCAGCGCGAACTGCACGCCATTGCGCGAGCCCCACAGCATGCCGGCCACCAGCGCGACGAAGCCCGCCACGCCCCACACGATGGCCCAGATATGCTGCAGCGGAATCCCCAGCGACAACGCGGCCTGGTGATCGTCAGCCACGGCGCGCAGCGCGCGGCCCACCTTGGTGTACTGGAAGAACAGGGCCAGCGTGCCCACCAGCAGGCCGGCGATGCCCGCCGCCGCCAGGTCGAACTTGGACACCACGATATTGAAGCGCGTCAGGATGGATTCGATCGGCTCGTCGACGATGCCAAGGTTGATCGGGCGGACTTCATTGCCGAACAGCAGCGGCCCCAGTCCTTCGAGGAAGAAGGACAGCCCGATGGTCGCCATGAACAGCGTGATCGGCGGCTGGTTGACCAGCTTGCGCAACACCAGGCGTTCGGTGCTGATGCCCACCACCACCATCACGCCAAACGCGCCGATCACCGCCGCCCACATCGGCAGGCCCTTGTCCATCAGCCCGACCACCGCCAGCGCGGCGAAGTAGACCATCGCGCCCTGCGCGAAATTGAATACGCCCGACGCCTTGTAGATCAGCACGAAGCCCAGCGCCACCAGCGAGTACATCAATCCCGACAACAGGCCGCCGATCAGGATTTCAAAGAAGAACGTCATGGTTATCCTTGTATCGTTCCGTGCGTTGCGTCTGTGTCAGTGACCGGCGCCGAGGTAGGCGCGGATCACGTCCGGGTTGGCCTTTACCGCCTCCGGCGTGCCGTCGCCGATCTTCTTGCCGTAGTCGAGCACCACCACGCGGTCGGAGATATCCATCACCACGCCCATATCGTGTTCGATCAGCACGATGGTGGTGCCGAACTGGTGGTTCACGTCCAGGATGAAGCGGCACATGTCCTGCTTCTCCTCCACGTTCATGCCTGCCATCGGCTCATCGAGCAGCAGCATGGAGGGCTCGGCCGCCAGCGCGCGCGCCAGCTCCACGCGCTTTTGCAAACCGTAGGGCAGGCGTCCCACCGGCGTCTTGCGGATGGCCTGGATTTCAAGGAAGTCGATCACCTCTTCGACCTTCTGACGGTGGCGCATTTCCTCGTTGCGCGCGGGGCCCCACCACAGCGCATTGGCCAACAGGCCGCTGCGGAACCGGGTATTGCGCCCCGTCATGATGTTGTCGAGCACGGTCATGCCCTTGAACAGCGCGATGTTCTGGAAGGTACGCGCGATGCCCTGACGGGCCGCGGCGGTGGGATGCATCTTGCGCCGTTCCTCGCCGCGGAACACGATGCGGCCCTGCTGCGGGTGATAGACCCCGTTGATCACATTGAGCATCGAGCTCTTGCCCGCGCCGTTGGGCCCGATGATGGCGCGGATCTCATGCTCGCGCACATCGAAGGAGATATCGGTCAGCGCCTTCACGCCACCGAAGGACAGCGAGATATGCTGCAGGTCGAGTATCACTTCGCCGGCCTGCCGCGCCTGCGCCTGCGCATGCTCGGCCTGCACACCGCCTTGCAGCTCCGCCGTGGCTCCCGCCACCGCGGACGCACCGCTCCACACCGGCTGGCCGTCGCCGCCGCGCTCTACGCCTTTCCATGCCATTTGCGTCATCCTCCCGCCCCTGCTCATGCCGCGCGTGCCGCGCCGGCGGAGGCCGGCGGGATGCGCTTCACGTCAACCAGCTTCAGCGTGGCCGATACACTGCCCTCGCGGCCATCCTCGAACTTCACGCGCGTCTCGATAAACTGCTCCGTCTTGCCGGCGTACAGCGCCTCGACCAGCACGCCGTACTTCTCGGCGATGAAGCCACGCCGCACCTTGCGAGTGCGCGTGAGCTCGTCATCGTCGGGATCCAGTTCCTTGTGCAGGATCAGGAAACGCGAGATCTGCGAGCCGGCCAGCATGGCATCGGTGGCGAGATCGGCATTCACCTGCTCGACGCACTCGGCGATCATGGCGATCACTTCCGGCTGCGCGGCAAGATCGATGTAGCCCGCGTACGCCAGGTGGCGCCGCTCGGCCCAGTTGCCGACCGCTTCGAAATCGATATTGATGAAAGCGCACACGCTGTCGCGGCCAGTGCCGAATGCCACCGCTTCCTTGATGTACTGGAAGAACTTGAGCTTGTTCTCGATGTACTTGGGCGCGAACATGGCGCCGTCCGACAACTTGCCCACATCCTTGGCGCGGTCGATGATCTTGAGATGGCCGTCGGCATCGATCACGCCCGCGTCGCCGGTCATGAAGTAACCATCGTCGTTGATCGCCTCACGGGTGGCATCGTCGCGCTTGTAGTAAGCCTTCAGCAGCCCCACGCCACGCACCAGCACCTCGCCGTTGTCGGCAATGCGGATCTCCATGCCCGGCGCGGCCGGCCCTACCGAATCGAACTTGACGTTGCCGTCCGGCTGCAGGCAGACATAGGCGCAGGTTTCAGTCTGGCCGTAGAACTGCTTGAGATTGACGCCGATCGAACGATAGAAGCGGAACAGGTCCGGCCCGATCGCTTCGCCCGCCGTGTAGCCCACGCGGATGCGGCTCATGCCCAGCACATTGCGCAGCGGCCCGAAGATCAGCGCTTCGCCCGCGGCGTAGCGCAGCCGGTCGGCCAGCGCCACCGGCTTCCCGTCGAGGATGTCGGTGCCGCAGCGGCGCGCCACGCCCATCGCCCAGTGGAACAGCTTGCGCTTGATCCAGCCCGCGTCTTCCATGCGGATCATCACCTGCGTGAGCAGGTTTTCATAGATGCGCGGCGGCGCGAAGTAATAGGTGGGACCGATCTCGCGCAGGTCGGTCATCACCGTCTCGCGCGATTCCGGGCAATTCACCGTAAAGCCCGCCGTCATGGCCTGCGCGTAGGAGAACAGGTTGTCGCCGACCCACGCCATCGGCAGGTAGGACAGCACATCGTCCTTCGCGGTCAAGCCGTCGAAAGCGCAGCCGTTGCGCGCCGAGCCGATCAGGCCGCGGTGCGAATGGCACACACCCTTGGGCTTGCCGGTGGTGCCGGAGGTATAGAGGATGATGGCGGTATCGTCGGGCGCGCCCGCGGCAACGGCCTGATCAAACAGGCCCGGATTGGCGCGATCGAATTCACGGCCGATTTCCTGCACGCGCTGGTACGACATCAGCGCCGGATGATCGTAGTCGCGCAGCCCTCGCGGGTCTTCATAGATGATGTGCCGCACCTTGCGGCCCTGCGCGGCGAGTTGCTCCTCCACTTCGAGCAGCTTGTCCACCTGCTCCTGGTCCTCGACGATGGCAAAATCGATCTCGGCATCGTTGAGCACGTAGATCATCTCGCCCGCGATCGCGTCCTGATACAGCGGCACGGGCACGCCACCCAGTGCCTGCGCCGCGCACATGGCCCAGTACAGGCGCGGCCGGTTGTCGCCGACCACCGCCAGGTTCATGCCGCGCGCAAAGCCCAGCGCGGCCAGTCCGCACGCCAGCGCACGAACCTCCTGCGCGGTCTGCGCCCAACTATAGGTTTGCCAGATTCCGAGATCCTTCTCGCGGTAAGCCGGGCTTTCCGGCCGCTGCTGCGCATGCGCAAGCAGCAGGCGCGGGAAGGTCGTCGCCGACGGTTCCTGCATCGCTGTCTCCTGTCCCTCCGAGGCGGGGATCCGCCACCGGTGTCAAGCCTGCTTCCGCTGGTTATACTTGGCCTGTTCTGCCCGGCGCGGATTCTGCCGCAGCGCAACAAGTCCTTCGTGCCTTGTCCTGGCGCGCACTCGCGGTTGGTGTGATCGTAAGATAGTGCATGCCATTTCCCCCGGTTGTCACGCCGATGACAATTCCGGGTTAATCCCTACGGGAAGGTTTTCCAGCTCATGCTCAACGATTTTGTCGACCGCTGCGTGTGGGCAGCCGACCTCAGTCCGGAACAACGCGACGTGGTCCGCCGCGCCATGTGCGTGCGCGAATATAGCCAGGGCGACTACGTCTGTCACAAGGGTGACAAGGCCGAGCACTGGCTGGGGGTGCTGGAAGGAATCGTCAAGATCACTACGGTGTCGCCTTCCGGCAAGTCGGTGACATTCACTGGTGTGCCTACCGGCGGCTGGTTCGGCGAAGGCGCCGTGCTCAAGGGCGAGATCCGCAAATACGATGTGATGGCGCTGCGGCGCTCGCGGATTGCTTTTCTTCCGCGCGAGACTTTTCAGTGGTTGCTGGATACCAGCCTGCCGTTCACGCGGTTCCTGCTGACGCAGTTCAACGAGCGGCTGGGTCAGTTCATTGCCGCCGTGGAATATGAACGGCTGCTCGATATCGATTCGCGGGTGGCGCGCGCGGTGTCGTCGCTGTTCAACGAGCACCTGTACCCTGGCCTGGGGACCACGTTGGAGATTTCGCAGGAAGAAATCGGCCTGCTGGCGGGCATATCGCGGCAGCGGGCCAACCAGGCGCTCAAGGTGCTGGAGCAGCAGGGACTGGTGAAGGTCGACTATGGCGTGATCGAGGTATTGGACCTGGAAGGGCTGCGGCAGTACGGCGAGTAGGACCGCCGCGCCCCTCGCGGCCACCTTGCGCCACGACCCGCTGCGGTTTGTCGCGCAATCAACGGAATACGCCGACCGCCTCCACCAGCCGGTTGGCCTGCTGTTTCAGGCTCTGTGCGGCGGCCGCGCTCTGCTCCACCAGCGCCGCGTTCTGCTGGGTGATGCGGTCGAGGTCGCCGATGGCATCGCCAACCTGGCTGATGCCCGCGCTCTGCTCGGACGTAGCCAGGCTGATCCCGGCGATCAGGTCGGAGACGCGCCTGACCTGGGCCACGATGTTGTCCATGGTCTGGCCGGCGTCGTTGACCAGTTGCGCCCCCGAGTCGACCTTTTCCACGCTGGCGCCGATCAGCGCCTTGATCTCCTTGGCCGCGCTGGCGCTGCGCTGGGCGAGCCCGCGCACCTCACCGGCCACCACCGCGAAACCCCTGCCCTGTTCCCCCGCCCGCGCGGCTTCCACCGCGGCATTCAGCGCAAGGATATTGGTCTGGAAGGCGATGCCGTCGATCACGCCGATGATGTCGGCGATCCGTTTCGAGCTACTGCTGATTTCCTCCATGGTCGCCACCACCTGCGACATCGCCTTGCCGCCCTTGGCCGCCTCGGTGCTGGCGGAGCCGGACAGCGCGTTTGCCTGGGCCGCGGTCTCGGCATTGCTCTTGACCGTGGCCGTCATCTGCGTCATCGACGACGCCGTATCCTGTACGTTGGATGCCGCCTGCTCGGTGCGCTGACTCAGGTCGCTGTTGCCCTGCGCGATCTCGCTGCTTGCGCCTTGCACGTTCAGCACCTGCTCGCTCACGTCGTCGATCAGCCAGCGGAACATCAGGCCAAGCTGGCTGATCGTGCGCAGGGTCATGCCGATCTCGTCCACGCGGTCCATATGCTCGACCTGCTGGCTTTCGCCTGACGCGACGCGCAAGGCCTGTG
The DNA here is from genome assembly GCF_056399885.1 of Cupriavidus sp. 01L45. NCBI lineage: Bacteria > Pseudomonadati > Pseudomonadota > Betaproteobacteria > Burkholderiales > Burkholderiaceae > Cupriavidus > Cupriavidus sp. 01L45. Next base: position 68,017 of record NZ_JBFTSG010000034.1, on the reverse strand, counting down.
CCATGACCCGCTCCAGCGGCCGCGAGATCTGCGCCTCCAGCCAGCCGGAGACCAGCAGCAACATGGCGGCAACGATGCCGCCCAGGCCGGCCAGCGGCATCCCGCGCATGCCAAGCGCCGCCGCGCCAATGACCAAGGCCGGCAGCAAGGTCGCCAGGGCGCCGCGGATGCGCCAGCGCACCGGCATGGTCTTGAAGGCCGACGCCCACCGCTTCCAGCCRCCCTGAATGATCAGGCCCTTGTGGAAACGCCGCTGACCCGCACTGCCCTCGCGAAAGTCCTGGTAGAGCCGGGCGGCGGCGTCAATCTCCTCGCGCGATGGCCGCGTGCGCACCGACATGTACCCCACCGGCTTGCCGTTGCGCACCAGCGGCATGGCATTGGCGCGTACCCAGTAGTGGTCGCCGTCCTTGCGCCGGTTCTTTACCAGCGCCGTCCAGGGCTCGCCGCCCTTGAGCGTGGCCCACATGTCGGCGAACGCCTCGGCCGGCATATCCGGGTGCCGCACGATATTGTGGGGCTGACCCTGGATTTCCTCGCGCGTGAAGCCACTGACATYGACGAAGGCCGCGTTGGCATAGGCAATGCGACTGCTGGTGTCGGTGGTCGACATCAGCGTCGCATTCTCAGGCAGTTCGTATTCGCGCTGCGAGACGGGTTGGTTGTTGCGCATAAAGATTCCCCATCGGTTTTCCAAAGCACGCGACGCACAGGCAGTGCCACGACTGCGGCGGCGCGTAGTGCATTTCAGCGTTTACGGAAATGTCTATACAAAGCTTTAGCGATTAGGGACAAATTAAGACATTCACCCGGTTTCAGCTGGATCGAAATTGATTCCACTCAGTGTTAATTGGCTTTATCGCCGCCAAAGGCTTGACAATATTTTTTAATACGATCGTTCTATTTAACGCCTGTTGATACCGATTCTTGTTTGAAAATTCAAGCAGACAGCAAATCGTCAGGAACCGGAAGGGGCATGGTTCATTGATCACGACATGCTGGAGAACCGGCAGGCAGGGGCGTTCCGCAAACGAAAAAAAACTGGCGACGGATCGCTCCATTGCCAGTTTTCTTAGCTTCCCCCCGCCCCGTGGAAGGGGGGCTTTCCATCTCTTACTGCTTCAATATCACTTGCTGTAGACGTACACGCCGCGGCCCGTCTTGCGGCCGAGATAGCCCGCTGCCACCATTTCGCGCATCAGCATGGCCGGACGGTATTTCGGGTCGGCAAATTCGGTGTACAGCACCTCCATCACCGCCAGCATCGTATCCAGGCCGATCATGTCGGCCAGCGCCAGCGGGCCGATGGGGTGATTGCAGCCCAGCTTCATGCCTTCGTCGATCTCTTCCGGCGACGCCAGGCCTTCACCCAGCACGCAGAATGCTTCATTGATCATCGGGCAGAGAATCCGGTTCACCACAAAGCCCGGGTTGTTCTTCACGGTGATCGGGTACTTGCCCAGCGCCTTGGAGAGTTCTTCCACCAGCGCATGCGTGGCATCGCTGGTCTGCAGGCCGCGGATCAGTTCCACCAGCGCCATCATCGGCACCGGATTGAAGAAGTGCATGCCGATGAAGTTGCCCGGCCGGGTCGTGACCGCCGCCAGCTTGGTGATCGAGATCGACGAAGTATTGGACGCCACGATCACGTTGTCGCCGACAATGCTGTCGATCTGCTTGAGGATCTTGACCTTGAGGTCGAAGTTCTCGGTGGCGGCTTCGATCACGATGTCGGTGGCCTTGAGCGATTCATAGGCGGTCGAGCCCTTGATGCGCGCCAGTGCGGCTTCCTTGTCGGCTTCGCTGATCTTGTCCTTCTTGATCAGGCGGTCCAGGCTGCCCGCAACGGTGGCGATGCCCTTGTTCACCGCTGCGTCGCTGATGTCCACCATCACCACGTCCAGGCCCACTACGGCGCATGCTTGCGCGATGCCGTTACCCATGGTGCCGGCGCCTACGATGCCAACTGTCCTGATTCCCATCTTCTCTTCCTTGTTGCTGGTTGCTTGATGCAGATCCGGCCCGCCGCGGGTGCGGCGGGCCGGTGGTTCATAGGGTCAGGCGTCGCGCAGCGCGGCGATGATGCGATCGGCGTGCTGGCTGAGGATTTCCGGATCCTGCATGTCCGTGCCGTGGCCGCGCAGCGTGCGGTCGGCATAGCGGGGCACGATGTGGAAATGCACGTGCGGGACGGTCTGGCCCGCGGCGCTGCCGTTGAACTGGCCGATCGAGATGCCGTCCGGCCTGAAGGCGGCGCGCACCGCGCGGGCTACGCGCTTGGTGGTGCGGATGGCGGCTTCGGCGCCGGCGTCGGAGAGGTCGAAGATCTCCGCGGCCGGCTCCTTGGTCACCACCAATACGTGCCCGTCGGACTGGGGCATGATGTCCATGAAGGCAACGGTGTCGGCGTCTTCATACACCTTGTTGCAAGGCAATTCGCCACGCAGGATGCGGGCGAAGATATTGTTGGGATCGTACACGGTGCTCCTGATTGGTCTTGTCTTGTTCTTGTCTTGATCTTGTCTTGATCTTGTCTTGATCTTGTCTTGGTATTGGCTTGGCCCTGGCGCTTGGCGGCCGCGCCATGGCCGCGTTATGGCGGCGTTATGGCGGCGTTATGGCCTTACGCAAACGTCAAGTTTAACGCAGGGGCCCCGCATGAAACAGCCCCTCGCCGACACATCACATATTGCGCCGGTACTGTCCTCCCACCTCGAACAGCGCATGGGTGATCTGCCCCAGCGAGCACACGCGCACCGCATCCATCAGCACCGCGAACACATTGTCGTTGTCGATCACGGCCTGGCGCAAACGCTGCAGCGTCGCAGGCGCCGCATCCGCATGGCGCGCATGGAAATCCGCCAGCCGCGCGAGTTGCCCCTGCTTCTCCTCCTCGCTGGAACGCGCCAGTTCGAGCGTCTGCGTGGCGGGCTCGCCGTTGGGATTGCGGAAGGTGTTGACGCCGATGATGGGCAGCGTGCCGTCATGCTTGCGCTGCTCGTAGTACAGCGACTCCTCCTGGATCTTGCCGCGCTGGTAGCCGGTCTCCATCGCCCCCAGCACGCCGCCGCGCTCGGCGATGCGCTCGAACTCCTGCATCACCGCCTCCTCCACCAGATCGGTCAGCTCGTCGATCAGGAAGCTGCCCTGGTTGGGGTTCTCGCATCTGGCCACGCCCCATTCGCGGTTGATGATGAGCTGGATAGCCAGCGCGCGGCGCACCGATTCGCCGGTGGGCGTGGTGATGGCTTCGTCGTAGGCGTTGGTGTGCAGCGAATTGCAGTTGTCGTAGATCGCGATCAACGCCTGCAGCGTGGTGCGGATATCGTTGAAGTCGATCTCCTGCGCATGCAGCGAGCGGCCGGACGTCTGGATGTGGTACTTGAGCTTCTGGCTGCGTTCGTTGGCGCCGTATTTGTCACGCATCGTCACGGCCCAGATACGGCGCGCCACGCGGCCCATCACGCTGTATTCCGGGTCCATGCCGTTGGAGAAGAAGAACGACAGGTTGGGCGCGAAATCGTCGATATGCATGCCGCGCGCGAGATACGCCTCCACATAGGTGAAGCCGTTGGACAACGTGAATGCCAGTTGCGAGATGGGGTTCGCGCCGGCCTCCGCGATGTGATAGCCGGAGATCGACACCGAGTAGAAATTGCGCACCTGGTGATGCACGAAGTAGGCCTGGATATCGCCCATCACCTTGAGCGAGAACTCGGTGGAGAAGATGCAGGTGTTCTGCCCCTGGTCTTCCTTGRGGATGTCGGCCTGCACCGTGCCGCGCACGTTCTGCAGCACCCACGCGCGGATCTTGGCCTCCTCGTCGCTGGTGGGATCGCGGCCGTTGTCGGCGCGGAACTTGTCGAGCTGCTGGTCAATGGCGGTGTTCATGAACATCGCCAGGATGGTGGGCGCGGGCCCGTTGATGGTCATCGACACGGAGGTCGACGGGCTGGTCAGGTCGAAGCCGTCGTACAGCACCTTCATGTCGTCGAGCGTGGCGATCGACACACCCGAATTGCCGACCTTGCCGTAGATATCCGGTCGCGTATGCGGATCCTCGCCGTACAGCGTGACCGAGTCGAAGGCGGTGGACAGGCGCTTGGCATCCATGCCCTCGGAGACCAGCTTGAAACGGCGGTTGGTGCGGAAGGCATCGCCCTCGCCCGCGAACATGCGGGTGGGATCTTCGTTCTCGCGCTTGAAGGCGAACACGCCGGCGGTATAGGGGAAGCTGCCGGGCACGTTCTCGCGCATCAGCCACCTGAGCACTTCGCCATCGTCCTCGAAGCGAGGCAGCACCACCTTGCGCACCGTAGTGCCGGACAAGGTGGTGGTGGTGAGCGTGGTGCGGATTTCCTTGTCGCGGATCTTCACCACGTACTCATCGCCGCTATAGGCCTTGCGCATCTCCGGCCACATCGCCAACAGCTTGCGCTCCTGCGCCCCCAGCGCGGCGTCGCGCTCCGCGGCGAGCGCCTGCAGCGCGTCGGCGGCATCGCCCGGCGTTGGCTCCGGCGCGGCCAGCAGCATGCGGCGCGCCTCGCGCAGTTGCTGGCGCTCGCGCGCCAGCCGGCTTTGCGCGTCCACGCGGCGGTGGTAAGCGCGCATGGTGTCGGCGATCTCCGCCAGGTAGCGGTTGCGCGCCGGCGGCACGATCACGTTCTGCCCGGTGGAGATGCGTCCGCTCAGCAGCGGCAGCACGCCAGCCGGCGCGCGCATGCCGCGCGCGCACAGCGCTTCGCGCAGGCCCTGGTAGAGCATGGTGACGCCGTCGTCGTTGAAGCGGGACGCCTGGGTGCCGTACACCGGCATCTCCTCGGGCTTTGCATGCCACTGCTCGCGGTTGCGCTGCACCTGCTTGGCCACGTCGCGCCACGCGTCGCGCGCGCCCTTGCGGTCGAACTTGTTGATGGCGATGAAGTCGGCGAAGTCCAGCATGTCGATCTTCTCGAGCTGGCTGGCGGCGCCGAACTCGGGCGTCATCACGTACAGCGACAGGTCCGCATGCGGCACGATGGCCGCATCGCCCTGGCCGATGCCCGAGGTCTCGACGATGATCAGGTCGAAGCCACTCGCCTTGCACGCTGCCAGCACATCCGGCAGCGCCTGCGAAATCTCGGAGCCGGCCTCGCGCGTGGCCAGCGAGCGCATGAAGATGTTCGGATGATTGATCGCATTCATGCGGATGCGGTCGCCCAGCAACGCGCCGCCGGATTTGCGGCGCGAGGGATCGATCGAGATCACCGCGATCGACAGCGCATCCTGCTGGTCCAGCCGGATGCGGCGGATCAGTTCATCGGTCAGCGAGGACTTGCCGGCGCCGCCGGTGCCGGTGATGCCCAGCACGGGCGTCTTGACCTTTGCCGCTTCGGTGCGCAGCGCATCGGCCAGCGACGGTTCCGCCTTGCCGTTTTCCAGCGCGGTGATCACTTGCGCGAGCGCACGGCGGTCGCCGCCCTTCACCGCGTCGAGCGTGGTCGGCGCATAACGCGCGAGGTCGATATCGCAGCGCTGCACCATGTCGGCGATCATGCCCGCCAGGCCCAGGCGCTGGCCGTCTTCCGGGCTGAAGATGCGCGCCACGCCATAGGCCTGCAGTTCGCGGATCTCGTCCGGCACGATCACGCCCCCGCCGCCGCCGAATAGCTGGATGTGCCCGCCGCCACGCTGGCGCAGCAGGTCGATCATGTACTTGAAGTACTCGACGTGCCCGCCCTGGTAGCTGGAAATGGCGATGCCCTGCACGTCTTCCTGCAGAGCCGCACTGACCACTTCCTGCACCGAGCGGTTATGCCCCAGGTGGATCACCTCGCAGCCCGAAGACTGCAGGATGCGCCGCATGATGTTGATGGAGGCATCGTGGCCGTCGAACAGCGAGGCCGCGGTGACGAAGCGCACTTTGTTGACGGGGCCTTTCGGTCCCTGCGCCTGATGGGAAACGCCGGGTTGGGCGCCCTTCTGCACATCGGAAAGATCGGTCATTTGTCTCCACCATGTTCGGTGTTCTGGCTGCTCGCTTGACGCCCATGTCTGCCGCTCTGGAGTCGGCTCGGATCCCGCATGCGAACGGTCTGGCTGGCGCCGGCCCGGCGGCTTGATTATATGACGTTTACGTTAACGGAAATCAATCCAGGGACACCCTGCTTGCCGCGCGGCGCGGGCTGCCATGACGAACATCCTCGCACAGTTGGCGAGGCGGTGTGATGGATTCTGAGGGGGAAAACGGGCGGGGCGGCGGCATCCGCGGCGCGCGCAAGCGGCCTCGGGCTCCGTGGGCGGGCCGGGAACCGGCGCGCCCGTTGCCGGCCGGCGCGGGGCCACGTGCCCGCGCCAGCCAGCCTGCATCACGTCAGAGACCCGGCTCCGGGCATTCGCCCGCGCCGTTGCCCCGGCGCTCGGCAAACCGGCGCTTCAGCGCGCCAGTCATCCCGCCCAGCCAGCGCCACCACAGGGGGGCGGCCGACTCGGCGAGCGTGAAGCGCGCGCCTTCGCACTCGCCCGACAGCCATACCGTCGCGCCGGCCGGCAGCGCGTACACGGCGCCCGGCAGCAGCCAGATATCGGCGTGATGGCCCTCCAGTGTCAGCCACAGGCGCCCTTCCAGCACCTTGACGCTCTGCCCTTCGGGGGCGCGCCAGCGCACCGGCCGGCCGGGTTCATCCAGTTCGAAGATCCGTAGTTCGCGCATTTCGCCACTCCTTTCTGCATTGCGGTGATGTCTCGTGCCGCCCGGCCTGGCCAGTGCCGGCACCCTCCTCCGCATGCCTTCCATTATTCACAGCGGCTACTACAATCCCATGAACAGTTGCGAACAGTTTTCCATGCACTGTTCAGTAGTTTTTCCTGACACTTTGCAAGCGCGCCCGTCATGAAGCTGACCCTAGTCCCCGCCACCGGCGTGCCCCTGACCGACCAGATCGTCAACGAGGTCAAGACCTGGATCAGCACGCGCGAGGTGCGTCCCGGCGCCCGCCTGCCGTCGATCCGCCAACTGGCGGCGGAGCATGGCATCAGCCGTTTCCCGGTGATCGAGGCCTATGACCGGCTGGTGTCGCAGGGCCTGCTCGACTCCCGCCACGGCTCGGGCTTCTTCGTCGCGGACAGCCCACTGCTGGCGCGCGCCGCCAATGGCTGGTCGGACCCGAAGCTGGCCGAGGACCTGTCGGACCATATCCTGGAGCAGTTCAATCACCCCAGCGCCACCCTCAAGCTGGCGGGCGGCTTCGTACCCGAAACCTGGCGCGACCTGGACGGGCTGACGCAGGCGATCCGCCAGGTCTCGCGCACCGACGTCTGCAGCGTGATCCATTACGCCACGCCGATGGGCCTTCCGGAACTGCGCCAGCATGTGCTGACCCGCGTGCGGCAACTTGGCATCGCCGCCGAACTGCCGCAGGTACTGATCACCACCGGCGCCAGCCAGGCGCTGGACCTGGTGGTGCGCCGCCTGCTCAAGCCAGGCGATACGGTATTCGTGGAAGACCCCGGCTACTACAACCTGTTCGGCCTGCTGCGCCTGCACGGCGTGCGGCTGGTGGGCGTGCCGCAAACCCGCAATGGCCCGGACCCGGACGCCGCGGAGGCGTTGCTGCGCGAGCACAAGCCCAAGCTGTTCTTCACCAACAGCGTGCTGCAGAACCCGACCGGCTCGACCCTGGCGCCGCCGGTGGCATTCCGCCTGCTCGAACTGGCACGGCGGCATGGCTTCCGCTTTGTCGAGGACGATATCTTCTCGGACTTCCAGACCCACTTCACCGATCGCCTGGCCACGCTGGACCAGCTCGAACATGTGATCTATATCGGTGGCTTTTCCAAGACGGTGTCGGCCTCGCTGCGGATCGGCTACCTGGTCGCCGACAAGGCACTGGTGAAGGAACTGGTGGACGTGAAGGTGCTGACCAGCGTGGCCGGCTCGCATTTCGCGGAAGCCGTCACCACGGCCTTGCTGGAGCGGGGCGCCTATCGCAAATACATGGAGCGGCTGCGCCTGCGGGTGCGGCAGGCCACCGCCGGCGCGGTGCGGCGCCTGGGCGAGTTTGGCTGGGAGGTGTTTTGCGAACCGGCGGGGGGCAATTTCCTATGGGCACGCGCACGCGGAATCGATGATTCACGCGAACTGGTGACGCTCGCGGAGCGGCACGGCGTGACGCTGGCGCCCGGCAATTACTTCCGGCCGGGCGGCGAAACCTCGGCCTGGATCCGCATCAACTCCGCGTTTGTCGAGGAGCCACGCGCGCTGGCCTTCCTGCGGGAGGCCGGCGCGCGCGAACTGTAACGGGGGCGGCGTCAGCCGCCGTGCAGCACCGCGTTGCGGCGCGCGTAGAGGAAGTAGATGGCCAGCCCGATCGCCAGCCAGCTGGTGAACGCGATCCAGGTCAGCGCCTGCAGGTGAGCCATCAGGAACAGGCAGAAGCCCACGGACAGCAGCGGCACCACCGGCACACCGGGGCAGCGGAAAGCGCGCGGCAGGTCCGGCCGGGTCTTGCGCAGCACCAGCACCGCCACCGAGATCAGCGTGAAGGCCGACAACGTGCCGATATTGATCAGCTCCGCCAGCACGTTGAGCGGCACGAACGCCGCGATAAACGCGAACACGATGCCCACCGTCCAGGTGGCGAAGAACGGCGTGGCATGCACGGGATGCACCTTCGACAAGCGCTCCGGCAGCAGGCCGTCGCGCGACATAGCGAAGATGATGCGTGTCTGGCCGAAGGTCATCACCAGGATCACCGTGGTCATGCCCAGGATGGCGCCAAGATCGACGAAGCCCGCCACCCAGTTCTGCCCGGCRTACTGCAGCGCAAGCGAGACCGGGTGATCGATGCCGGCGAACTTGGCGAAGGGCACGATGCCCGTCATGATGGCCGCCACCGTCACGTACAGCACGGTGCACACGGCCAGCGAGCCGATGATGCCGATAGGCAGGTCGCGGCGCGGGTTGCGGACTTCCTCCGCGGCCGAGGTGACGGCGTCGAAGCCAATGAAGGCGAAGAACACCAGCGCCGCCGCATTGAAGATGCCGTCCAGCCCGAAGGGCGCGAACGGATGCCAGTTGGCCGGCTTGACGTGCCACACGCCCACTGCGATGAAGAGCAGCACCACCGCGATCTTGATGGCCACCATCACGTTGTTCAGGCGCGCCGACTCGCGCACGCCGTAGGACACGATCCAGGTGATCAGCAGCATGATCACGGCAGCGGGCAGGTTGAACAGCGTCTGCGCGCCCGGCACAGCACCGGGTGCGGCGGTGAGCATGACCGGCAGGTGAATGCCGAAGCCTGCCATCAGCGACTGGAAATAGCCCGACCACCCCACCGACACCGCCGAGGTCGCTAGCCCATACTCAAGCAGCAGGTCCCAGCCGATCATCCACGCCACGATCTCGCCGAGCGTGGCGTAGCTGTAGGTGTAGATGGAGCCGGAGACGGGGATCGCGGACGCGAACTCGGCATAGCAGAGCGCGGCAAACCCGCAGGCCAGTGCGGCGATCACGAAGGACACGGTCAGCGCCGGGCCGGCCGTGAGCGCGCCGGTGCCCGTCAGCACGAAGATGCCGGTGCCGATGATGGCGCCGATTCCCATCAGGATCAGGTCAACGGGACCGAGCACTTTTTTCAGGCCGTCGTCGCGGGCAGCGGCCAGCATGGCCTCGATGTTCTTGGTGCGGAAGAGACTCATCGGCGGGTACTCCTGGCGCGCTGGGCGGCTTTGAAAAGCGGCGTATTTTAGCGCGGTAGGGTGGGCGGATTCGTCACTTTCGGGGTGGTCGCTGTTTCTTTGAGCGGCGATGGCTATTGCACCCAACAGCCATACGACATCCCCCCTGCGGGGGGCTGCCGGTCACTCTTCTTTGCTTCGGCAAAGAAGACTAACGAGAAGAAAGCCGACCCTGCCGGGGGCAGAGCAATAAGGCTCTCGAATATCGGTGGTTTCGTCGTACGGCCCAGAGTGCCGGCGGGCATCTGCCGGTACCGGCTTGACTGACCACGAACCTGCCAGCTTCCGGGATTGACGGTGGGGCCCCCGGTAGCGGACATCACTTGCTTCAAGCCGTCTGTCGCTCGCGGAGTGACYGGCCACGAAGTTGCAGGCGCACCGGTTCCGTCGTGGGCGCGGTGGCACCGGATTGATATGCCCGAGACCTTGACCACCGCGCCCGCCCCACCACGAAACCATTGACTGGCGATGTGTCGTGATGGCCCGTGCCGGTAACGGCAGATTGCCGAATGGGCAAGGTTCCGCTACCGGGGGCCGTACTACGAATCCCGGAAGCTGGCAGCGTCGTGGCCCGTCAAACCGGTTCCGGCAGATGCCAGCAGAACTGTGGCCGTACGACGAAACCAGCACCCCTAGCGCCCGCGATTGCTCTGCCCCCGGCAGGGTCGGCTTTCTTCTCGTTAGTCTTCTTTGCCAAAGCAAAGAAGACTAACCGGCAGCCCCCCGCAGGGGGGATGTCGTATGGCTGTTGGGTACAAGAGCCAACACCGCTCAAAGAAACACCGACCAACCCCGCAAAAAAACGTGACCCCCACCATCATCCAGCCAAAACCAAAACCCTCACTTAGCCACCGGCATCGTAAATTCCGCACCCTTGCCGATGCTGTCCGGCCAGCGCTGCATGATGCTCTTGTACCGCGTATAGAAGCGAATGCCTTCTTCACCGTAAGCATGGTGATCGCCGAACAGCGAACGCTTCCACCCGCCAAAGGAGTGCCATGCCATCGGCACCGGAATCGGCACGTTGATGCCGACCATGCCAACCTGGATCTGGCGCGAGAAAGCGCGCGCCACGCCGCCGTCGCTCGTGTAGCACGACACGCCATTGCCATACTCGTGCGCGTTGATCAGGTCCACCGCCTGGGCAAAGTCATGCACCCGCACCACCGACAACACCGGCCCGAAGATCTCTTCCTTGTAGATCGTCATGTCCGGCGTGACATTGTCGAACAGCGTGCCGCCGACATAGAAGCCATCTTCATGCCCTTCGACCTTGTGGCCGCGGCCATCGGTCACCAGCTTCGCACCTTCTTCCACGCCCTTGGCGATATAGCCTTCCACCTTGGCCTTGTGCGCGGCGGTCACCAGCGGACCCATCTCGGCATCGGCTTCCATGCCGTTGCGGATCTTCAGCGACTGCGCGCGTTCGGCCAGGCGCGGGACCAGCTTGTCGGCGACGTCGCCCACCGCCACGGCTACGGAGATCGCCATGCAGCGTTCGCCCGCCGAGCCATAGGCCGCGCCGATCAGCGCGTCCACCGCCTGGTCGAGGTCGGCGTCGGGCATCACCACCAGGTGGTTCTTGGCGCCGCCCAGGGCCTGCACGCGCTTGCCGTGCTTCGTGCCCTCGGTATAGATGTACTCGGCAATCGGGGTCGAGCCGACAAAGGACAGCGCCTGCACATCCTTGTGCGCCAGCAGCGCGTCGACGGCTTCCTTGCCGCCCTGCACCACGTTGAACACGCCGTCCGGCAGGCCGGCCTGCTTGAGCAGGTCGGCGATCAGCAGCGAGGGCGAGGGATCGCGCTCGGACGGCTTGAGCACGAAGGTGTTGCCGCAGGCCAGCGCCACCGGGAACATCCACATCGGCACCATCACGGGGAAGTTGAACGGCGTGATGCCGGCCACCACGCCCAGCGGCTGGCGCAGGTTCCAGTTGTCGATGCCGCCGCCGATGTTGTCGGTGAAGTCGGTCTTGAGCAGGTTGGGAATGCCGCAGGCGAATTCCACCACCTCGATGCCGCGGGTGACTTCGCCCTTGGCGTCCGAGAACACCTTGCCGTGCTCGCGCGTGATCAGCGCGGCGAGGTCGTCATGGTGGCGGTCGAGCAGCTCCTTGAACTTGAACAGGATGCGGGCGCGCTTGAGCGGCGCGGTCTCGGACCAGGCCGGGAAGGCCGCGTGCGCGGCGGCTACCGCGGCATCCACGTCCTGCGCGGAGCCTAGCGCCACGCGCCCGGCCACCGCGCCGGTGGCGGGGTTGAATACGTCGGCATAACGGTCCGACGAGGCGGCGCGCACGGTGCCGCCGATGTAGTGCGCGATGTCGGCGATCTGCCGGTTTTCTGCGATGTTCACGTCAGTGTTCCTTGTGTTGTTCCTGCCATGCGTGCGTACTTACTGCACGTCTTGCAGGACCTTCTTCACGGTGTCGAACATTTCGCCGATCTGCTCTTCCGTGATGATCAACGGCGGCGAGAAGGCGAGGATATCGCCGGTGTAGCGCACCAGCACGCCGCGTTCCAGGCATTTGAGGAAGGCCTCGTAGCCGCGCGCGCCGGGCTGGCCGGGACGCGGCTCCAGTTCGATGCCGGCCACCATGCCGAGGTTGCGGATGTCCTTCACGTGGGGGGCGCCGCGCACGGCGTGCACAGCGGCTTCAAACTTGGGCGCCAGTTCGGCGGCACGGCCGAACAGGTTCTCGTTCTTGTAGATATCCAGCGTGGCGATGGCCGCGGCCGCTGCCAGCGGATGGCCGGAATAGGTGTAGCCGTGCAGGAACTCGATCGCGCCCGGCGCGGCGGAGTTGACCACGGTGTCGTGCACTTCGCGCCTGACCGCCACCGCGCCCATCGGCACGGCCRCATTGTTGATGGCCTTGGCCATCGTGATCAGGTCCGGCGTGACCTTGAAGCGCTCGGCGGCGGTGGCCGCGCCCAGGCGGCCGAAGGCGGTGATGACTTCGTCGAAGATCAGCAGGATGCCGTGCTTGCTGGTGATCTCGCGCAGCTTTTCGAGATAGCCCACCGGCGGCACCAGCACGCCGGCCGAACCGGCCAGCGGCTCGACGATCACGGCAGCCACGTTGGACGGATCGTGCAAGGCCAGGATGCGCTCCAGGTCCTCGGCCAGGTGCCCGCCCCATTGCGGCTGGCCCTTGGAGTAGGCAGCCTCGGCAATATTGAGCGTGGCCGGCAGGTGGTCCGTGCCAGGCATCAGGTTGGCCGAGAAGACCTTGCGGTTGCCGCCGATGCCGCCCACCGCCATGCCGCCGAAGCCCACGCCGTGATAGCCGCGCTCGCGGCCGATAAAGCGGGTGCGCTGGCCTTCGCCGCGCGCGCGATGGTACGCCAGCGCGATCTTCAGCGCGGTGTCGACCGATTCCGAACCCGAGTTGGTGAAGAAGATGCGGTCCAGCCCGGACGGCATGATGGCGGCCAGCTTGGTGGCGGCCTCGAATGTCAGCGGGTGGCTCATCTGGAATGGCGGCGCATAGTCCAGGGTCTGCACCTGGCGCGCGACCGCTTCCGAGATCTCCTTGCGGCAGTGGCCGGCGGCCACGCACCACAGGCCGGCGCAACCGTCGAGGATCTGGCGGCCGTCATGCGAGGTGTAGTACATGCCGCTGGCCGAGGCGAGCAGGCGCGGCGCCGCCTTGTACTGGCGGTTGGCGGTAAACGGCATCCACAGGGCATCGAGATCGGGGATCACGGTCTTGGCGGCATCCATACGTCCTCCTCAGGGCATTGGCTCGGGCGGCGGCGGTTGCGCCGCACCGGGGTTGTCGAGTGATTCTGGCGAATGCGGCCACTGTAGCGGCCCGGCCCGGCTTAAAGAATATACGGTCGGCAAAACATCACCTGACCGTACAGTTAAGACTATGACAACTGTACAGAATTCAAAAGGCGCGCTACATGCCGGCTTGCCGCCATGCCCGGCCCTGGCGCGCCCCGCGGCGCGCAATCCCGCCCCGGAAGCCATGTTCGCGCTGCGGTGCCGCAATGCCGCGCGGGACGAAGACGCTTCCCATCGCACCACTACGGCCACTAAACTGTACAGGTTGATTCTGACATATGACGCATGCTAAACCTTGAACTGGTCCGCAGCCGGCGCAGCGGGGACACCCTGACCGAACAGATCGTGGCCGGCATCGCCAGCCTGATCGACCGGCGCGTGCTGCGCGCCGGCGTGGCGCTGCCCTCGGTGCGGCGGTTCGCCCAGCAACACGGCGTCAGCACCTTCACCGTGGCCGAGGCCTACGGCCGCCTGACCGCGCTGGGCTACCTCGGCGCGCGCGCGGGTTCCGGCTAYACGGTGGCGCACCGCCACGCGCCGGCCGGCCAGGCGCCAGCGGCGCGCTGGGAGGCACCGGGGCTGAATGCCGCCTGGCTGTTGTCGGACGTCTTCGCCGACCATTCGGTGCCCATCAAGGCGGGCGCGGGCTGGCTGCCCGGCGACTGGCTCAACGAGGAGGGACTGCACCAGGCCATGCGCGCCGCGGCGCGGGTGCCCGCGGCGCAGGTCTCGGGCTATGGCCATCCTTACGGCTTTGGCGCGCTGCGCGAGCATATCGCCGCCGGCCTCAGCCAGTACGGCATGCCAGTCCAGGCCCAGCAGGTAGTGCTGACCCAGGGCGCCACGCAGGCGCTGGACCTGGTGGTGCGCACCTTGCTGCGGCCGGGCGACACGGTGCTGGTGGAAGACCCGTGCTACTGCAACCTGCTGCAGATCCTGCGCCTGGCCGGGCTGCAGGTGATCGGCGTGCGCCGCACCGCCAGCGGGCTGGACACCGACGCGCTCGACCACGCCATCAGGAGCCATGCACCGCGTGCCCTGTTCGTCAACACCGTGCTGCAGAATCCCACCGGCGGCACGCTTACCAGCATGAACGCGCACCGCGTGCTGCAACTGGCCGAGCAATACCGGCTGCTGGTCGTGGAGGACGATATCTACCGCGAACTGGCGCCCGCCGGCTCGCCCATGCTGGCGGCCATGGACGGCCTCTCGCACGTGATCTACATCAACGGTTTTTCCAAGACCATCACGCCGTCGCTGCGGGTGGGCTACCTGGCAGCCAGCCCCGATCTGGCCAAGGCGCTGGCCCGCACCAAGATGGCGGTGGGGCTGACGTCATCGGAAGTGACGGAACGGCTCGTGTATTCGGTGCTGACCAGCGGCCACTACGGCCGCCACGTGGCGGCGCTGGCCGAACGGCTGCGCGCCCAGCAGGACCGGATCACGGAGAAGATGGAAGCGCACGGGCTGGAAGTGCTGCTGCGCCCGGAAGGCGGCATGTTTGCCTGGGCACGGATGCGCCCGCGAGACGGGAACGAGCAGGCCGCCCTGTCAGGCAACCGGCTGGCAACGCTGGCACTGGAGCACGGCATCTGGCTGGCACCGGGCTCCTACTTCGAGCCGGAAGAAGGCGACTCGCCCTGGATACGGTTCAATGTCGCGACCACCGACGCGCCCGCGCTATGGCGCTTTTTCGACACGCTGCGCGGCGCGGATAGCCGGGGGGCGGAGACCGGACTTCCCGAGCCGGCCTCGCGCGCCGCGCGCAATCCGCGTGCCGGCATGGTCAAGCTGGCCTGAGCGCCGGCCCGGGCCAGCCGCCGTTGCCGGTTCAGAAGCGATAACGCATGTAACCCGTGTAAAAACCGCTACCCGGATTGGGCTGCTTGATACCGGCATTGGAGACATGCTGGTAGCGGAAGCCGGCTTCGTAAGCAGTCTTGGGGCCGAATGCCATGCCTACGCCGATCATGTCGGAGAACTGGAACAGGCTGCCGGAGCGGTGCTCGTCGGAGGTGGCCTTGTGGCTCATCATGCGCACGCCTACCGAAGCTTCCAGGAAGGGGACCAGCGAGCCGCCGCGCTTTTCCAGGCGAAAGATCGGCGAAAAACCGAACTCGGTCACATTCTGGGCATTGGTGCCGCTGCGGGCATTCCATTCGGCCAGTTCGGCCTCCCACTGCAGCTTGACCAGCCAGCCCTGCGGGTTGCCCCAGGCAAAGCCTGAATCCCAGTTGACGCCGATTTCGTACTTGTTGATGTTGTGGCCAGGATCGCGGCCGAAGGCCACGTGCACCCCGGGATCGGCATGCGCCAGCGCGCTGGTACCAAGGGCAGCCACGGCGCCAAGCGCCTTGATATGCGTTACAAGCCGGTGGGCAAGGCCGGCGTTCTTCTTATCTCTGGTCATGTACATGGTGGGTGGTGAATACCGCGAAGAATGGCAAGTCCTAGCGAAAACCTTGCCACCTCCCAGCGGCAAGGCCGACCACCCGTACTCAGGACCAGAGGCGTTCAACCACCCAGCTCGCGGTCACGCAGATCGCGAGCCAGGCGCTCATGCATCCGGCAATAAATCGGTAAGTCATGTCAATTTCCGCAACAAACGCCTGGGGACAAGCGAATAATTCCGGAATTATACATCCATCCATGAATGTATGTTGAGGGCTGACGCGGATTCGGCTAGGACCTGACTTAATGGTCAGGGATTATGCGCCTCCGGGCGGCGTAATGCTTGCGGTACCAAAGCCCTGTTGCCGCGCCGCGTCAACCCTCCTGGCCTGTGGTGCCCGGCGGCACCCGCCTCTCACCCCACCGTTGCGTATTCCAGCGTCTTTGGCGTCTTCACGATCACCTCGGGGCGTTCGCCCACCACCACCGTATCGTCCAGCCGGAAGCCCCCCAATCCGTAGACATAGATGCCGGGCTCGGCCGAGTACACCTCGCCCGGCAACAGCGCCCGCGTATTGAAGGCCATGTCTTCCGGGTACTCGTGCAGCATCAGGCCGACCGCGTGGCCTGTGCGGTGAAAGATGTACTCGCCCAGGCCCGCGCGCTCGATCACGGCCTGTGCCGCAGCGTCCATATCGCAGACGCGGCGTCCGGTCACCGCGGCCGCTACCGCGGCATCGGTGGCTTCGGCGGCGACCTCGTAGCAATGTGCCTGGCGCGCATCCGGCCTGCCGCAGAACCAGGTGCGTTCGTTCTCGACGTAGTAGCCATTCAGGCGCGGCAGGATCAGGTTGACGATAGTGTCGCCGGCCGCGATGCGCGCCCCGCACGCGGCGCCGTCGCCATGCGGCGACGCCGAGGCGGGCCCCGTCAGTGTCCAGCACTTGAGAATGTCGAAATCCTCGCCGGGGAAACGGCGCGCCGCTTCCTCCACCATCAGCGCCGACATGGCGTGGTCCAGCTCCTGCACCAGCCGGCCTGCGCGGATATTCTCGCGATAGCGGTCCTGCACCCAGTCGGTCAGCGCCCCCAGTTCACGCATCACCTGCAGTTCCTCGGCATGCTTGACCCAGCGCATGCCGCGCATCTCGGCCAGGGCCGGGCGCAAAGTAAGCTCGGGCAGGTAGCGCTGCGCCGCCGCCAGGATCGGGTGCGCCACATCGACGGCAATGCGCGAACCGCCCAGCCCGTGCGCGGCCAGCAGCGACGCCACCACCTCGGGCAACTGTGGCGCCAGCGCCAGCCGCCGCGCGACGCGCGGATGCTCGGCATAGTAGGTCACATCGCGCAGCCAGACCTTCTCCTTTTCCGCGCACAAGCGCATATGGTTGGTGGATAGCTCGTTCATCACCGCGAAGGGCTCGCCATTGCGCGGCACGAACACAAATACGGGGCGTTCCCACGGCCAGACATCAAGCTGGAAATTGGTGGCGAACTGGAAGAAGTCCGGGGTGGCGAATACCAGCGCGTCAACGCGGAGGCGGTCCATCAGCGCGTGCATCATGGACAGTCGGTAGTCGCGCACGGCGGTCGTGATCTGGGGCATGTCTTGTCTCCTTGAAAGTCGGTGCGGTAAAGCCAGGCGTGGTGCGGATGCGTGGTGCGGATCAAAGGGCGATGCCGAGCTTGCGGATCAGCGGGCCCCAGGCCTGCGCGTCGCGCTGCATATAGCGCTGCACTTCGTCAGGCGGGCCCTTGATCGGCTCCAGGAACTGGTTGGCCAGCTTGTCCTTGAACGCGGGCTCGTCCATGGCCGCATCGATGTCGGCATTGATCTTGCGCACCAGCGGCGCCGGCGTGCCGGACCTGGCGACGATGGCGTACCAGCCCGGCACCGCCACGTCGTAGCCAAGCTCCTTGAATGTGGGCACATCGGGCAGCGCCGCCAGGCGCCGCTCGCCGGTCACCGCCAGCGGCACCAGCTTCTTGCCGGTGATATAGGGCTGCACGCCCGCCAGCACGTTCATCATCGCCGGGGTCTCGCCCGACATCAGGCTGGTCGATCCGCCGGCGCCGTTGAACGGCACATGCTGCAGCTTGATGCCGGCGCGCTCGGCCACCAGTTCCATGGCCAGATGCGTGGAATTGCCGATGCCACCGGAGGCATAGCTGATGCCGCCCGGCCGCGCCTTGGCCAGCCGCACGAACTCCGCGAAGCTGGTGGCATGCATGGCCGGCGCCACCACCAGCACGAAGGGCGAGTTCGCCAGCATCGCCACGCCGGCCAGGTCGCGCTGCGGCACATAGGGCAGCGAGGGATACAGGAAGGGATTGAAAGCCAGGTTGGAAACGCCGGCGAAAAACAGCGTGTAGCCGTCGGCCGGTTGTTGCAGCACGTAGTTGATCGCCAGTACGCCATTGGCGCCTGGCCTGTTTTCCACCACCACGCTGCGCCCCCAGCGCTTGCCAAGCGCTTCAGCCAATGCGCGCGCAAGCACATCGTTGCCGGTTCCGCCGGCCTGCGGCACCACGAGCCGCACGGGGCGCTGCGGCCACGCCTCCGCCCAGCCGGCGGCGCCGTATGACATTCCCGCCACGGCTAGCGCGGCGCCCACTATCAGCGTTCGTCTCTTCACATCGTTCTCCTCTCGAATCCCCTGGACGCGCCTCATGACGGACCCATCCGGTTTACTGTACCATGTGGTACACGCAAAAGAAAACAGGACCGGCACAGGGCCTGCCATCGCGGCAAGAGCCGGTGAGAAAGCTTGAAGGGGAAGCGGAGACGCATTGCCGCGGCAGCGGCAACAACTGCTGCGCGGCGCCGTGATGGCGCCGCGTCGGGATCAGGCTTCGTGGCCGGGCTTTGCGCCCGCCGCCCTGGGCGCGTTCTGCATGCGCGCGAAATACTTCAGCGCGGCGGTGGTGCCCTTGCGATCGCCCGTGGTGACGAGATCCAGCAGCAGCCCGCGCATCGTGGCCACCTCGACTCGGGCACGCAGCTTCGCCTCGCTGGTGCTCAACCCGAGCTGCTTGTGAAAGCGCTCGGTCAGCGCGCCGGTCCAGCTGCCGATCACGTCATCGAGGAAGACATGGAAGCGCTCGCGATCGCGAATGGCGCGCCCGTAGATCTCGAACAGCAACTGGATGATGGGGAGGTAGTTGTCCGCCGAGTAGCGCGCCCAGGCCACTTCCAGCGCCCGCGCGGGATCGGCCTCGCTGGCGGCCAGGCTGGCGCGCGCATCCAGTTCGGCATGGCGGATGCGGCGCAGCACCGCTTCCCAGAACTGGTCGCCGGAGCCGAAGTAGTAGATCAGCATGCGGTGGCTGGTACCGACCGCTTCGGCGATATTGCGCAGCGACAGGTCGCCGATGCCGTGCTCCAGCACATGACGCACGGCGGCGTCCAGCAACTGGATGGCCTGGTCGCTGGTGGCGCGGCTTTCGGCAAGCGTATCGGCGGCGGGGTTCTTGCGGGGCGGCATGGATGGGTGAGACGCGATCGGTCGGGCACGGGTGCGAAGACAGCGAGTGTAAGCCAGGCCGGCGCGTCATGCATCCACCTCCTGCCGCGCGTCCGGCGCGCTCAGCCTGCGCCCAGCAGGAAGGGCAACGTCTCCTCCAGCAGCAACGCCGGCGCTTCCTCGGCGATGTAATGCCCGCAAGGCAGGCTCTTGCCATCCACGCTGCGCGCCACCTTGCGCCACTCTTCCAGCGGCGCGAAGCAGCGGCCCACGGCGCCCTGCTCGCCCCACAGCGCCAGCATGCTGCACTCGACCTTGCGCCCCGCGGCCAGGTCGGCGCGGTCGTGATCGAGATCGACCGAGGCGCTGGCGCGGTAGTCCTCGCACAAGCCGTGCGCCGCGCCGGGCAGGCTGAGGCAGCGCAGATACTCGGCCATGGCCGCCGGCGTGAACGGCGCCAGCCCGGCGCTGCGGCTGCCCATGGTGTTACGCAGGTAGAGCGCCGGATCGGCCTCGATCAGCGTCTCGGGAAACGGCGCGGGCCGGATCAGGAAGAACCAGTGGTAGTACGCCAGCGCGAACTGCAGGTTGGTCTGCTCGTACATCGCCAGCGTGGGCGCGATATCGAGCGTGACCAGCCGCCGCACGGCATCCGGATGGTCCAGCGCCATGCGGTGGGCCACGCGCGCACCCCGATCGTGCGCCATCACCAGGAAGCGCTCGAAGCCCAGCGCGCGCATCACCGCCACCTGGTCCTGCGCCATGCTGCGCTTGCTGTAGTTGGCATGGTCGGGCAGCCCGGCGGGCTTGCCGCTGTCGCCGTAACCGCGCAGGTCGGTGGCGACCACGGTGAAATGCCGGGCCAGCGTGCCGGCTACCTTGTGCCAGATCACATGCGTTTGCGGATGGCCATGCAGCAGCAGCAAGGCCGGGCCCTGGCCGCCGACGACGGCGTTGATCTCGACTTCGCCGCAGCGGATGCGGCGCGGGGTGAAACCTTCGAACACAATTGGTCCTCCTTCAGGCGGACAGCCGCGCCATGGTCTTGGCGGCGACGTCCTGCAGCCAGGGCTGCGCATGGTGATGCCGCCGCGCGAACCCGGCGATCCGCGACGACTGTGCCAGCGTCGCGCCGATCATGTCCAGGCCCTGGCGGAACAGGGTGCGATGGCGCTCGGCCAGCGTGAAGCCGGCGCGCACGGCGCCCGCGCTCACCGTCATGGCCGCGAGGTCGATCTCGATCCGGACCGGCGCCTCGCGCGACACCTCGACCATCAGCGCATCCACTTCGGCCTGCGGCAGCATCACCAGCAGCAGGCGGTTGTTGATCGCATTCGAATAAAAAATCTCGCCAAAGCTCGGCGCGATCACCGCGCGGATGCCGAATTGCTGCAGGCCCCACACCGCGTGCTCGCGGCTCGAACCACAGCCGAAGTTGGGGCCCGCCACCAGCACGCCCGCACCCCGGTAGCGTGCCTGGTTGAGCACGAACTCCCGGCGCGGCGCGCCTTGCGCGTCGAAGCGCATATCGTAGAGCAGCCCACGGTCCAGCCCGGCCTTGTCGATGATGCGCAGGAACTGCTTGGGCATGATCTGGTCGGTGTCGAGATTGCCGATGGGCAGGGGCGCGCCGAGGGCGGCGATCAGATCGGCATCAGGGTCAGGCATCGAATCAGGCATCGGTATGCTCCAGGCGGCGTACATCGGTGATGCAGCCGGTCAGCGCGGCGGCGGCGGCCATCGCGGGACTCATCAGGTGGGTGCGCCCGGCGCGCCCCTCGCGTCCCTCGAAATTGCGGTTGGTGGTGGAGGCGCAGCGCTCGCCCGGCGCGAGCACGTCGTCATTCATGGCCAGGCACATGGAGCAGCCGGGCTTGCGCCACTCGAAGCCGGCATCGAGCAGTACCCGCGCAATGCCTTCGTCCTCGGCCTGCCGGCGCACCGCGCCCGAGCCGGGCACCACCATCGCGCGCACGCCTTCGGCCACCTTGCGCCCGCGCACGATGGCGGCCACCGCGCGCAGGTCTTCGATGCGGCCGTTGGTGCACGAGCCGATAAACACGCGCTGCACCGGCAAGCCCTCGAGCGAGGCGCCCGCCTGCAGGCCGATGTAGCCGAGCGCCTTGGCGGCGGCGCTGCGCGCCGTTTCGTCGGCGGCTTCCTCCACCAGTGGGACGCGCGCGTCGATGGGGATGGCCTGGTCGGGGCTGGTGCCCCAGCTCACATAGGGTGCGACGCTGCCGGCGTCGAATCCCAGCTCGCTATCGAAGCGCGCATCCGCATCCGAACGCAGATCGCGCCAGCACGCCAGCGCGCGCTCGCGCATCGTTGCGTCGATATCCGCTGCGCGTGCCAGCACGTAGTCGATGGCGCGCGCATCCGGTGCGATCAGCGCGCCGCGCGCGCCGGCTTCCACCGTCATATTGCAAAGCGTCATGCGCGCCTCGATGGTGAGCGCATCGATGGCACTGCCGGCAAATTCCACCACATAGCCGCGCGCGCCCTGGGCGCCGATGCGGCTGATGATGTGCAGGATCAGGTCCTTCGCGGTGACGCCGCGCGGCAGCATGCCCTCCACGCGGATGCGCATGTCCTTCGCCACGCGGTAGACCAGCGTCTGCGTGGCCAGCACATGCTCCACCTCCGACGTGCCGATGCCGAAGCCGAGCGCGCCCAGCGCGCCGTAGGTGGTGGTATGGCTGTCGCCGCACAGCACCACCATGCCGGGCCGGATCATGCCGTGCTCGGGCGCGATCACGTGCTCGATGCCCTGCAGGGCGTCGTCGGTGTCGAACAGGGGTATGCCGTGCTGCACGCAGTTGCGCTTGAGATTGCGCGCCTGCAGCGCCGAGGCGGGGTCTTGTATGCGGCGCGGGCTTTCCGCATGAGTGGGGATGACATGGTCCACCACCGCCACCTGCTGGCCAGGCGACGGCACGCCCCGGCCCTGCGCGGCCAGCCCGGCGAATGCCTGCGGGCTGGTGTACTCGTTCATCAGGTGCAGATCCGCGTAGAGCAGCACGTGATCGGCGTCGAGCGCGGCCACGGTATGCGAATCCACCAGCTTGCGATAGAAGGTAAGGCCTGACATGGGGCTCTGCCTGCGTTGAATGGCGTTGAATTGGGTTGAAGAGTATCGAGAGACCAGTTTAACCATTGAACCCATCGCTATAATTTCATCTACAGACTTTCATTCAGTCGCGAGATTCACCAATCCCCGGCCTAACCGCATCGTTCCGCATCGTGGACAACTTCTCGGACCTAGCCTTCTTCGTCACCCTGGTCAAGCGCGGCAGCCTGGCCGGCGCGGCCCAGCAGTCCGGCATCACGCCATCGGCGGCCAGCAAGCGGCTGACGGCGCTGGAAGCGCGCCTTGGCGTGCGCCTGCTCAACCGCACCACGCGCCGCCTGAGCGTGACGCAGGAGGGCGAGGCTTACCTTGCGCAGGGCGCGCGCATCCTGGCCGAACTGGAGGAACTGGAACAGGGCCTGGGCGGCAGCCGGGTAGCGCCGCGCGGGCTGCTGCGGGTCAACGCCACGCTCGGCTTCGGCCGGCGTCACGTGGCGCCGGCAGTGGGCGCCTTCCTGCTGGCCTGCCCGGAGGTGGAGGTGCAGCTTGAACTGACCGACCGGCCGCTCAACCTGGCCGAAGCCGGCTTCGATGTCGGCATCCGCGTGGGCGACCTGCCCGATGCGCGCCTCGCCGCCAGGCCTCTTGCCCACAATCGCCGGCTGCTGTGCGCATCGCCGCGCTACCTGGCCAGCCACGGCGCGCCGGGCTCGCCGCGCGAACTGCAGCAGCACCGCTGCATCGTGATCCGGGAAAGCGATGCCACCTACGGCACCTGGCAACTGCGCTCGGCGAGCCGACAGGAGACCGTCAAGGTGCGCGGGCCGGCCAGCACCAACGACGGCGAAGTGGCGCTCGGCTGGGCCTTGCAAGGCCACGGCATCCTGATGCGCTCCGAATGGGAGGTGGCGCCGATGCTCCGGTCCGGGCGGCTGCGGCAAGTGCTGCCCGACTGGGAAACGCCGCCCGCCGACGTATTCGCGGTATTCCTCACGCGCGACCACCTCACGGCCAAGGTGCGCGCCTTCGTCGATTTCCTGGCGGAGCACTTCGCGGCGCACCGCGTGCAGGGCGCGCCTTATAGCGGGTGGTAGCCGCCCGCCGCTAGCCGCGCAGGAATGCCAGCGCCAGCCCGGCGGCGCCGCAAGCGAGGATGACGGGGATCACCCCGGCCTTGAAGCGGAACAGCGCCACCGCCGCGGCCAGCCCGATCAGGGCCGAGGGCCAGTCGAAACGCCCGTGCAGCCCGGCCGGCCACAGCACGTGATAGGCAAAGAACACCGCCAGGTTGACGACCACGCCCACCACCGCCGCCGTGATGGCGGTCAGCGGCGCGGTGAACTTCAGGTTGCCGTGCGTGCTTTCCACGAACGGGCCGCCCAGCAGGATGAACAGGAAGGACGGCAGGAAGGTGAAGAAGGTCACCACCGTTGCCGCCGCCATGGCCGATGCCACCGCCGCATCGGCGCCGAGCACGGTATGCGTCCAGCCGCCGACAAAGCCAACGAAGGCCACCACCATGATGAGCGGTCCGGGCGTGGTTTCCCCCAGCGCCAGCCCGTCGATCATCTGCGGCGCGGTAAGCCAGTGGTAATGCTCGACCGCGCCCTGGTAGACGTACGGCAGCACCGCATAGGCGCCGCCGAAGGTCATCAGCGCGGCCTTGGTGAAAAACCAGCCCATTTGCGTCAGCGTGCCCTGCCAGCCGTAGCGCCATGCCAGCGCGCCGGTCGCCAGGGCCCAGATCGCCAGGAAAACCGCCAGCACCCGCGCGAATCGCTTCCAGGTGAAAACGGCATGCGCCGGCGTGGGCGTGTGGTCGTCCAGCAACGCAGGCCCGAAGCCGGCCTTGCCCGCGCCATGCCCGCCGCCGCTGGTGAAGCGCGCCGGCGCGAACCGGCCGCCCACATGGCCGATCACGCCCGCGGCCAGCACAATGGCGGGGAACGGCAACCCGAGCGCGAAGATCGCGACGAACGAGGCCGCCGCGATCGCCCACAGCCAGCTGTTCTTCAGCGCCCGCGAGCCGATCCGCCAGGCGGCGGACACCACGATGGCCGTCACCGCCGGCTTGATGCCGTACAGCACGCCCGCCACCGCCGGCACCTCGCCAAAGCGCATGTAGATCCACGACAGCAGCATCAGGATCAGCAGCGAAGGCAGCACGAACAGCCCGCCGGCGATCACCCCGCCCCAGGTGCGGTGCATCAGCCAGCCGATATAGGTCGCCAGTTGCTGCGCTTCCGGGCCGGGCAGCACCATGCAGTAGTTGAGCGCGTGCAGGAAGCGGCTCTCGGAGATCCAGCGGCGCCGCTCGACCAGGTCCTCATGCATGATGGCGATCTGCCCGGCGGGCCCGCCGAAGCTGATAAAGCCCAGCTTGAGCCAGTACCAGAAGGCCTGGCGCAAGGTAATGGCGGCGGGGGCGACGGCGTCTGGCGTGGTGCTAGTTGCTTGCATGAGTGCGGTTCTTGGGATGGTTCGCCAGCGGCAGGTCGGGCGCATAAGATAGCAGAGACTTGTGTCAGCAACCCACACCGCCGTCAGGGATGAGGCGGCTTTGCAACGCCGGGACTGATACCCTTGCGACACCCCCAAGGAAAGCCATGCATAGCAACGACCTGTCCCGCTGGACCCACAGCCACGTATTCGACACCGGCAACCGCGCCGCCGAGCGTGGCACCCGCCTGGTGATGCTGATCACCGCCGTCACCATGGTCGCCGAAATCGCCGCCGGCCTGTGGTTCAACTCGATGGCCTTGCTGGCCGACGGCTGGCACATGAGCTCGCACGCGCTGGCGATCGGGCTCACCGCCTTCGCCTACGCCGCGGCGCGCCGCTATGCCGCGGACAAGCGCTTTGCCTTCGGCGCGTGGAAGATCGAAGTGCTGGCCGGCTTTGCCAGCGCGATCTTCCTGCTCGGCGTGGCCGCGCTGATGGTGTTCGGCTCGGTCGAGCGGCTGTTCAGCCCGCAGGCCATCCACTACCGCGAAGCCATGGCGGTGACCATCGTCGGATTGCTGGTCAACCTCGGCTGCGCGCTGATCCTCGGTGGCGCCCATCATGATCACGGCCACGGCCACGGCCACGACCACGCCCATGATCACGGGCACGATCACGGCAAACATCACGACCTCAACCTGCGCTCCGCCTACCTCCACGTGCTGGCCGACGCCGCCACCTCGGTGCTGGCGGTGCTGGCGCTGGCCGGCGGCTGGTGGCTCGGCCTGGGCTGGCTCGACCCGGTGATGGGGCTGGTGGGCGCCGCGCTGGTCGGCCACTGGGCACTGGGCCTGCTCAGGCAGACCGGCACGGTGCTGCTCGACCGCGAGATGGATCACCCGGTGGTGGAGGAAGTGCGCGAGGTGCTGGCCGGCTTCGACCAGGGCCCCGAAGGCACGCGCGTGACGGACCTGCACGTATGGCGCGTGGGCAAGCAGAAATTCGCCGTCATCGCCAGCCTGGTCACGCACGACGCCGCGCTGACACCCGCGCGCGTCAGGCAGGCGCTGTCGGTCCACGAAGAACTGGTGCACGTGACGGTGGAGATCCACCGCTGCGATCATGACGGCGCCACCGCGGCGCACCGGCACGCATGACCCACTGACGCACTACGCCAGCCCGCGCTGCGCGGCCGCCACGGCCGCCGTGCGGGTTTCCACCCCGAGCTTCTCGTAGATGTGTTCGAGATGCTTGTTGACGGTGCGCGGGCTCATGCCGAGGATCTCGGCCACGTCGCGGTTGGTCTTGCCGCGCGCCACCCAGACCATCACCTCGGCCTCGCGCGGCGTCAGTTCCGACGGCGGCGCGCTCGTGGCCGCGTGCACCGGATGCGCGGCGAGTTCCACCACCATCACGCCCGCCGTCGCGCCTGTCAGCCGGCGCAGGGACAACCCGCCCGGCAGCAAGCCCGGCGCGGCCACATCCTCCTGCAGCGCCCGCAGCGCTGCCACCAGCGGCGCCGGCAACGGCGCGCCGGGCAGGCAGGCCACCCAGCCCTGCGCCTGCATCAAGGCCGCGGCGCTGGTGTTCATCCACATCAGCTGRCCAGCGGTATCGGCCGCCAGCATCGCCACCGCGCTGCCCAGCACGGCCGCGCGCGCGCTGCGCGCCAGGCGCGCCTTGGCGGCATGCGAGCGCACCCGCGCCACCACCTCGGCAATCGCCACCGGCTTGGTCACGTAGTCGCACGCGCCCACCTCGAATCCGCGCACGATATGCCCGGTCTCGCCCAGCCCTGTCATGAAGATCACCGGCAGGTCGGCATGGCGGTCCATCAGCGCCGCGCAGGTGGCAAAGCCGTCCATGCCCGGCATGTCCACGTCGAGCAGCACCGCGTCGGGCTCGAAGAGCGCCAGCGCATCGAGCGCGGCGTCGCCGCTGTGCGCGGCATGCACCGCCATGGCCTCGCCGCCCAGGGCGCGCGTGAGGAAGCCGCGCGCGTCGGCATTGTCGTCCACCACCAGTACGCGGGTCTGCAGGTCAGGAGCGGGATTCATGAAGCGCCTCGCCAAGTGAGTGAGTCAGTGCAGCGCCATCGCTGCGTGCCAGTGCAAGCATGCGGGCCGCCCATGCGGCGGCAGCGTCCGCGCCTTCGGCCAGCTCGGAAAGCTGCGCCTCCAGCGCGCGCTGCCGCCCGGTGGCGCCGAGCAGCAGCAGCTCGCGCAGCAGCTCGGCCGATGGCAGCGCGTGTACGGCGGCGGCCTTGCTCTCATGCTGCACCGCGCTCGCCAGCGCGCGCCGGACCACCTCGATCAGTTCCACCTCGCGCACCGGCTTGCTGACGAAAGCAAAATAGCCGTGCGTGGCACGCGCTTCCTCGGTGTTCTCGTGCGCATTGGCGGAGACGATCACGACCAGCGGCGGACGTTCCCGCGCGCGCAGCAGGCGGCACAGGTCCCAGCCGGACGCATCGGGCAGGTTGAGGTCCAGCAGCACCAGTTGCGGCCGCAAGCGCTGCACCGCCGGCAGTACCGCCGCGCCCTCCCCCACCTCATCCACCGCCAGCCCCAGCGGCGCCAGGAAGCCGAGCAGCACCGCGCGATGCGCGGCGCGGTCGTCCACCACCAGCACCCGCGCATCGGCCGGCAGGCGGGTGCGCTGCGCGGGCACCCGGCGCGCCACCGGCGCCGTCACGGCGGGCAGGTACAGCCGTGCCGTGAACTCGCTGCCGGCACCGGACGCGCTGCGCACGCGGATCTCGCCGCCCATCAGGTCGGCCAGCAGCCGCACGATGGCCAGCCCCAGGCCGATGCCGTCGCGGTCGTCGTGGCCACAGGCCCGCTCGAACGGGTCGAAGATGCGCTCCTGGTCGGCCGCGTCGATGCCCGGACCGGTATCGCTCACCACGATGGTGGCCATCTCGCGCTGGTGGCGCACGGCGAGCGTCACCGCACCCTGCTCCGTGAACTTGATGGCGTTGCTGACCAGATTGATGACGATCTGCCGCAGCCGCTTGGGATCGCCGTGCACGTACGCAGGCAGCACGCCTTCCACGCGGTAATGGAAGGCCAGCCCGCGCGCCGCGGCAAGCGGGCGGAACATGCGCACCAGTTCATCGAACAGGCCTTCCAGCGCCACGGCTTCCTGCGCCAGGCGCAGCTTGCCGGCCTCGATGCGCGACAGTTCCAGCAGGCCATCGACCAGACTGGAGAGATGCTCGCCGGCACGCCCGATGGTGCGTACGTCTTCGCGCAATGCCGGCGGCAGCGGCCCCGCGCGCAACAGCAGTTGCGAATAGCCGAGGATCGAATTCAGCCCCGCGCGCATCTCGTGGCTCATGCCGGTGATGAAGCGGCTCTTGGCCACGTTGGCCTTCTCCGCGACTTCCTTCGCGCCCTGCAGCAAGGCATCGGTATGGCGGTGCGCGTCGATTTCCTTTTGCAGCAGCATGTTCTGCCGCTCCGATTCTTCCTGCGCCACGCCCCGGCTTTCGTTGGCCAGCACCAGCCACCACGCCGCCACCGCCGCGAACAGCAGCAACCCGGCAAAGATCTTGAGGAACAGGCCGGCGCGCGGCAACGTGGCCGCCGCCAGCGCGCCCGACAATTGCTCCTGCGTGTACAGCAGCCACAGGAAGGTGCCGAACACGAACACCATGCCCGCCAGCACCAGGCAGAACTGGCCGATGCGGCGCGCCATCACCGGCGGCGTGCCGGCCGGCAGCACGCGCGTGAGCGCGGTGACGATCTGCTCCTGCGCGCTGGCGCCGGGCTTGCAGCGGTCGCCGCAGCGCGCGTCCAGCGTGCAGCACAGCGAGCAGATCGGGCCGCGATACGCGGGGCAAGCTGCTACGTCCTCCACTTCGAAGGGATTGCGGCAGATGGTGCAGCGGACCACCTTGTGCCGCGGGCCGAAGTCCACCGGCGAGCGCGCGATGAAATAGCGGCTCTGGGTAGCGAAGGCGATCACCGGCGGGATCGCGATGGCCAGCACCAGCCCCACCCCGATCGAAGCCGGCCGCAGCGTCTCGCCGAACGCGCCCAGGTGCACCAGCATCGATCCCGCCGACGCCAGCATCATCGCGCCGAAGCCGGCAGGGTTGATATCGAACAGGTAAGCGCGGCGGAACTCGATGGTGCGCGGCGACAGCCCGAGCGGCTTGCTGATGACCAGGTCGCCGACAATGGCGCCGACCCACGCCACGGCCAGGTGCGCGTAGAGCGCCAGCACCTGCTCCAGCGCCTCGAACACGCCCATGGCCATCAGCATCACCGCGATCAGCACATTGAAGGCCAGCCACACCACCCGGCCCGGATGGCTGTGCGTGAGCCGTGCGAACACGTTCGACCATGCCAGCGAGCCGGCGTAGGCGTTGGTGATGTTGATCTTGGTTTGCGAGAGCAACACGAAGAGGCCGGTCAGCACCACCGCCGCCCAGCCCGGCCACGCACCCCCGAGCGCGCGCGAGAAGCCCGCCAGGTACATCTGGGTGGGCTCCAGCGCGTGTGCGATCGGCACCTCGGCCTGCAGCGCGACGAAGGCGAGAAGTGCACCGCCCGCCATCTTGGCCGCGCCCAGCACGATCCATCCGGGCCCGGCGGCGATCAGCGCGCTCCACCAGCGCCAGCGGTTGCGCGGCGTGAGTTCCGGCATGAAGCGCAGGAAATCCACCTGCTCGCCGATCTGCGCGATCAGCGCGGACGTGACCGTGGCCGCGGCGCCGAAGGCGTGCCACGAGAAGCCGTCGCCTTCCGCCAGCCGCCCGTTGAAGGAAAGGAAATCGGTGTAGAGCCCGGGCTCGCGCCACCAGATCACCGCATACGGCAGCACCAGCAGCAATAGCCACAGCGGCTGCGTCCACAGCTGGATGCGCGAGATCAGCGTCACCCCGTGCGTGACCAGCGGGATCACCACGATGGCCGACAGCAGATAGCCCAATGATTGCGGCAGCCCGAACAACAGTTCAAAGGCCTGCGCCATGATGGCCGCTTCCAGCGCGAAAAAGATAAACGTGAAGCTGGCGTAGATCAGCGAGGTGATGGTCGACCCGAGGTAGCCGAAGCCGGCGCCGCGCGCCAGCAGGTCCATGTCCACGCCGTGACGGGCCGCGTAATAGGAGATCGGCAGCCCGGTCAGGAAGATCGCCAGGCTGACCATGCCGATAGCCCACATGGCGTTGGTAAAGCCATAGCTCAGCGTGATGGCCGCGCCGATGGCTTCCAGCGCCAGGAAGGCCACCGCACCAAAAGCGGTATTGGCCACGCGAAAGGCGCTCCATTTGCGGAACGTCCTTGGTGCAAAACGCAGCGCGTAGTCCTCCAGCGTCTCGTCTGCCACCCAGCGGTTGTAGTCGCGCCGGATCTTGCTGATGCGCTGTACGGGCTGGCTGGCGGCTGGCATGGGGGTCGGGACTCCAGAAGACGCTCGCGTGGGTCGTGCCGGGCAGATGCAAGAGCCGTGCCGTGCACCACGATGCATCGCGGCGCGCGAATCGTAGCGCAGCCGGGCTGCGCATGCGCCTACGTTGAATGACGTATGGAAGGCGCGGTTGCACTGCACCATGATCCGGCCACAGGGTGATTCATTGCCTATCCGGCCATCGTATGCGGTCAACGTATTCGGTCAACGTGCGTGGCCAATGCCGTCCTACCTCACCACGCCTCCAAGGAGCGTCAATCATGCGTGACAAAGAAACGAACGGTTCCCCTCCCTCCCAAGATGCCGATGCCGTCTCGCCGCAGCGGCGCCGCATGATGCAGGGCCTCGCCGCGCTGCCGGCCCTGTCTCTTGCGGGCATGGCCGGCCTGAGCGGCCAGGCGCGCGCCGCGGTGCCTACCTCGGTAGCGAACACCACCAGGCTGGCCGTCACCGACACCGAAGTCACCGTGGGCCAGCTGCACTCCGCCACCGGCACCATGGCAATCTCCGAGACCGGCTCGATCCAGGCCGAGCAACTGGCCATCGACCAGATCAACGCGGCGGGCGGCATCCTCGGGCGCAAGATCAAGGTCATCAAGGAAGACGGCGCCTCCGACTGGCCCACCTTCGCCGAGAAGTCCAAGAAGCTGCTGGTCAACGACCGCGTGGCGGCCGTGTTCGGCTGCTGGACCTCCGCCTCGCGCAAGGCGGTTCTGCCGATCTTCGAGAAGGAGAATGGCCTGCTCTACTACCCGACCTTCTATGAAGGGCTGGAGCAGTCGAAGAACGTCATCTACACCGGCCAGGAAGCCACGCAGCAGATCATCTGGGGCCTGGACTGGGCGGCCAGGCAGAAAGGCGCCAAGAGTTTCTTCCTGATCGGCTCGGACTACATCTGGCCACGCACTTCCAACAAGATCGCGCGCAAGCATATCGAGAACTTCCAGAAGCTCAAGGTGGTGGGCGAGGAGTACTACCCGCTTGGCCACACCAACTTCAACTCGCTGATCAACAAGATCAAGATCGCCAAGCCGGACTGCATCTACGCCATCGTGGTGGGTGGCTCCAACGTGGCCTTCTACAAGCAGCTCAAGGCCGCTGGCATTACGGCGGACAAGCAATTCCTGCTGACCATCTCGGTGACCGAGGATGAAGTGCTCGGCATCGGCGGCGAGAACATCGCCGGTTTCTACGCCGCCATGAAGTACTTTCAGTCGCTCGACAATCCCAACAACAAGTCTTTCGTGGATGCCTTCAAGAGCAAGTACGGCGGCAAGTCGGTGATCGGCGACGTCACGCAGGCGGCCTATCTCGGCCCCTGGCTGTGGAAGGCCGCGGTGGAGAAAGCGGGCAGCTTCGATATCGACAAGGTGGTGGCCTCCTCCCCCGGCATCGAGCTGAAGACCGCGCCGGAGGGCTATGTGAAGGTCGACCCCAACCACCACCTGTGGAGCAAGACGCGCGTGGGCCTGGCGCAGCTCGACGGGCAGTTCAAGGTGGTAGCCGAATCGCCTTCGCTGATTCCGCCCAATCCGTTCCCGAAGGGCTACCAGTAAGCGGGTTGACTGACCACCGGTTTGCCCCCCCTCTCCCCAACCCTCTGCTCCTGAGGGGAGAGGGAGCAAGCACCGTCGGGCATCGCAAGCGGCACTGGCGCTTCTCGCCAGCTTCGATTTGCGCTGCCGGCACCCTTTCTTCTCCCCGATGGCGGAGCACGACATGAATCTATCCGACATGCTGAATATCGGCCTGATGCAGGGCTTTGCCGGCCTGAGCCTGTTCTCGGTACTGCTGCTGATGGCGCTGGGCCTGGCCATCATCTTCGGTCAGATGGGCGTGATCAACATGGCGCATGGCGAGTTCATGACCATCGGCGCCTACACCATCTTCCTGGCGTCCACGCTGACCGAGCGCCTCGCGCCGTCGTGGATGCCCTTCTACTTTCCGCTGGCCATCGGCGCCGCTTTCGCGCTGGCGTTCTGTGCCGGCTGGCTGGCCGAGTGGGCACTGATCCGCCATCTCTATCGCCGCCCGCTCGACACATTGCTCGCCACCTGGGGCCTGTCGCTGGGCATGCAGCAAACCTTCCGCTCCACCTTCGGCCCGAAGGAGGTCAGCCCCACGCTGCCCGAATGGCTGATGGGCTCGTGGGCGCCGGCGCCGGGGCTGGATATCCCCATCAACGGCATGTTCGTGATGGCGCTGACACTGTTCGTCACGGGCATGGTGTGGCTGGCGCTGTATCGCTCGCGCTGGGGGCTGCGGGTACGCGCCACCACCCTTAACCGCGCCATGGCCAACGCGGCCGGCATCAATACGCGGCGAACCGACCGGCTCACCTTCGCGATCGGCTGCGGCATCGCCGGCGTGGCGGGGGCGGCCTTCACCACCATCGGCTCCACCGGCCCCACCAGCGGCTCGCTCTACATCGTCGACTCCTTCCTGGTGGTCACCTTCGGCGGCGCGGCCAGCCTGCTCGGCACGGTGGCATCGGCATTCGGCATTGCCCAGGCGCAATCGATCAGCGAGTTCTTCCTCACCGGGTCGATGGCGCGCGTGCTGACGCTGCTGCTGATCGTGACGATCCTGATGATCCGTCCGCAAGGCCTGTTCGCGCCGGCAGTGCGGCGCTGAAGACGCCGCTGCGCCGCCACTCACCAAACCTGCACAGGAGCTTGTGATGTCGCCCTCCTCTTCCACCGCCCGCCTGTTGCGCGGCGAATTCGCCGGCTACCTTGTGCTGGCCGTGGCGCTCCTTGTCGTCATGCCGCTGGCGCTCGACGTGTTCCGGCTCAACCTGATCGGCAAGTACCTGAGCTACGCCTTCGTCGCCATTGGCCTGGTCATGCTGTGGGGCTACGGCGGCGTGCTGAGCCTTGGCCAGGGCGTGTTCTTCGGCCTGGGCGGCTACGCCATGGCGATGTTCCTCAAACTCGAAGCGTCCGACGCGAAGAGCACCGCGATCCAGTCCACGCCCGGCATCCCCGACTTCATGGACTGGAACCAGCTCACCGCGCTGCCGTGGTGGTGGGAGCCGTTCCGCCACCTGCCATTTGCGCTGGCCGGCGTGATCGCGATTCCGGTGGCGCTGGCCTTTATCGTCAGCTTCGCCATGTTCCGCCGGCGCGTGGGCGGGGTGTACTTCGCCATCATCACGCAGGCGGTGGCGCTGATCCTCTCGGTGCTGATCATCGGCCAACAGGGCTATACCGGCGGCGTCAACGGCATCACCGACCTCAAGACCATGCTGGGCTGGGACATCCGCAGCGACGGCGCCAAAGTGATCCTGTACTTCGCCAACGTGGCGCTGCTGTTCGGCGCCATCGCCGTGTGCCGCGGGATCCAGCGCAGCAAGCTCGGCGTGCTGTTGCTGGCGATGCGCGACAAGGAAGACCGCGTGCGCTTCTCCGGCTACGACGTGGCCATGTTCAAGGTCTTCGTGTTCTGCCTGGCCGCCGCGCTGTCGGCGGTGGGCGGTGCGCTGTTCACGCTGCAGGTGGGCTTTATGTCACCGTCCTTCGTCGGCATCGTGCCCTCCATCGAAATGGTGATCTTTGCCGCCGTGGGCGGGCGCATGAGCCTGGTGGGCGCGGTGTGGGGCACGCTGCTGGTCAATTTCGGCAAGACGTATTTCTCCGAGAGCTTTCCCGACCTGTGGCTGTTCCTGATGGCGGCGCTGTTCATCGGCGTGGTGGTGGCCTTTCCCGACGGGCTGGCCGGCCTCTACAGCAAGTACATGTCGCGCCGCCGGACCATCGGCAGCCCGTCCGATCCCGCCGACCCGGCTGTGGAGGCGACTTCGCCCGCAGTACCGACGCCGCCCGCCGAAGGGATTCCCGGCCGTACCGCCTGAAGCCATCCGTCCAAAGCGAGGAAGACGCCATGAGCAATACCGATTTCATGCTGGCGGTGGAAGACCTGACCGTTTCCTTCGACGGCTTCCGGGCCATCGACAAGCTCACGCTGTATGTCGATCGCGACGAGCTGCGCGTGATCATCGGCCCCAACGGCGCCGGCAAGACCACGCTGCTCGATCTCGTGTGCGGCAAGACCCGCGCCACCGGCGGCAGTATCAAGTTCCGCAACCGCGAGATGACCGGCCTGCCCGAATACCAGATCGTGCGCGCCGGGGTGGGCCGCAAGTTCCAGACTCCTTCGATCTACGAGAACCTCAGCGTGTTCCAGAACCTCGCGGTTTCGTTCCCGCGCGGCCGTGGCGTGCTGGGCGCGCTCACGTTCCGCACCACGCCCGAGGTGCGCCAGCGCGTGGCCGGCGTGGCCGACGAGATCGGCCTGGCCGATGCGCTGGAGCGCGAGGCCGCGCAACTCTCGCACGGGCAGAAACAATGGCTGGAGATCGGCATGCTGCTGATGCAGGAGCCACAACTGCTGATGCTCGACGAGCCCATCGCCGGCATGAGCGTGCGCGAGCGCGAGCAGACCGCGGAACTGCTCAAGCGCATCAGCCGCGGCCGCGCGGTGATCGTGATCGAGCACGACATGGATTTCGTCAAGCGCATCGCCGACAAGGTCACGGTGATGCACCAGGGCAAGATCCTCGCCGAAGGCTCGATGGAGCAGGTGCAGAACGATCCGCGCGTGATCGACGTTTATCTTGGCCACTGAGCCCAGGGAGACCAGCATGCTCACAGTCGACAACGTGGTCGTGAACTACGGACAAAGCGAAGCGCTGCACGGCGTGTCGTTCGCTGCCGCGCAAGGCGAGACGGTAGCCATCATGGGCCGCAACGGCATGGGAAAGACCACGCTGTTCAAGGCCATGATCGGCATGTTGCCGGTGCGCTCCGGACAGGTCTGCGTGGACGGGCGAGACGTCGCGCAGGACGAAAGCTACAGGCGCGTGCGCGCGGGCCTGGCCTATGTGCCGCAGGGCCGCATGATCTTCTCCCACCTCACGGTGGAAGAGAACATCCTGACCGGCATGGAGCAAGGCAAGAGCCGCCGCATCCCCGAGGAAATCTTCGCCATGTTCCCGGTGCTGTTCGAGATGCGCCGGCGCAAGGGCGGCAACCTCTCCGGGGGGCAGCAGCAGCAACTGGCGATAGCGCGCGCGCTGGTGGCCAATCCCAAGGTGCTGCTGCTGGACGAACCCACCGAGGGCATCCAGCCATCGATCATCAAGGACATCGCACGCGCGCTCAACGAGATCCGCCGCACGCGCGATATCACTATCGTCTTCTCCGAGCAGGTGCTCAGCTTCGCGCTCGATGTGGCGGACCGCCTGCTGGTGATCGAAGGCGGCCGCTTCGTGCACGAGACCCAGCGCAACGGCACCGACGTCGAGCGCATCCGGCAATTGCTTTCGGTCTAGCCGGCAGCGCCTTTTTTTCGATTTCTTCCACGATTTCTTCACGCCCAACACCCACCAGGAGGCATGTCATGACGGACACCCTGATCAAGGTCGATCTGGCCGAATCCCCGTACGAGAATCCCAATGTCCACAACCGCTGGCACCCGGACATCCCGATGGCCGCATGGGTCAGGCCCGGCGACGACTTCATCCTGGAAACCTACGACTGGACCGGCGGCTTCATCAAGAACAACGACTCCGCCGACGACGTGCGCGACATCGACCTGTCCATCGTTCACTTCCTGAGCGGCCCCGTCGGCGTGGAAGGCGCCGAGCCCGGCGACCTGCTGGTGGTGGACCTGCTCGACATCGGTGCCAAGGCGGAGAGCCAGTGGGGCTTCAATGGTTTCTTCTCCAAGCAAAACGGCGGCGGCTTCCTGACCGACCACTTCCCGCTCGCGCAGAAATCCATCTGGGATTTCCACGGTCTCTACACGTCGTCGCGCCATATACCCGGCGTCAACTTCGCCGGCCTGATCCACCCTGGGCTGATCGGCTGCATGCCGGACAAATCGCTGCTGGAGACCTGGAACAAACGCGAGATCGACTTCATCGCCACCGACCCCGATCGCGTGCCGGCGCTGGCCAACCCGCCCTTCGCCGCCACGGCGCACATGGGCCGCCTGCAGGGCGATGCGCGCGACCAGGCCGCGGCGCACGGCGCACGCACCGTGCCGCCGCGCGAACATGGCGGCAACTGCGACATCAAGGACCTCTCGCGCGGCGCCAAGGTGTATTTCCCCGTCTATGTCGACGGCGCTGGCCTGTCGGTTGGCGACCTGCACTTCTCGCAAGGCGATGGCGAAATCACCTTCTGCGGCGCCATCGAAATGGCCGGCTGGGTGCATATGCGCGTGTCCCTGATCAAGGGCGGCATGGCCAAGTACGGCATCAGGAATCCCATCTTCAAACCCAGCCCGATCACGCCGAACTACAACGACTACCTGATCTTCGAAGGCATCTCGGTGGACGAGGCCGGCCAGCAGCATTACCTGGATGTGCATGTGGCTTACCGCCAGGCCTGCCTGAACGCCATCGAGTACATGACCAGGTTCGGCTACTCGCGGGCGCAGGCGTACTCGATCCTGGGCACGGCGCCGGTGCAGGGGCATATCAGCGGCGTGGTCGATGTTCCCAATGCCTGCGCCACGCTGTGGCTGCCGACTCAGATCTTCGATTTCGATATCCGGCCGAGCGCGCAAGGGCCCGTGAAGCACATCACGGGCGATGTGGACCTGCCGATTTCGCCGGACGTTTGACGGCACTGCCGGGCGTGCCCTCGCACCACGGCGCGCCCGGGAACATTCGAGACACGGAGACTGCCAGATGCCAACCTACGATTACCGCTGCCCGGGCTGCGGCGATTTCGCCGCCATGCGTCCCATCGCGCGACGCGACGAACCATGCGCCTGCCCTGCCTGCGGCGGCTTCGCCGACCGCGCCCTGGTTGCCGCGCCATCGCTGGCCAGCATGCCGGCGGCATCGCGCCGGGCGCATGCCATCAACGAGCGCAGCGCCGCCGCGCCGCGCGAATCGGCGCGCGGCGGGCATGGGCCGGGTTGTGGTTGCTGTGGGAGCAAGGTGACGCTGGCCGGGGCGCCCGGCGCGGCGGCGAATGCGCCGAAAGGAAATCCGGCCGGACGGCCCTGGATGATCAGCCACTAGGCATGCTTTTGGCTGCGGGCTGCCCCGGCGCTGGCCGATCGCGGCCATGTGATGGAGGCAGGCCGCGTGGTGGCGAACGGTCCCGCCGGCGCGCTGGCGCAGGCTTGCCTCGGCGGCCACCAGGCCATCCGGCGATCCGGCGGGCGTCCCGCCACAAGGCGAATCAGCCTGCTGGCCGCGCCTCGCCGTCGAACAGGTGCAGGAAGCGATCGAGGATCAGCAAGTGGTCCTCGAACATCTGCTCCTCCAGCGCCAGCAGTTCGTGCTGCGGCACCCAGCGCACCGCGGCCGCGTCGTCGGCCGCGGCCACCGCGGGCAGCGCATCGAGCGTCAGGTCGAAGAAGAAGGCGTGGGTCAGCGTGCGTCCGCGCAGGCTGCGCTCGGGGTGATCGAACAGCGCCTGGGCGCGGCACGATTGCTGCAACGCCGCCTTCGGCAAGCCGAAGCGCGTTTCCTCGTCGAGTTCACGCAGGACCGCATCCGCCACGCGTTCATGCTGATCGAGGAAGCCGCCGGGCAGCGCCCATGCGCCACGGCCCGGCTGTCCGCCACGGCGGATCAGCAGCACCTGGCCACAGCAGCGCACCACGGCATCCACGGTCACGAACACCGGCGGATAGGGCGCGGCCGCCCACCGCATCTTGTGGTCCTGCAGGAAGCGATATTCCGCCAGCAAGGTCGCGAAGGCCCCGCCCGCGGCAAACTCGCGCAGGAAGGCGGCAACCGGCGGCGGCAGTACATGCACCAGTTCGCCCAGTTCGCCCTGCTGCTCGAACCACTGCTGGCGCACGTCGGCCGCATTGAACTGCCCGAAGCCTGGCTGCGGCACCAGGTCCCAGCCGGGAAAGTCATTGAGATAACCCGAAGACGCGCCCTTGAAATGCCCGAACAGGCCGACGCGCGGGGCATCTTGCGCAGCCGCCGCCAATGCCGGCTGGACGTCCGGCACGGCGTCCACTGCCGCGCGCACCGCAGCCGTCCAGCGCACGCTCTCGCCATAGTCCCGCACCGCCACGAAGCGCAGATCGGCAACACGCGCGGCATCCCATCCGGCCACCGCGCCCTCGATCATCTGGCGGCGCTCGCCGGCGGTGAACGGATTTTTCACGGTACGGGCCCCGCCCGCCGAACCCAGCACCACGATCACCGTGCGGGCCTGTGCCAGCGCCTGGCGCAGCATGGCGAAATGGCCATTGTGGAAGGGCTCGAAACGGCCGATATAGACCAGGTATCCGAAAGGCTCTGGTCTTGTCTGCTTTGTCTGGTTTGTCTGGCTCGGCTGGTTCATCGATACGTCATGCAGGTCATTTCAGCTCGCAGCACATGCACAGCGGCAACGTCCCCTCCTGGCGCCGGAACTCGCGCGAGGCGCGCACTTCGGGCGCCAGGCGATCCGCCGAGATCAGAGAGAACCCGTAGCGGGCAAAGTAGCTTGGGCAAGTGGCGCTCAGCAGCACGGCGCGCGTACAGCCGTTGGCGCGCGCGCGCATCAGCACGGCGGAAACCATATGGGAGGCGATGCCATGATCGCGGTAGGGCGGCAGCACGGCGACCGAACGCACGACAATGGTTTCCCCATAGCCTTCGGCGGCGGCGCAACCGACGATCGCGCCGTCGAGCAGGGCAATATGGAACAACGCCAGCGAGGGATCGAGATCGTCGCTGGCGAGGCCACAGGTTTCAAGGACTTCCGCGATCGCCGGCCAATCGGCCGGTTGTGCGACGCGAAGACGCAGATCTCTTGTCATTGCATTTATCTCCCCGCCACGCACGATGGCGGAGGTTGTCATGGATGGACTGCGTTGACTTCACACTACATGATTCGGGCGACATGTTCCAGCCGGGCAAACGGCATAACGCGTATCTGATTCGCCGAATGCGGCGCTCGTTTGTGTGCGTCATGCCGGGAGAGACAGGGGGGAGCGGATCCTGAGCCGGCGCGCGGAGGTTGCGCTTCTGCGCGCGCGGCATGGATGCCTGAAGGGACTTCCGCGGGTTTTGGGAATTGCTTCCGGCGAGTTCGACCGGACCGTCGGCAATCGCCTTCCGGTGGAACCCGATATCAACAGAAAAAACAAAAGCCCTGAAAAATCAGGGCCTTGCTGGAGGCGGGGGAACGGAATCGAACCGCCGTGTACGGCTTTGCAGACCGTAGCATAACCACTCTGCCACCCCGCCGCTGCCGGGATGCCTCGATTGGCATCCGCTACAGTGCGGGGCGCAGTGTAGCCGGAAATAAAAAACTCTGCACGGCACCCGACCGGCCGGCTTTCAGCGCGAAAGAATCGACATGGTGATTCGCGAGACGCACACCGTCTTGCCTTCGTCGTTGCGAATGTCGATGGCCCACACATGGGTGGTGCGGCCGATATGGACCGGGGTGGCGGTGCCGGTCACATAGCCGGTTCGCGCCGCGCGCACATGGTTCGCATTGATATCGAGCCCTACGCAGTATTGCGTTGCGCTATCCAGGCACAGGCTGGCGGCGCAACTGCCCAGCGTCTCGGCCAGCAGCACCGAAGCCCCGCCATGCAGGATGCCATGCGGCTGCACGGTGCGGCGGTCCACCGGCATGCGCGCACTGAGCGACGCCTCGCCGATCTCGGTGAACTCGATACCCAGTTGCTCGACGGCGGTGTCCTTGTGACGGGCCTGGAGGTCTTTCAGGGACGGGGTCGATTTCCACAGCATGCACGGTCTCCGATGTTGTTTGTCCCGCATTCTAAGGCACCAGTCCATAGGGGTTCACGTGGCCCGTCTTGCCCGGAAAACACGGGCCCGGCGGGTTGTGGCCGGCGCGGCGCCGGCCACGGCAACGCGATCTCCAATTCCCCAACGCATTTGAGACAATGCGCCGTCGCGGTTAAGCGTTAAACTGACATGCGTTGTATGGTCAACATGCATTTAAAATCACTTTAAAGGCAGGGACGGCCGCGCACGTGACAAAGACCAATGCCCGGCATGGCGGCACCAAGCCGCGCCGGCGGCGTTTAATTATCGGGATTCTCAATCCAGCCTGGATTTCAACAAGAGCTCCATGACGTCGTTTACGTATGATGCTGTGCTAGCGGACGAGCCTCCTGGATGGCCAG
This sequence comes from Cupriavidus sp. 01L45, assembly GCF_056399885.1. NCBI lineage: Bacteria > Pseudomonadati > Pseudomonadota > Betaproteobacteria > Burkholderiales > Burkholderiaceae > Cupriavidus > Cupriavidus sp. 01L45. The sequence goes on along the minus strand of NZ_JBFTSG010000034.1, from coordinate 27,589 downwards.
CATCCGACCGGAGCACGCCCTCGTCGGCCGATGTATCGGCGCGCGACGCCTGGGCGCTGCTCGAAGCCACAGGCGGACTTGCCCTGCAAATCGATGTCACGGGCTACATCATGCTGGCAACGGAAGCATCGGCTCAGTTGCTGGCCTTTCCCCGGGAATACCTGCTCAAGTCCTCGATACTGGATGTGGTCTCGTTCGAACAACGCGAACAGCTCGCCGAGCTGCTCCTGGCCTGCGAACAAGAGGGTTCCTGGCAGCGCGGCCGGATCCGGTTCTCCGGCGGGGTGGGCGAAAGCCGATGGCTGGACCTCCGGGTCTGCCGGTACGCAAATGAAGACGGCGGTGTTTGTCTGTTGTTGTTTGGCTACGACATTACGCACTGGGTTGACAATGAACAGCGACTTATCGAGGCATCCTTTCGCGACCCATTGACCGGCGTGGGCAACCGCGCATTCCTGCGCGAGCGCATTTCCGCTTACTTTGCCGAAGACGGAACGGGAAAGACGCCGTTTGCGGTCGCCTTGATGGACCTCGATGGGTTCAAGAAGGTGAATGACTCGCTGGGCCATGAATTCGGCGATGCCTTGCTAAAGCAAGTCAGCGTGCGGCTGCTGGACGCCGTTCGCCCCAAGGATGTGGTCGCGCGGCTGGGCGGCGACGAGTTTGTGCTGCTATTGGACGGGATCGCATCGGAAGCGGCGGCCATCGGCCTGGTTGAAAGAGTGATACATGCCTGCAGGCAGCCCTTTCATCTCGCAGGCTGCCAGATCCGTGTCACCACCAGCCTCGGACTGACCTTCGGCACGCACGCCCATCAGTCCGAGTCGCAACTGCTCAAGCGCGCTGACCTCGCCATGTATGACGCAAAGGCGCAGGGAAAGAACCGCTATTGCGTCTACACGCCGGAGCTTGAGCATCGCCTGGACGAACAGTTCCGGATAGAGCAGGGCATGTTCGAGGCCGTCCAGAACGGCGAGTTCCTTCTCCACTATCAGCCCATCGTGTGGCCCGGTTCAGGCGAGGTCTGCGCAGTCGAGGCGCTGATGCGATGGGAGCACCCGACGGGGCCAGTCCCCCCGAGCGTGTTTATCCCGGTTGCGGAGCATAACGGCCTCATCAACCACCTTGGGGCATGGGCCCTTCGCTGCGCCTGCGCGCAGCTGGCAAGCTGGGATGCGCTGGGCCTGCATGTGGGATATATATCCGTCAACGTCTCGCCGGTTCAGTTCAGGCACCCGGGATTCGCGGATAGCGTCAGAAGGGCGATCAAGGACGCCGGCATCAGTTCGCACCGGCTGGTCCTGGAGATCACGGAAGGCGCACTGATGACCGACCCCGAAGCGGCCCAGGACTTGCTGATGGAGCTGCGCGCCCTGGGAGTCCGGTTCGCGGTGGACGACTTCGGGACGGGCTATTCCAGCTTGTCTTACCTTCGCCGCTTCCCGCTCTCGGCTTTGAAGATCGACAGGAGCTTCGTCGCGGACATGATGGACTCGCCGCACGCCAGGACCATTGTGTTTGCCGTGTTGTCCCTGGCGCGGGAACTCGGGCTGGTCGCCATCGCGGAAGGCGTGGAATCAAAGGAGCAAAGCCAGTTGCTGGCCGAACAAGGGTGTGAGCTGGTACAGGGGTGGCGCTACGCAAAGGCAATGAGCCCGGTCCAGTTCGTGAAACAAACGCAAAGCGGAAAGCTGCGCCTTGGCAGCTCGCAAGTATTCTCGAAGTAGACGCCGCTATGCAAAACAAGCAGTTCTTCGATGCGCTATGGAACCGGATGGCCCAGCAAGGGGATTTCCCCACGCTACAGTTCTGCATCGACAACGTATTCAAGACGCTGAGCAGCGATATCAGCGTCGGCGAGATGGCCGCTGCCGTGCTCTCCGACTTCAGCCTGTCGCAAAAGGTCATTCGCCTGGCCAACTCCGCCATGTACCGCTCTTTCGGGGGCGAGGTCACGACGGTGTCGCGCGCCATCCTGGTCCTGGGCGTCGATGCGATCAGCCATCTCACGCTGGGGGTCCAGTTGCTGGACTATTTCTCCGGCGTGGCAATCAACCGCCCCCAGGCCTCCCACGAGCTAAAGCAGGCCCTGATCGCAGGCGAGCTCACGCGCTCGCTCAGCAACGCGCAAGGCATCGGACAGGCCGAGGAGGCCGTCGTTTGCACGCTGATGCACCACATGAGCCGCCTTCTCCTCATTTTCTACTTTCCTGAAGAATGGGAACAGATCCGGGCCTTGTGCGAGGGAGATGCCATGCAGGAAAGCGAAGCCTGCCAGCGAGTCCTTGACGTGACCCTGGAGGATATCGCGGAGGCGGCGGCCATTAAATGGCGCCTGCCTGCCGTGATCGCGAACTCGATGCTGCGCAAGCGCTTCGATGCGGATTCCGTATTGGAATCCCATGCCGACTGGCTGGGCGCCATCGCCGACGTTTCCGCCCGGGCCGCCGCAATGCTCGCCAGCGATGCGCCCGAGGCAGCCGTCCAGGCCTTGCTCCTGACTCACGCGGAGGCGCTGGGCCTGCAAACCGCCGCGGTCGAAGGCGCGGTGAAGCAGGCCCTGGCATTGAACGTGTCCATGGCACATGCGGAGTCCCCGGATACAGACGATGCGGGCGATGCGAACCCTCCCCGGAACGCAGGCAAGCCCAAGGATGCGCTCAAGCGGCTCCAGCAGAGTCTCCTTGAGGTACAGCGCGAGGGCAGCGGACTGCCGGTATCCGAACTGGCTCCGCTGGTGCTCGAATCGGCCATGCGGGCGCTGAATTTCTCGCACTGTTTTCTCATGCTGCTCAATCCGATGGCGAAACGCTTTGGGGCGCGCGTCGGATTTGGCGAAGGCATGCGCGAGAAGATGGAGGCGCTATCGTTTGAAGAGGGATTTGTCCCCGATATCTTTCACTTCGCGGCCATCGCGCACAAGCCCCTGCTCTTCGAAGACTCCTTCGACAAGGAATTGGCACACCGCGTGCCGCGCTGGTATCGCGAGCAGATGCCCGATGCCAGGTCCATCCTGGTGGCGCCCGTGATGATCAAGAACCGCTGTGTCGCGATGATCTGCGGAGACTGGGGCACGACGGTTTGCGCGGGCGGACTGTCCGACGATGAAATGGAATCGTTCGATCTTCTGACGCGGGAAATCTCGTCGAGCTTTCTCCGCTCTGCCGAACACCGGTAGCCCTGGAGCGCGCGGGCAAGCGAGCGCGCGCCGCGCCGCCGCGACGTTGGTGGATACCAAAGTAGGCAACTCACCGATAGCGCGCGGCGGGTGCCGAGGCCATGCTGGACGCAGTATCTGAACATGGCTGGCAAGGCGCGCCACATCGGGCGCGCGCCCTTGCGTTGCCGCCAACATGGAAGCGCACTTGCAAATGCCGGCGATGCCACCGGCCCGGCCAGGCAGTCCTGGCCATGCCGGGCGGCGCGGCTTGCCTCTCTTACTCCACCGTGACCGACTTGGCCAGGTTGCGCGGCTTGTCCACATCAGTGCCGCGGGCGCAGGCCGTGTGGTAGGCCAGCAGTTGCAGCGGCACCACGTGCAGGATCGGCGAGAGGTCGCCGTAGTGCTCGGGCAGGCGGATCACCTGGATGCCATCGGTGGACTGGATGTGGGTGTCGCTGTCGGCGAACACATACAGCCGGCCGCCACGGGCGCGCACTTCCTGGATGTTGGACTTGAGCTTTTCCAGCAGGGCGTCGTTGGGCGCCACCGTGACCACGGGCATGGCCTCGGTCACCAGCGCCAGCGGGCCATGCTTGAGTTCGCCGGCGGGATAAGCCTCGGCATGAATGTAGGAGATTTCCTTGAGCTTGAGCGCGCCTTCGAGGGCAATCGGGTAATGCAGGCCACGGCCCAGGAACAGCGCGTTCTCGCGGCGCGCGAAGTCTTCGGACCAGGAGATGATCTGCGGCTCCAGCGCCAGCACGCCGTGCAGCGCCACAGGGAGGTGGCGCAGGTTGGCCAGTGCGGCGGCCTCGGCCTCGGCCGTGAGCTTGCCGCGCACCTTGGCCAGCGCCAGCGTCAGCATGTACAGCGCGGCGAGCTGGGTGGTGAAGGCCTTGGTCGAGGCCACGCCGATCTCGGTGCCGGCGCGGGTGAGGAAGCGCAACTCGGTCTCGCGCACCATGGCGCTGGTGGCGACGTTGCATACCGCCAGCGTGTGGGTGTGGCCCAGCGACTTGGCATGGCGCAGCGCGGCCATGGTGTCGGCGGTTTCGCCGGACTGCGAGATCACCACGACCAGCGCACGCGGGTTCGGCACGGTCTCGCGGTAGCGGTACTCGCTCGCCACCTCGACCTGGGTCGGGATCTTGGCGACGGATTCGAGCCAGTACTTGGCGGTGCAGCCCGAGTAGTAGCTGGTACCGCAGGCCAGGATCAGCACGTTGTCGATTTCGCTGAACACGCTTTGCGCATTGGCGCCGAAGAGTTCCGGCGTGATGGCTTCGATGCCTTCCAGCGTGTCGCCGAGCGCGCGCGGCTGCTCGAAGATCTCCTTTTGCATGAAGTGGCGGTACGGGCCCAGTTCCACGGCAGCGGCGTGGGTTTCGACCACGCGCACTTCCCGCTCGACCAGGTGGTCGTGCACGTCGTGGATCGTGGCGCCCTCGCGGGTGATCTCCACCACGTCGCCTTCTTCCAGATAGATGATGCGGTTGGCGGTGCCCGCCACGGCCAGCGCATCGGAAGCCAGGAACGACTCGTTGTCGCCCAGCGCCACCACCAGCGGCGAACCGGCGCGGGCGCCGACCACGCGCTCAGGGTGATCCTTGGAGAACACGGCGATGGCGTAAGCGCCGTGCAGGCGCTTGGTCACCGCGCGCACCGAGGCGAACAGGTCGCCGCGCGTGGCGCTGCTCGGATATGTGTAGACCTGGTGGATCAGGTGGGCGACGACCTCGGTATCGGTCTGCGACTCGAAACCATAGCCGGCGGCGCGCAGCTCTTCGCGCAGCGGCTCGTAGTTCTCAATGATGCCGTTGTGCACCAGTGCGATGGTTTCGCCCGAGAAGTGCGGGTGGGCATTGGTGGTGTCGGGCTTGCCGTGCGTGGCCCAGCGCGTGTGCGCCACGCCGGTCAGGCCGGACAGGCCGGACGCGCGGGTCTGCTCGTCCAGGTCGGCCACGCGCGACACCGTGCGGGCGCGTTCGAGCGCGCCATCGCGCACCACCGCCACGCCGCAAGAGTCATAGCCGCGGTATTCGAGGCGACGCAGGCCTTCGATCAGGACCGGAACGATATTGCGCGAGGAAACCGCGCCGACGATGCCGCACATATTCTTCTCCCACGGGGTGCGGACACGGCCGCACCGGATGATTGCTGCGAGGACGGCGGCGCCGTCGCCCGAGGATTGCCCGTGCCGCCCGCCCTTATCCGGGCAGGTCGGCGGCGGGACTCATTTTTTTGCTTGCTTGACCGGCCGCTGCCAGGCATCGATGGTCATTTGCTTGGCGCGCGACAGCGTCAGCTTGTCGGCCGCCGCTTCCTTGGTCAGCGTGGTGCCGGCGCCAATGGTGGCTCCGCGGCGCACGGTCACCGGGGCGACCAGTTGCGTGTCGGAGCCGATAAAGACATCGTCCTCGATCACGGTGCGGAACTTGTTGGCCCCATCATAGTTGCAGGTGATGGTGCCGGCGCCAATATTGACGCGCGAGCCAACTGTGGCGTCGCCCACATAGGCAAGGTGATTGGCCTTGCTGTGCGCCGCGATCTGGCTGTTCTTGACCTCGACGAAGTTGCCGATATGCACGTCCTCGGCCAGCACCGTGCCGGGGCGCAGGCGCGCGTACGGGCCGATGCGGCCTTCCGCGCCGACGCTGGCATCCTCGAAATGACAGAACGGTTGCACCCGTGCGCCGGCACCCACGGTGCTGTTGCGAATCACGCAGTTGGCGCCGATATGCGCGCCGTCTTCGAGGTGCACCCGCCCCTCGAACACGCAATTGACATCGATCGTGACGTCGCGCCCGCAGGTGAGTTCGCCGCGGATATCGATCCGCGCCGGGTCCAGCAGCGTCACGCCGGCTTCCAGCAGCCGCTGCGCCAGGTTGCGCTGGTGGATACGCTCGAGCTCGGCGAGTTGCACCTTGCTGTTGACGCCAAGTGTTTCCCACAGCGCGGCGGGCTGTGCCGAGACCACCTCGACGCCGTCCGCGACCGCGCGCTCGACGGTATCGGTAAGGTAATACTCGCCCTGGGCGTTGTCATTGCGCAACGTGGACAGCCAGCGGCGCAGGTGGCCAGTGGGCGCCAGGATGATGCCGGTATTGATCTCACGGATGGCGCGCTGTTGCTCGCTGGCATCCTTTTGCTCGACGATGCGCACGATGCGGCCGTCTTCGCGCACGATTCGGCCGTAGCCGGCGGGATCATCCATCTCTACGGTCAGGATGCCGAAGCGCCCGTTGCCGGCCTCGGCCACCAGGCGCTGCAGCGTGGACGGCTCGGTCAGCGGCACGTCACCATAAAGCACCAGCGTGGGCTGGCTGTCATCGAGCAGCGGCAGCGCCTGCGCCACGGCGTGACCGGTTCCCAGCTGCTCGGCCTGCAGGGCGAAGGCGACGTCTTCCGCGCCAACGGCTTCGCGCACGCGCTCGGCGCCGTGTCCCACCACCACCACAAGCCGCGTCGGCAACAATTTGCGCGCCGTATCAATCACATGCGCGAGCAATGGCCGGCCAGCGAGAGGATGCAGTACCTTGGGCAACGCGGAGTTCATCCGTTTGCCCATGCCTGCAGCGAGAATGACGATATTCACAAGGAGGGTCCTAAGTGAGTGTGTCCAAAAACCCGTTTGAAGCGCTCCCCCGCGATGGCCGGGGACGCGTAGCGTCGGCCAGGGTCCTGGCCCCAGCCCCGGTGCGCGGGGTAACGCCTGCGGCGACCCGGAATGGCGGGCGCGAACAGGCACCCAAACGCGCGGAAAAGGATTCTATCATGGGCGTTTTACGCCGTTTGACGACGTTTCCCCACCTGCGCGGGGACCGGATCCGGCGCCTCTTCCTGGCCACGGCCGTGCTCGCCCTGACGGCCTGCAGCGCCATGAAACTGGGCTACCAGCAGGGCGACCGGCTGGCCTACTGGTGGATCGACAACTACGTCGACGTTACCGCCAGCCAGGAACCGCTGACGCGCGATGCCATCGCCCGCTTCTTTGCCTGGCACCGCAAGGACCAGTTGCCCGAGATCGCCGGATTGCTGCGGCAGGCCAAAAGCGAAGTGCAGCAACCGGTATCCGCCGCGGCAGTGGGCAAGATCCAGGACGACGCCCAGCGGCTGGCGCGCGTAGCGTTCGACCGCTCCACGCCCGACGTGGCCGACCTGTTGCTGACGCTGACCCCGGACCAGATTGCCCGCATGGAGAAGAAATTCGCCGATGCCAACGCCAAGTACCGCAAGGAATACCTGCGCCCGGACCCGGCGGCGCGCGAAGAGGCCCGCTTCGACAAGATAATGGACTACGCGCGGCTGGTCTACGGGCGCTTTTCAAGTGACCAGGAAGCCACCATCCGGCACGCCATGGCTCCGGTGGTGCAAGGCGCCGAGGCGCGCTACGCCGAACGCCTCAAGCGCCAGCAGGAATGGCTGGCGCTGGTGCGGCAGGTGCAGGCCGAGCATCCGCCCAAGGCCCAGGTGGTCGAGATGCTCAAGCGCTATGGCGATCACTGGCAGAACCCGCCGACCAGGGAGCGCAATGCGCGTCATGACGCCAATAACGAGGCTGGACTGGCGTTGACTGTCATTATTGCCAACCTGACAACGCCGGAGCAGAAGGCACATGCGGTGGAGCGGTTTCAGAAATGGATTGATGATGCCAATGCGTTGATGCGTGATGGGGGCAATACTGTGGCTGCGCCTCGGCCGGCTCGGGCGGAGAATTGATTTTTTGGGGGGTCTTTTTGTAACTCGTTAACTGCTTAACTTCAACTTCRACTTCAAAAGCCTAAAGTCAAAGGCAGTTTCACCTCCCCTGCGGGGAGGCGACCTACTTTCTTGTCTTGCCAAGAAAGTAGGCAAAGAAGGCGCGCCGGATGGGGCGACACCCCCTCGGGATCCGGYGAAAAGAGCGGCCGGGACCCAAACTCGCATCGCCTTAAGGCGATACTCAAACATGGGTCCCTCTTTTCCGCTCTTTTCACCGGATCCCGAGGCGCCCCATACGGCCTGGTACACCTACACGGCTCGCTTCGCATCGCGTTGGGGTGTGGCCCGCCCTTGCGGGCGCTCCACACGGCTGGAACCGAACTATTGCCGGGGCGTGTTGCGCGAAGCGGGGCTTGGGATTCAGGCCGCAACTAGGCTCGGGATGGTCGATCGTTTATTTGATCGATATATGCAACAAATATGATCATTTTATGGGGTTTTTGTATCGACCGGCGCAACTTAAGCTCGCGTTTTCCTTGATTTCCTGCAACGTGAGACCTTTCATGCGCTTCAATCCTAGTCTGACCCGTTTCTTACGCGGCCTGGCCGCCACTGCACTGTGCCTGGGCTTCGTTGGCGGCGCGCCCGCCATTGCCGCTTCCGCGCTGAAGCTGGAGGTTTATAACCCCGGTACCAACAGCATCTTCCCGGTCTCCTCCGAACTGGTCACTGGCGCGCGCGACGCGGTGCTGATCGATGCGCAGTTCCAGCGCAACGATGCCGAGGCGCTGGTCGAGCGGGTCCGGGCCAGCGGCAAGAACCTGACCACCGTCTATATCAGTCACAGCGACCCGGATTTCTATTTCGGGCTGGACGTGATCAAGGCCGCGTTTCCGGCGGCGAAGATCGTCGCCACGCCGCAGACGGTGGCGGCGATCCAGGCTTCCATGGCAGGCAAGCAGGCTTACTGGTCGCCGATCCTGAAGGAGAATGCGCCCAGGGCGCTGGTGTTGCCCGAGCCGCTGGCCGGCAATACCATCCTGCTCGAAGGCAAAAAGCTGGAAGTGCTGGGCCTGGATGGTCCGGCGCCGGCCCGCACCGTGGTGTGGATTCCGGCGCTCAAGACAGTGGCCGGCGGTGTGGTGGTCTTCGGCAAGAGCCATGTCTGGATTGCCGATACCCAGACGCCTGCTTCGCGCCAGCAATGGATTGCCATGCTCGGCCGCATCGAGGCGAAGAAGCCGGCGCGGGTCGTGCCGGGGCACTTCCTGGACGAGGCGCCGCAGACGCTGGCATCGGTGCGTTTCACGCGGGACTACCTGCGCACGTTCGAGCGCGAGGCGGCAAAGGCGTCGGATGCCAAGGCATTGAGCACGGCGATGCAGCAGCACTATCCGAAGCTGGGCGGCGTGGAGTCGCTCGACCTGAGCGCCAGGGTCATCAAGGGCGAGATGACCTGGCCTGCAAAATAACGGCGGCGCGCCGCATTGAACACGACAAGTCACGGGAACGCATCGATCATGTCCGGCCTCACCCTGCATTACATTTATGACCCCCTGTGCGGCTGGTGCTACGGCGCCGCGCCGCTGGTGCGCGCCGCGCGCGCGGTGCCCGGGCTGGCACTGGCGCTGCACGGCGGCGGCATGATGACGGGCGCGAACCGGCGCCGCATTTCGCCGCAATGGCGCGACTACGTGATGCCGCATGACAGGCGTATCGCGGCGCTGACGGGCCAGCCGTTCGGCGAGCGCTATTTCGAGGGTTTGCTGCGCGACGAGCAAGCGGTGATGGACTCCACGCCGCCGACCACCGCGATCCTGGCGGCGCAATCGATGGGCGGCGTGGAGGCTGCCGCCGATTTGCTGGCGCGCCTGCAGCACGCGCACTACGTGGAGGGGCGGCGCATCGCCGATGCGCATGTGCTCGGCGACGTGGCCGTGCAAGCCGGACTGGACCCGCAGCGTTTCGCCGATCTCTGCCTGGACATTGGCGCGGGGCAAACGCAGGCGCATATGGCCGACAGCCGTGCGTTGCTGAACCGGCTGGGCGGCCAGGGCTTTCCCACGTTCGCGCTCGAACGCGGGGACGGACGCTTTGCCGTGCTCGACGTGGGTCCGTATCTTGGCGACGCGGCCGCATGGCAGGACAGCCTTGCCCGTGCGGTCGCGCAGCAGGGGGCGGGTGGCACGGATGGCGCGGGCGGCCCGGCTTGCGACGCGCAAGGCTGCGATTTGCCGGGGCAAGGGTAAATTTCGGACCCGGCTTGCCGTTATAGGTAGCGATGTCCCGGCACGCCGGCCGAGCCGGTTCCGTCGATGCCCACGTGCGCGCAGGCTGTCCTCCTTGCGGAGGTGGAGGGTGCGCGCGGCGGCATCGGCCCTCCACATGCACCCTACATGCTTCACATCCAAGGCCCTCCCGGCGAGACCGAACTTTTTCGCACACTTGTGCTCGGCGTGACTGATTACGCGATCTACGCGCTGGACCCCGCGGGGAGCGTGAGCAGCTGGAATGCCGGTGCGCAACGGGCCAAGGGCTATACGCAGGATGAAATCCTGGGCGCGCATTTCTCTTGCTTCTATACCCCGGAGGACCGTGACTCCGGGCTGCCCGAGCAAGCGTTGCAACTGGCGCGCGAGACGGGCCGTTTCGTGGCCGAGGGCTGCTGGCGTATGCGCAAGGATGGCACCCGCTTCTGGGCCCACGTGCTGATCACGCCGATGTTCGATCGCACCGGCAAGCAGATCGGCTATGCCAAGGTCACGCGCGACATGACCCAGCAAAAGGCCGATGCCGAGCGCATTGCCGAGGTGACGCGCAAGCTCGACCTGGCGCTGGAGAATATGTCGCAGGGGCTATGCCTGTTCGATCCGGAGGGCATCGTCATCCTGACCAACAGGAGGATGGAGGAGGTCTTCCAGGGCGCCGGCAAGGCGCTTGCGCCTGGCGCGAATTTCCTCACCCTGTGCCGCACCATGGCAGGCGCGCACGAGAGCGAAGCCGCGGCGCCGGGCGCGCTGGCGGGCCTCCCCGGCGGCGATGCGCAGCCCGAGGCAGGCCAGCCGGATGGCCGCGGCGAGCAATACGCGCAGGCGCTCTACGAGCGGCACCGCGAGATCCTGCGCCGCCACAAGCACTGGCGCAGCGTGGAGGCGCTGCCCGACGGACGCGCCATGGCGCTGTCGCACAGCGCCATGGCCGACGGCTCCTGGGTCACCACCTGCGAGGATGTTACCGAGCAGCGCCGCATCGAAGCCAAGATCCATCATATGGCGCGCCACGATGGCCTGACCGGGCTGCCCAACCGCAGCTATTTCAACGACTACCTGGATGAAGAACTGCTGCGTGCGCAGAAGCAGGGCTGCCAGGTGGCCACGCTGGGTATCGACCTGGATCGCTTCAAGGAGATCAACGACCTGCATGGCCATGCGGCCGGCGACACGGTGCTAAAGGCGGTGTCCGGGCGCATTGCCGGCCAGCTGGAGGCGGGTGAATTCATCGCGCGCATCGGCGGCGATGAGTTTATCGCGGTCAAGCGCTTTGAGCGGCAGGCCGAGCTGAGCGACTTTACCGCCCGCCTGGTGACTTGCCTGAGCGAACCTGTGCGGCTAGACGGCTTCGACCTGACCACGGGCGCCAGCATCGGCATCGCGATCTTCCCCGGCGACGGGGCCCATCGCGACCAGCTGGTCAGCAACACCGACCTGGCGATGTATCGCGCCAAGGGCAGCCTGTCGGAGTCGATCTGCTTCTACGAGAGCCGGATGGACGAGGCGGAACGCGAGCGCCGCGCGCTCGCCGGCGAGCTGTGGACCGCCATCGCCGCGCACCAGTTCGTGCTGGACTATCAGGTGCAGACTGCCATCGCCAGCGGCGAGGTGATCGGCTGCGAGGTGCTGCTGCGCTGGCACCATCCGGAGCGGGGACTGATTCCGCCGGACAATTTCATTCCGCTGGCCGAAGAGTGCGGCGCCATCCTGCCAATCGGCGAGTGGGTGCTGCGTACCGCGTGCCGGGAGGCCGCGCAGTGGACCTATCCAAGGAAGATCTCCGTCAACCTGTCTCCGGTGCAGATTACCCACGGCAACCTGGTCACCATGGTGGCGCACGTGCTGGAGGAAACCGGGCTGGCTGCCGGCAGGCTCGAACTCGAGATCACCGAGTCGACCATCATCGGCGACAAGGATCGGGCGCTGGACATCCTGCGCCGCATCAAGGCGCTGGGCGTTACCATCGCCATCGACGATTTCGGCACGGGGTACTCCTCGCTGGATACCTTGCGCTCCTTCCCCTTCGACAAGATCAAGCTGGACCGCACCTTTATCGCGGAGATTTCCGGCAGCCAGCAGGCCAAGGCCATCATCCGCGCCATTCTCGCCCTGGGCCAGAGCCTGGCGATCCCGGTGCTGGCCGAAGGCGTGGAGACCGACGAGCAGCTCAGCCTGCTGCTGGCCGAAGGCTGCGACGAGGCGCAGGGATTCCTGCTCGGGCGCCCGCAGCCTCTTGAATACTTCCGTCGTGTCCATGCCGTGATCGGGCATGGCGCAACCGCGGCAGCATCGTAGCCCCAGGCGCTGCACGGGGCGCGCGGGCAGCCCCGGGGCGTCTTTTCCCCATGCCCCGCTAACGCACGCCTCCGCTCGCCAGCCACCAGGCCATGGTGGCGGCCAGCCACGCCGGATCGTCGTGCGGCAGGTCGTGGCCCGCCCAGGGATGGCGGCGGTGCGGCACGTGCCAGGCTGCGGCGAGATGCGCCGAGCACGCGGGATCGACCAGGCGGTCCGCCGCCGATGACAGCACCAGCGTCGGGCAGGCCGGCGGCGTGGACGCGGCCTCATAACGCGCCGCGGCCCACAGCTGGCGCAGCGCGTTGGTGCGGCTTACCGGCGCGCTGGTGCGAATCGCACACCACGCGGCTACATCGGCGGCGCGTGCCGCGCTGGTGTTGCAAGTCAGCCGGTGCACGGTGCGCTCGCAGTAAGCGGCTTGGTGCCAGCGCAGCGCCATGCCAAGCAGTGCGGGCCAGTTGCGCGGCGGCAGGCGTTCCGTCAGCGCGCAGAACGGCCGCATGCTGGTGTTGATCAGCACCAGTGCCCCGATCTCCCCCGGATGGCGCCGCGCCCATTCCGCCGCCACCATGGCGCCCAGTGACATTGCCAGCAGCCGGTAGGGCGGGGCCAGCACCCGCTCGCGGGCACGTTCACGCATGAATTCCACCATGGCAGCCACGCTGGCCGGCGCGCGCCCGGCTGCCTCCACGCCGTTGCCCGGCAGATCGAGCATGGCGATGGGCCTGATGCCGGCGGCGGTTTGCAGCACACCCGGCAAGGCGCCCCAATGGCGTGTCTCGCGCGTCAGGCCGCGCAGCAGGATCCAGTCGCTCATCGGGGCTTGCCGTCTTGCCACTGCGCCGTCGCCAGCTCGAGCAGTGCCTCCCGGCGTTGCCCTTGCGGCAGCCAGCGCTCTGGCGCGTAGGCTACGCGCCCCAGGAAATCGAGCAGGTTGGCATGGCGGCGCAGCACGCGCGCGGTGCGATGCGCCTTGACCGGGTTGAAGATGCCCTGGCGCGAGAACAACTGGCGGGGATTTTTCTTGATCCACAGCCACGAACCCAGCTCCAGCGTCATCGGCAGGAAGATATTGCCGGGTGGCGTGTGGTCGTAGGCCCAGTCCCACAGGTCGCCGTGCAGCAGGTACTGGCGGCTCTGCGGCTCGAAGGCATAGCCGTGGTGCGGATGCGCCTGCTCGAACATGGTCTTCAGGGCGAACATCTCCGGCAGGTGCGCCATCGGCGCGGCGGTGCGCGCGTAGGGGAACCAGATGCTGTCGCCCCAGCCGTAGCCCGAGTGGCAATCCAGCGCAAAGCTCAGGGGGCGGCACTGCAATTGCTGCGCCGCCACTTGCAGCACGGCCGCGCTCTCCGTCTCCATGGGCGCGCCGCGCCTGCCGCGGTACCACGGCAGCCATGCCCCCACGCGCTGCCCGCCGGCAAGCAGCGGCACGCGGCCGACCGCGTCCTGCGGCGCGTTGCGCATCAGGTCCACGCCGTTGGGATTGGCGCGCGTGGAGGCCCACATGCCACCCGGATTGACGATGGGCATGAACAACAGCCGCACCGATTGCAGCTGGCGCTCCAGCAACGCGTCCCACTCCAGGCGCCACAGCAGCATGCGCATATAGTCGAGCAGCARATGCGTGCCGATGCGCTCGAGCCCGTGGATGCCGGCAAAGAAACCGATGGCGGGGGCGTTCGGATCGTTCGAGCCGATGCTGGCGGTGTAGAGCGGGAAGCGCTGGCCGCGTGCCTGTGCCTCGCCCACCCGGCAGGCGTGCAGGCGGCCGGCGCCAGCTTCCAGGATGGCCTCCAGTTGCTGCATTTCAGCCAGGCCATCGTCGGCGGTAGGTGACTGCGCCATGCGCGGCGGCGTCAGTGGGACCGGCGCGCCGCGCCGGGGCCGCAAGCGGCGGGTTTGACGCGGGACGGGCAATCGGACATGGGCGAGAGCGGTTCCTTGGTATCTGTGCCGGCCAGGCAAACCAGGCGCGGCCGGCTGGGGCGATGCGATCATCATGATCGCTAACGCCAATATAGGCGCTGGCGCCGGTCCGGATATAAAAGCGTGCCCGCCATCATCCCCCGGTAATGTGAAAGCCCCGTGACGCGTGCCGCCTGTCAGGCCGATGCGAGGACCGGCACCGGCGGTGCGAACAGCGTCAGCACCGGCCAGCCACGCACGCCCGCCAGGGCGAGCAGCGCGGCATCCGGGTTGGTGGCCACCGGGTGGCTGACGGCTTCGAGCAGCGGGATATCGTTGCGCGAATCGCTGTAGAACACCGTGCGCCCGAACTGGTCCCAGGCCATGCCGAGGGCGCCCAGCCACTGCGTAACACGCTCGATCTTGCCCGCGCCGAAACTCGGCACGCCCTCGACGGCGCCGGTGAATTCGTCCTGCGCCCCGCGCTCGGCCTCCACCGCGATCAGGTGGGGCACGTCCAGCGCCTGGGCAATCGGCTCGGTGACGAAACGGCAGGTGGCGGTGACGATGCAGCACAGGTCGCCGGCGTCGCGGTGGGACGCCAGCAGGGCGCGCGCTTCGGGCCGGATGGCCGGCGCGATCACGTCGCGCATGAAGCCGCCGCGCCAGGCTTCCAGGCGCGCGCGCGGATGGCGCGCCAGCAGGCCCAGGGCGAAGCCCGCATGGCGGTGGAAATCGAGGCGTCCGGCGCTGTACTCGGCCAGCCACAGCGCATTGTTGGCATCGACGTCGCGCGCATCCGCGGCACCCACTTCCACCAGGTAGCGTGCCCATTCATATTCGCTATCCAGCGGTAGCAAGGTGTGGTCGAGGTCAAACAAGGCAAGGCAGGACATGCGCCGTCTCCGGTCGGAAAAGCCGCAAGCATGCGTACCGGCAATGACCTGGGGATGAAGCGCGGCGCAAGAATTCCAATATCGCTATTGGCGGATTTCGTGCGCGCCTACGCGGCCGCGCGCGGCGCGAGGGATTCCAGGAAGGCGCCGATCAGGCGCGTGTGCGTGCGCCCTTGCAGGCAGTAGAGATATTCGTGCAGCACGGGCGGGTCGCTCGCGAACGGCACCACGCACAGCGCCGGGTCGCGCGGGACTTCACCGAGCGGGACCACACTGGCGCCGAGACCCTGGCGGATCGCTTCGCAGATGGCTTCGCGGCTGCCGATCACGGTGCTGGCGGGCAACGGCACGCCGGCGTTGTCCAGCGCGGTCTCGGTGGCCTTGCGCGTCATGGAGCCGTGCTCCCGCACCAGCAGGTGGCAGGACGCGAGTTGCGCCAGGCTGACGCTGGGCGCGCGTGCCAGCGGATGGCCCTGGTTGACCACCAGCACCATCGGATCGGAGGCCAGGGTGATGCGGGCCAGTCGATCGTCGTCGACGGCGTGCGACGAGACCGCGACGTCGATGCGGTACTCGAACAGCGCGTCCAGCATCTGCTGCGAGTTGCCGATCTCGATGCTGATCTCGATGGCGGGGTAGCGCTCGCGGAACGCGGCCACGCTTCTCAGGATGTAATAGGGCCCGGTGGCGCCGATGCGGAGATGGCCCAGATGCAGGTTGCCGGCATTGCGCAGCAGGAAATCCGCGCTGCCCTCATGTTGCATCAGTTGCTCCACCACCGGCATCAGGGCCACGCCGACGTCGCTCAGGTCGACCCGGCCGGCGCGCCGGTAGAACAGCTCAACGCCATAGTTCTCTTCAAGCTGGCGGATACGGCCGGTGACCGTGGGCTGGCTCACGCGCAACTGCTTGGCGGCGGTGGTGATGCTGCCCTGCCGCGCCACTTCATAAAACGTCGTCAGCAGGTCGCCGAGCATGGGGGATTTCCGTGGGAATAAGGCAAGCGCGCCAGTCTAGCGGCGATTTATGACAATTCATGTGACAACGCGCCATCGCGCCGCCGTTGGCACGGCGGCGCGATGGCGCAAGGGATGGACGGCACGGGCGGCGGCAGTGGCAGGTGCCCCTGCCGCCGCCCGGCTTCGCTCAGGGCACTGCCCGTGCGGGCTTGCCCAGCGCGGGGTCGGACACTCCGTCGGCGCCGGTTTCCAGGCGGCCGGCAAAGCGCCGCCTGAAGCTGCCCTGGGTGGTGGTGACGACGAAGTCGTACCAGTTGCCCTGCAGGCCCACCGGCCAGTGCTGGTCAAGCTGCTTGCCCGGCGGGATCTCGAAGGTCCAGGGGCCGTCTTCGCGGTAGGCGGCGGGCGTGACGGTGAAGGTGCAGGCCGCGGCGCCGGTGTTGATCATGGTCAGGTAGACCGCGGCATTGGCAATGTCGTAGCACACGCGGATTTCCGGCGCGGTGCCGCCGGCGGCCGTCACGGTGCTGACGTCGCCCTGGAAGCTGCGGTGGAAGCCGTTCGGACCCAGTACCCACAGGTCGTATTTGCCGTTGTCGGTGGTGAAGACGTCCCAGCTGCCATTGAGCTGCTTGCCGGGCTCGACCGCATAGCGGCGCGGCACGCGGTCCAGGTGCAGGCGGTCGTAGACGTGGAAGACGGCGGCGGCGTTGCCGGTATTGCTGAACAGCAGCCACATGGCGCGCGCGCTGGGGTCCTCGCGGCCGCTCACGTGCAATTCATAGGGCAGGGCGCGGGAGAGCCGGGTGCCGACTTCCTGACTGGCCGGGTTGGCGCTCTGGAAGTCCACGCTGGGCAGCGCGACCTGGGGCTTGGCTTCCTGCGCCGTGCGCACGCTGTCGGCCGAGGTCTTGGTGAGGCTGGACAGGGCAGGCGGCACCGCGCTATTGGGGGTGACAAAGTTGAAGGCCGACAGCAGGTCGCCGCAGATGGCGCGGCGATAGGGGCTGATATTGGGCTCGGCGATGCCGAAGCGTGCCTCCAGGAAACGCAGCACCGAGGTGTGGTCGAACACCTGCGAGTTGACCCAGCCGCCACGGCTCCACGGCGAGACCACATACATCGGCACGCGCGGGCCGGGGCCGTAGGGATGCTTGTCGGTATGGTATTCGCCGTCGGTGGCGATGGTGGAGTTGCCGGCCAGCGCGCCATTGGCGTCGTAAGCGGGCGCGCACGGCGGCGGCACGTGATCGAAGAAGCCGTCGTTCTCGTCGAAATTGATCAGCAGGACGGTCTTGCTCCAGACGTCCGGATTGGCCGTCAGCGCATTGAGCACTTCCTGTGTGTACCAGGCGCCCTGCACCGGGCTGGAAGGCCCCGGGTGCTCGGAGTAGTTCGCCGGCGCGACGATCCACGATACCTGCGGCAGGCTGCCCGCGGCGATGTCGTCCTTCAGTGCCTGCAGGAAGCCGCCGTCCGGCATGGTGTTGCCGATGCCCTTGATAAGCGGGTTGATCACATCGTCGGCGATGGTATAGGCCGGGTAGGGACTGCCGTTGGAGGCATTGCCGCGCGCCTCGTTGGCCTTGCGGTACTGCACGAAGCCGGCCAGCGGGTTGTCCGTGAAGTTGTCCGGCATGTTCTGGTAGACCTTCCAGCTCACGCCGGCCGTCTGCAGGCGTTCCGGATAGGTGGTCCAGCGATAGCCGCCGGTGGAGGCGCCCATGGAGTCGCCGCTGTTGTCGATCACCGGGCCGCCATTGGCGCCGGTGGGGTCGTTGGTGCCGGTCCAGTGGAACAGGCGGTTGGTATTGGTGCCGCCGTGGAAGCCGCAGTGATAGGCGTCGCACAGCGTGAACGCTTCGGCCAGGGAGAACTGGAAGTCCAGTTCGCTCTTGGTGTAGTAGCCCATCGACTGGGTGTTCTTGAAGGTGGGCCACTTGTTCATGCGGCCCAGGTCCCAGGCGTTCTGGGCGTCGGGGTAGCTGTGCGGCGTGCCGCTCACGCGCTGCGCGTTGCCGGTCGCGCTGTCGAGGTGGTACGGCTGGACGATGCGGTTGGTGTAGCTCTGCTGCCAGACATTGAGGCCGCCGGCCAGCGGGATCGGGAAACGGTCGCCAAAGCCGCGCACGCCCTTCAGGGTGCCGAAGTAATTGTCGAAGGAGCGGTTCTCCTGCATCAGGATCACCACGTGCTCGACGTCGCGGATGCTGCGGGTGGCGTTGTTGGCGGGAATCGCCAGCGCGCGGCGGATCGACAGCGGGAAGGCGGCCATTGCCGCGGCAGCGGCGGTGCCGCCGCTGGCCATCTTGAGGAATTTGCGTCTGCTGTGAAGGCTCATCTTTGTTTTCTGGCTGGTCTGTTCGGGTTGTGCCGGACGTCCGGTCGGCGCCGGGGTGCCATATGGCGCTAATCGACGCCCTATGGCGCGCAGCGCAACTGCGGCGTGGCCGCGGGCGGCTGTCCGGGCTGGGCCGGCTGAGCCGGCTGAGCCGGATCGGCGGGCTTGTTGTCGGCGGAGTCGCCGCCGCAGGCTGCCAGCGCGGCGCACAGCGCCAGTGCCGCCAGCCAGCCTGGCCGTGCGAGGAAGGAAATAGAAGGCTTCATGGTCACGTTTGCTCTCGTGGGAGGAATCAGGGATTGAGCGTGGACAGCGGCTGGCGCGAGCCGGCGATCGTCTGCAGCTCGGCAAGGCTGAGCTGGCGCGTCCACATGGCCAGGTCGTTGAACTCCATCACGCCCTTGAGCGCGCCGCTGTTGTTTGGCACATAGGCATGCGTGGCATCGTCGTTGATGCCCCAGACCTTGGTGGCGAGACCGTTGAGCTTGGTCACGTCGGTGTTGGCGATGGCCTTGTTTTCGGTCTTCTGCAGCCCCAGCACCGGATCGATGATGTAGGCGCTGAAGGTCTTGGCCGTGGCGTTGATCGACAAAGCCACGTAGGCCCATTGGTTGGCGCTGAACTTCATGCCCTGGATGTCGTCGCGCTTGCCGCCGCTGCCGATGTTGAAGCGGATCTCGCAGCTGCCGAACAGGCCGAGGGCGATGCCGGCATTGCTGCCCGAGACATAGTTCTTGTTCGACAGGATGGGCTCGCCGGTGCCGTTGCCCTGGGTGCAGTCGGACTTGAACCAGAAGCCGATGGTGAACTGCGGGGCGAGCGCGATATCGGCGCCGCTCTGCGTGAGCTGGTAGGCATCGATTCTCGAGTCGACCTTGAGCGACTTGCCGCCAAAGTTATCGCCGCCCAGCGAGCCGCCGTCGGTGCCGGGGACCCAGGGGCCGATGGCGGTAGTGCCCTTGCTGTCGGTTGCCGGCAGCGTCTCGAAGCTGTAGTAAGCGGACAGGTTGTTGCGCAGCGTGTCAGCCAGCACGATCGGCTTGACGTAGTTGATCTGCGCCAGCATCGAGGCGGGCACGCCGTTGCGCACCAGCGTGTAGTTGAATCGATAGATGCCGCTGGCGGGCGCGTTGAGCGTCTTGTCTTCGTAGCCGGTGGTGCCGGCCGGCAGCGTGGCGATCTGCACACCGTCGCGCAGCAGCGCCATGTCGCCGCCGGCGGTGGTGGGGTTCTGCCAGGACAGCAGCAGCGAAGCGTTGTAGGCGCCCACCACGGAACTCAAGGCGCGCACGCCCACGTTGCCGGTCAGGGCCGAGCCATCGAGCTTGTACGAGGCGGCAGGCACCGCCACGCCGGTATGCGCGAGCACGGTCGGCAACAGGTCGGCTTCGGTCGGCAGTGCCGAGAGCGCGGTTGCATTGGCGGGCGCCGGGGGGAGGTTGCTGGCCAGCGCCGCATTGAACGGCTTGTTGAGCGCGATGAATGCGGTGCGGTTCTGCACTGTCGGCAGCGTGGTGGTGGCGCCCGTTGCGTCCAGGCCGTGGCTGGTGGTCACGGCCACCAGCCAGTCTTCGTTCGCATTGGCCTGGCGGCGCGCCTGCACGGCCGCCAGCAGCTTGCCGAGCGCCTGATCGAAGCCCGACAGCGCGGTGGCGTAGCCGCCGCCCTGGAAGCCTTGCGCGGCGGCCGCGGCATCGGGCGCCGTGTACTGGGCGAAGACCACGTCGTAGCCCGACTGCACCAGCTTGATGGTCTCCTGCGTCACGCAGTTGTCATCGGCATTGCAGTCGCGCAGCGAATCGAGGTTGCCCGCGGTGACGTCGGCCTTGAGCAGCGCCGGCAGCAGGGGCGCGCTGGTGGCGCCGCCAAGGCGCAGCCGGGCTGTGCCTGCGGTGGCGCTGGCGCCGCGCAAATACTGGAACACGCTGGGCGCCTTCAGGCCGGCCGCCGCGGCCACGTCGTCGGTGACCCCGTGGCGGTCCGCCCAGCTGCCGCTGAGCACGGTGGCCCAGCTCGGGCCGTTGAGCGGAGCCTGCTCGGTGGTGGTGCCGAGCCTGCCACCGGTGGCGGCGGGCGTGATCGCCAGCGTGGCCAGGTTGGGCAGGCTGCGCTGGGCCATTGCGCTCTGCAGCTGGCTGTAGGTGGCGCCATCCACACCGACCAGCAGCACCTTCTTGCTGGCGGCGCCACCCGGCCCCGCGTTGCTCTGCTCGGGGGCCGCCGTCGCCGGCGTGTCGTTGCCGCCGCCTCCGCCTCCACATGCCGCTACCGTACCTGCCAGGGCCAGGCCACACGCCATGCGCGCCCGCTGTTTCCATGCCATATCCGATCCCTCTTTTCTGTTGTCTGAAGCGGTACGCCGAATTGCCGGCGCTGCCGATCGCGCTCCCCGCGACGCGTTCGCAGAGTAAGAAAAGGGGTTGTCACCCGGGTGACAGGGAGGCAAAGAATGCTGATGCGCCTATTTGGATTCTTGAGGCGACAGGCGCGGCGCCATATGCGCGGACCCTGGCGTGGGTGGCGGGAGCCGGGAATTGGAGGAAGAGCCGGCCGTGGAGGTGGCCTCTGAAGGCAGCGGAGAAGTGCGGAGATGGGAGGGGAAAAACCGGGATGCCGCGCGTAGCGGAGCATCAATCGCGCTGCGCTGTCCCCGTCATGGCGGCGGAGGCAACGCAGCGGCGGCGGCTGGCGCCGCGAAACTCATGCCTTTGCTGTTTGATTGGACGCGCCGCTGGATTGCGTGGCCGTGCGCCGGACCATCAGCGCCAGCAGGGCGGCCGCCACACAGGCCGCGCCGGCCGCGTACAGGGCCGGCGTATAGGTCAGCAGCAGGGTGCGTGTGAGGCCCGCGCCAAACGCGGCCGTGGCGGCGCCGACCTGGTGGGCCGCAAAGATCCAGCCGAACACCATCGGCGCGCGCTCCTTGCCGAAGACGGAGCCGGCCAGCTTCACCGTGGGCGGCACCGTGGCGATCCAGTCCAGGCCGTAGAACATGGCGAAGATCGACAAGCCGTACAGCGTGAACGTGGAGTGCGGCAGCCAGAACAGCGACAGCCCGCGCAGCCCGTAGTACCAGAACAGCAGCTTGCGGCAATCGTAGCGGTCCGACAGCCAGCCCGACAGGATGGTGCCAACGAAGTCGAATGCGCCCATCATCGCCAGTGCGCCGGCGGCGGGCACCGCGGCCATGCCGAAGTCCGCGCACAGCGAGATGAAGTGGGTCTGGATCAGCCCGTTGGTGCTCAGGCCGCAGATGAAGAAGGTGCCGGCCAGGATCCAGAAGGTCTGGTTGCGGGCAGCATCGCGCAGCACAACGAAGGGGCCGCGCAGGGTCAGCGGCGCGGGCGGCGCGCTGGCCTGCACCGGCGCGGCGGGCGCATGCACGGGCACTTCGCCGTAGGCGCTGAGGCCCACATCGCCGGGTCGGTTGCGCATGAAGCAGAACACCAGCACCGCCAGCAAGGCGCATGCCCCCAGCACCGGCAGCACGGCGATGCGCCAGCCCATATGCTCGATCAGCCAGGCAGCCACGGGCAGGAAGGCCAACTGGCCAGTGGCCGAACTGGCCGTCAGGATGCCGATCACCAGCCCGCGCCGCGCGCTGAACCAGCGGCTGGCGACCACGGCGGCGAGCACCAGCGCGGTCAGGCCGGAGCCGACGCCGAGCATCAGGCCCCAGGCGATAAACAACTGCCATAGTTCGGTCGCCACGGTGGCCAGCGCCATGCCGCCTGCGATCAGCGCCAGCGCTGCCCAGACCACATTGCGCACGCCGAAGCGTTCCATCAGGATGGCCGAGAACGGCGCCATCAGGCCGAACAGCGCAAAGCGGAAGGCCAGGATCGACGAGATCTGGTCGGTGTCCCAGCCCATCTCGCGCGTCAGCGGTTTCAGGAAAGCGCCGGGCAGGCCGAGCGCGGCCGAGGTGGTCAGCATCACGCTGAAGGTGATCGCGGCGATCAGCCACGCGTAGTGGATGCCACGCCGGTCGAGCCGGCTGGAAAGTGCTTGAGCGAACATTGGATATCCGGAGGCGTTGGGGTCTTGGTGAGGTGTTCGTTATTGCGCCAGCGGGCCCAGCAGCATCTCTCGCGCGGCGGCGAGGATGTCTTCGGACAGGGCATCGCCTTCGGTGGCACGCGCCAGGGTCATCGCGCCCACCAGCGTGGCGAGTTGCGCCAGCGCCAGCTTGCGCCGCTCGGCCGGGTCTTCGTGGTCGACCGTCTTCATCCAGTCTTCGACCATTTGCCTGAAGCCATCGATATAGACCTGGCGCACCGGCTTGTCAGCCGGTTCGCGGGCAATGTCGCTGGCCAGGGCCACCGCCGCGCAGCCATCGCCGGGGCTGGCGCAATGCGCCTTGGTCAGATAGGGCTCGACCAGGTTGGCGCGCATCACGCCCTTGTCACCTTCGGCGCGCTCGATGCGTCGTGTCCAGCGCCGCGCGGATTCCTCGAAGGCGCGCTTGCTCGCCTGCGCGGCCAGCGCGTCCTTCGACGAGAAGTGTCCGTAGAAGCCGCCGTGCGTGAGGCCGGCGCCGGCCATCAGTTCCGCCACGCTCACGCCGTTCAGTCCGCGTTCGCGAAACAACCTGGAGGAAGCCTGCTCGATGGCTTCCCGGTGCTTCTCTGCCTGCTCTCGTGATGCACGCGCCATGTTTGTCTCTCCTGCCAAAACTTTGCTTGACCGGAGTTTAGATGATACCCATAATTTATTCAATAGATGTTGAGCATCATTTAAATTGGTGCGGCCGACAGCATCACCGATGCGGGCGGCGCTGACTTTCCCTCAGGAGAATCATCATGCAGAACTTGTTCGATCTCACCGGCCGCGTTGCCGTCATCACCGGCTCCACCAAGGGCATGGGCCTGGAAATGGCGCGTGCGTTGGGTGCCTCCGGCGCCGCGCTGGTGGTGTCCGGCCGCGACCAGGCGGCTTCCGAAGCGGTAGCCGCGGCGCTGCAAGGCGAGGGGTTCAAGGCCAAAGGCATCGCTTGCGATATCGGCAACCTGGAGAGCATCCAGGCGTTTGCCAGGCAAGCGCTGGACGCCTACGGCCGCGTGGACGCGCTGGTGCTGAACGCGGCGGGCAGCGGCGTGGCCGGGTCACTGCTGAGCCAGGGTCCGGAAGAGTTTGAGCAAGCCATGGCCGGCAATGTGCGAGGTAACCTTGTGCTGGTCAATGCGCTGGCCCCGCAGATGATCGGACGCGGCGACGGCGCCATCATCTTTATGTCGAGCATTGCGGCCAAGCGCGGCTCGGCCATGCTCGGCCTGTACAGCATCACCAAGGCAGCCACCGACGGGGCCGTGCGCAGCCTGGCGCTGGAGCTGGGGCCGAAGGGCATCAATGTGAATGCGATCAACCCCGGCCCGGTGCGCACCGAGTTCTCGCGCGAGGCGCTGTGGGGCAATCCGGAGCAGGAAGCGAGGCTCGCCGCCGGCATTCCGATGCGCCGTATCGGCGAGGCGAAGGATGTGGCGGGCCTGGCCGTGTTGCTGGCGTCACCCGCCGGCCGCTTTATCCACGGGCAGAGCATCGGCGTGGACGGTGGTCTCTCCGCGTGACGGCGTGACGGCGGGCCGCCTCAGCTATGCATGCCCGCCAGCCCCATCAGCAGGCGCAACAGCAAGGCCGCCGCACCCAGCGCCGCCACGCTGGCTACCCAGATCAGCAACAGCCAGCCAACCCGCTTGAGCCATGGCTTGGGCGGCTGCGCGCGGCCGCCGTGGTTCGTCGCCGCCATCAGTGATAGCCCTCCCCATGCCGTACCTTGCCCCTGAACACGTAGTACGACCACACCGTGTACATCAGGATGAAGGGAATGATGAACAGCGCGCCCACCAGCGCAAAGCCCTGGCTTTGCGCTGGCGCGGCAGCGGCATAGATCGAGATGTCGGGCGGCACGATGTTGGGCCACACGCTGATCGCCAGCCCGCTATAGCCCAGGAAGACCAGCGCCAGCGTGTACATGAACGGCGCCAGGTGGRCATGCTGCTGCAACGAACGGATCAGCCGGTACATGGCGAACGCCACCAGCAGCGGCACCGGCGCGAACCAGATCAGGTTGGGGAAACTGAACCAGCGCTCGGCAATGCGCGGCTGCGAGATCGGCGTCCAGATGCTGATCACCACGATCACCGCCAGCAGCACCCAGGCCAGCTTGCCGGTCAGTTCCAGCATGCGCTCGTGCAGCTTGCCTTCGGTCTTCACGATCAGCCAGGTGCTGCCCAGCACGGTATAAGCCACCACCACGCCTAGCCCGCAGAACAGCGGGAAGGGCTGCAGCCAGTCCAGCGGCCCGCCGGCAAAGCTGCGCCCGCTGACCTTGATGCCATCGATATACGCGCCCAGCGAAACGCCCTGGAAGAAGGCCGCCATCAGCGAGCCGCAGATAAACGCCTTGTCCCAGACGTGGCGCTCGCGGTCGTTGGCCTTGAAGCGGAACTCGAACGCCACGCCGCGGAATATCAGCCCCAGCAGCATGAAGATCAGCGGCAGGTAGAGCGCGCTGAGCACCAGCGAGTAAGCCAGCGGGAAGGCGGCCAGCAGCCCCGCGCCGCCCAGCACCAGCCAGGTCTCGTTGCCGTCCCACACCGGCGCCACCGTGTTCATCATCACGTCGCGGTCATGGCGGTCCGGCACGAAGGGATACAGCATGCCGATGCCAAGGTCGAAGCCGTCCATGACCACATACATCATCACGCCAAAAAAGATGATGAGGATCCAGATAAGAGAAAGGTCGATGCCCATGATGATCAGCTCCTGCGATCGGCCAGACGGTTAGCGGAGGCCACGGCGTCCGGCACATCGCCCGGATCGTCCACGGCGGACAGCGGGCGCGCCGGAGTGCCTTCCACGCCGTGGCCGCCATCGGGTTCCGGGTCGCCTTCATGCATGACCGGGCCCTTGCGCACCAGCCGCATCATGTAGGCGATGCCCACGCCGAACACGAAGAAATAGGCCACCACGAACAGCGCGAGCGAGAACGCCAGTTCCGGCACGCCGTGCGGCGAGACCGCGTCGGCGGTGCGCATCACGCCGTAGACCACCCAGGGCTGGCGCCCGATTTCGGTGGTGAACCAGCCCGCCAGCAGCGCGATCAGCCCCGCCGGGCCCATCCATAGCGCCATGCGCAGGAAGGCGCGGGAGTGGAAGAGCTTTTCGCCACGCCGCAGCAGCAGGCTCCAGAGCCCGAGCAGGATCATCAGCATGCCAAGCCCCACCATGATGCGGAAGCACCAGAAGATGATGGTGGCGTTGGGCCGGTCCTCCGGCGCGAACTCCTTCAGTCCCTTGATCTGGCCATCCCAGGTATGGGTGAGGATCAGGCTGCCAAGGCGCGGGACTTCCACCGCGAAACGGGTTTCCTCGCGCTTCATGTCGGGCCAGCCGAACAGGATCAGCGGCAGCGCTTCGTCGCCGCGGTTTTCCCAGTGGCCTTCGAGCGCGGCGATCTTGGCCGGCTGGTGCTTGAGCGTGTTGATGCCGTGCATGTCGCCGATCACGGCCTGGATTGGCGCCACGATCAGCAGCATCCACATCGCCATCGAAAGCATCTTGCGGATGGCCGGGTTGTCGCGCCGGCGCAGCAGGTGCCACGCGGCGGAGGCGCCCACGAACAGCGCGGTCGCGAGGAATGCCGCCACGCTCATGTGCACCAGCCGGTACGGGAAAGACGGGTTGAAGATCACCGCCAGCCAGTCCACCGGGACCACGCGGCCGTCGATGATCTCGAATCCCTGCGGAGTTTGCATCCAGCTGTTGGAGGCCAGGATCCACGTGGCCGAGATCAGCGTGCCGACCGCCACCATCAGCGTGGCGAAGAAATGCAGGCCGGGGCCGACCCGGCTCCAGCCGAACAGCATCACGCCGAGGAAGCCCGCTTCCAGGAAGAACGCGGTCAGCACCTCATAGGCGAGCAGGGGGCCGGTCACGCTGCCGGCGAAGTCCGAGAAGAAGCTCCAGTTGGTGCCGAACTGGTAAGCCATGACCAGCCCGGACACCACGCCCATGCCGAAATTGACGGCAAATATCTTGGACCAGAAATGATAGAGGTCGCGGTAGACCGTATTTTGGGTGCGCAGCCAGCAGCCTTCCAGCACCGCCAGGTAACTCGCCATGCCGATGGTGATGGCGGGAAAGATGATATGGAAGGAAATGGTGAAGCCGAACTGGATCCGTGCCAGGTCGAGCGCGCTCAAGCCGAACATATCGTGACCTCCATGAAGCTGTGCCGGCGGGCCTGGCTTGCCAGTCTGGGAGCGGCCTTGCCGCGGCGCGCAGCAGCAGCACAAGTCACTAGAGTAGACCACCCGGCGAGCGTATTGGAAGTCGCATTTTTCGTGCTGGGTGGATGGATCGGCTGGCGGCGGGGTGCCGCGGCCTTGGCGGGGCCTGACCGGGCGGGCAGGTTTGAAGCGGGGATGTCCATGAGCATTGCCGGGAGATTGGGCACGGTGCCCGATCCTGCGTGTTGCGCATTTTGTGCGTTTCGCGCCGGGCGCATGCCATGGAGAGCATGTTACCGGCAGTGCGAGGAACATAACAGAAGCAACCGGCGACAAAAAGACCGGATCAGAATTGCCGGCAAGACGGCCGGAGAGGGGCGCGGCGCCGCTCGCCATAGCGAGCGGCGGGGTGCGTTTTCAGGCGCAGCTGCGCTCTGCCTCATTGCGCGCTTCGGCAAGCCGCAGGTCGCGCAGGTAGCGCGGCCTGGCGATGAAGAACACGGCGGCTGCGACCAGGGAGATCAGTGGAACCATCTGCAGGGCCCCGAGCAATCCGATCCTGTCGGCCAGCAGGCCCGTCAGGTAAGGCGCCGGCGCGGCGCCAAGGATGTTGTTGGCCAGTGTCAGCATCGCCAGCGCGGTGGCATGGGTCGAGGGGCGGGAGAGATTGACCACCATGGCGCCGGCGGGGCCCCAGGTACCCATTGCCAGCAGCATGCCGAAACCGATCAGCAGCAACTGCGAGGTACCCGGCGGCAACCGGAAGCCCGCCAGCAACAGCACGCACGACACGAGACAGAACAGGATCGCGAGCGTCAGCTT